>DAIOHD010000006.1:0-3411 GCA_036744835.1 Candidatus Magasanikiibacteriota bacterium | reverse complement strand
CTTTAAGCGATTTACATATTTTGTTAATAAGGAACTAACCAACAAAACTTTTTTGCAAAGAATCGGCAACGGTGACTTTTTGACGCTTGATGATATAAAAGAAGCTTTCTCAGTTGAGAAAGTTACCAAAGAGTTTTATCAAGATATAGCTAATTGGTATTTTTGGGCAGTTTCTCAATGCCAATTTCCTAAAGACGCAGAAAAAACCTTAGACGAAAGGGATAATATTTCCATCATTCGCTTGATTACTAGAATGATCTTTATTTGGTTTATGCGGGAGCAGGATCTTATAAACAAAGATTTGTTCAACAAACAGAAAATCGGAAGTATATTAAGAAACTTAGAAGAGGGTGAATCAAGCTATTATAAAGCGATTTTGCAAAACTTATTTTTTGCGACATTGAGCACTAAAAAAGAAAAAAGAGATTTTAGGAGCGAGATTAGGGGCTATAAAGGTATAAATCCGGACAGAGGTAATGATAATGTATATCGATATCAAAAATTATTTAAAAACCCAGAAAAATTGAAAGAATATTTTGACAATATTCCCTTTTTAAACGGAGGATTGTTTGAGTGTTTAGACGATCGCAAAAACAATCATTATGTTGACGGTTTTACTGAAAGCAAAAAAGACAATCAACCTCAAGTTCCGAATCTTTTATTTTTCGCCACAGAAAAAAAAGTTGATTTAAACAAAGCTTATGGTACGAAAAATAAAAACTATAAAGTACGAGGATTAATTGAAATCCTATCTTCTTTTAATTTTACTATCGACGAGAACTCGCCTGATGATGCAGACATTGCTCTGGACCCAGAACTCTTAGGAAGAGTTTTCGAAAATTTGCTTGCTAGTTTTAATCCTGAGACATCAACTACCGCTCGTAAAGCTACTGGTAGTTATTATACACCGAGGGAGGTTGTCGATTACATGGTGGTGGAATCGTTAAAAGCATATTTTAAAACTCATTTAGCAGACATTGAAAAAATCGATGAGAAACTAGAGAGACTTTTTTCTAATAAATATCAAGAAAATCCCTTTGATGAAGTAGAGTCTAGAAAATTAGTTAATCTTATTGAAAGTGTAAAAATCGTTGATCCGGCAGTTGGCTCTGGTGCTTTTCCGATGGGCATTTTAAATAGAATGGTTTTTATCTTAGGAAGAGTCGACAAGGACAACAATTTATGGAAAGAAGCACAAACTAGAGCTACTGAATTAATTCCCGACATCAACGTTCGTAATAAAATAAAAAAAGAGATTAAAAATTATTTTGACACTAAACAACCCGATTACTGGCGTAAATTATATTTGATCCAAAATTGCATTTATGGTGTTGACATACAACAAATAGCAGTAGAGATTACCAAATTAAGATTTTTTATCTCTCTTTTAGTTGATGAGGATAAGAAAGATATCCAGCCTTTGCCTAATTTAGATTTCAAAATTATGCAAGGAAATAGTCTTTTGGAAGAATACGAAGGGATTAAGCTTTTTGACGAAAAGCTTTTAGAGGCTCAGGAAAACATACAAATACAAATTGAAGAAACAAGAAGGAGACAATTTAAATTACAAAACGAATATCTTTCTCTGCACGCTAAAAATCAGTTGACCAAAACAAGGCAGTTAGCGTTAAACAATGAATTGAAATCTTTAGCTAAACAAATAAAAAGATTATCTCAACCAAAAGATAAGGAAGAACCGATTGGCCTTTTTGATACTCAAGACGAAGCTAAACAAAAAAGAGAAAGTTTAAAAAAGTTACATAAAGAATTTTTTGAAGCTAATGACAAAAAAGCAAAAGACTTTGTCAGAAATCAAATTCATAAAATAGAATGGGACTTGATAGAATCCACTTTAAGAAAAGAAGGTGAGTTATCCAAACTTAAAGATCTAGAAAAGTTTAAAAATTCAAAAAATAGACCGTTTTTCTTGTGGAAACTTTATTTTGCGGAAGTTTTTGAAAGAGGCGGGTTTGATATAGTGATTGGGAATCCACCTTATGGTGTGAAGGTAGAAGAAAGCCTTAAAAATCAATATCAATTAAGCAGTAAGGATAGTTATGGGGTATTTATTTCTTTTACATTGAGAAGACTTTTGAAAATTGGTGGATTTTTATCGTATATTGTTTCTGATACCTGGATGACAATTAAAACGCACAGACATCTACGGGAACAAGTTGTTGAAAAACAGTTGCATAAAATTATTCGTATCCATCAAGATTGTTTCGAAGCTACCGTTAGCGCCTGCATCTTGAACCTCGTCAATCTTTCAAATAACAATAGTAATGTTATTGTTGCTGATTTGACTAATATATCCACTCGTAAAGAGAATGAGGAATTGCAAAAAAAACTTTACAATCTTAAAGATTTTATTGGTCAGTCCACACCTAAGTTTGCGGTCTATGAATATGAGCAGAATCTTATTAAAACCAATTCTAATTTGCCTATTTTTGTTGGTAGCCCCAAACTATTTTCTCTAATGAATGATACTAATTGCGAAACCGAAGAGAGAGAAATTGTTGGAAGTAGAATAAAAGTCAGGAAAATAAAATTCAACAATAAAATTATTGAGCTAATTCGCTTTGGAGATGTGGCAGAAATTAAAAAAGGTATGGATTCCTATACTCCAAAAGTATTTAAACTAAATAATGAAACGAGGGGGTCTTTTTCTGTTGTAAAAAAAGAATTAATTATTTCTGAACGAGAAATTGAATTATTTTCCGAAGAAGAAAAAATAAATGGAGTCGATCCCGGTAAGTATGAAGGCAGACATATAATACCCTTGAATAAGGGTGGTAAATCGGATGTTAGTAATGGTTGGCTTCCTAATTATTATGTTCCTACACAATATTTTTTAGATTGGAGAAAAGAAATTGTTATTAATAAACACTATCATAGAAATAAAACCTTTTATTTTCAAAAAGGTTTAACATTCTCTTTTAGGGGTGAATATTCTCCGACTTTCAGAATAAAAACGACCGGACCATTTGATGCTAATGGATCAGGTATTTTTCCTAAATTAGATAATATAGCATTAATTGGTAATTTAAATAGTAAATTTTTTAAATATTTATTCAAAAATTATAGACAGCATACTGTAGCCTCGGATGTAGATCAGTTAAAGGAAGTACCATTATTGTTTTATAAAAATCAAAAAATTGAGGATCTAACTAGTAAAATCATAGATAAACAAAAGCAAAATCCTCGCTATGATTATATGGGCAATGAGCAAAAAGAGATCGACAAATTGGTTTATGAAATGTATGGCTTAAATAAAGATGATATTCGCGAAGTGGAAACTTGGTATGCTAGACGATATCCAAAATTGGCAAGGTTTTGCGATGTTGATCAATGAAAGTTTTGTCGGCTGGTTTGGAACCGCATCAGCAAGGCGAGAAGTGTGTAAGATTTGAT
>DAIOHD010000005.1:0-11076 GCA_036744835.1 Candidatus Magasanikiibacteriota bacterium | reverse complement strand
GATTTTTATGGTGCATTCCAAAATACCTCTTACACGGCAAAGAATATTTTGTTAAGAAAGAGAAACCAAAAACTGAAACTGCTGGAATATATTGTTTGACTGGGACACATAAAAAAGAAAAGAATGTAATTCAACAAATTAAAGAATTTTCAAAGAAGAACAAAGAGGAAATTATTTTACTCATATCTCATGACGCTTCCTCAACCGGAGCACCCATACTGGTCTCTGACATTGCCAAAAGCCTGGTAAGCGACAAGTTTAATAAAAAAGTAATTATTTTGGCTATAAACGGTGGGGCAATAGAAAGTCGGCTTGAGCAATCTGGATTATTCATAAATTTAAATCAACCGATAGATAGTCCGTTAAACAATATTCAAGAAGTTAATACGATTTTTAAAACTATAAAAAAAATTGGGGTAAAAAAGTGCATTTGCAATTCTGTCGTAAGTGGGGCACTGGTCCCTTTTCTACACGATCACAGTTTTATTTATATTAACTTAATTCATGAGCAATCCAAAACTATACTGGACTTTGGCTTCATGGATGCCTTAATAAATATCTTAAAGCACTCTAAAAAAATAATTTTTTCTGCAAATTTTGTTAAAGATGAATTTTCTAAAATATTTAGTTTCAGGTTCAAAGATTCGATAGTTCGCCCCCAGGGATTATGCTTTAAGAATAAGTTTAAAAATAACAGAGGTCTAGCTAAAAAATTGTTAATAAAAAAACTGAAGTTACCTTCTAGATCAAAAATTGTTCTGTCCTGCGGATATGCTGATAAAAGAAAAGGTCTTGATTTGTTTTACGATGTTGCGAACAGAGTGTTTGATTCCGGAGAGAAAAATACCGAATTTATTTGGTTGGGACAGATAGACACTCTATTACTTAAAAAATTAAAACGAAAATTTATAAACAAAGAGTTCACACAAAAAATTCATTTTCACGATTTCGAAAATGATCCATCAATATATTTCGCTGGTGCAGATATATTTTTGCTAACTTCAAGGGAGGACCCTTTCCCCACGGTAGTTTTAATGGCAATGGACTGCGGTCTGCCCGTTTTAGCTTTTGAAAATTCTGGAGGGATTCCGGAAATATTAAAAGGAGGTGTTGGCGTCCCCGTTCCTTATCTTGATACCGAAGCCATGTCAAAAGAATTAATAAAATTATTATCTGACAATAACGATAGGAAAAATTTTTCTGAAAGAAGAAAAAAAATGATAGAAAATGATTTCAACTTCAACAAATATGTAGCTTTTTTGTTAAGCACACTTAACAAGTGTTAGGGATTAAAAAAATATGAATAAAACTGAAATTTCAATAGTAATACTTACATACAACGGAATAAAGGATCACCTCGAAAACACCTTGAGAGCGGTTTTTAGCCAAGAATTCAAGGATGATTTTGAGGTAATTGCCATTGATTCCGCATCAACCGATGAAACGATTTCTCTACTCAAAAAATATCCGAATATTAGGATCAAAGAAATAAAAAAAACGGAATTCGGTCACGGCAAAACCAGAAGACTGGGAGCGGAGTTAGCCGAGGGCGAGTTGGTGGTTTTTCTAACTCAGGACGCCACCCCCGCTAATAAAAATTGGCTAAAAAATATTACCAAGAATTTTAAAGATCCTAGGGTGGTTGGTGTGTGTAGCCGCGTTTTACCAAGAAAAGCGGCCTGCCTTCTCAAAAAAATAGAAGTAGATAACGATCTTTCCGGCCGAAAAGAAAAAATTAGCGCGGAAATCAAGAATCAAGAAGAATTTAATAAGCTAACCTTTTATGAAAAAAGATTGAATTATTATTTTTTCAACGACGTTTCTTCCTGTGTTAGGAAGAACTATCTGCTCAGCAAACCGGTTATCGATGTTGAGTTTGCCGAGGACGTCGAATTTGCCAAAATGGCTCTAGACGACGGAAAGAAAATAATTTTTGAGCCAAAATCGAAAGTTTTCCATTCTCACGATTACAGTTTGCTAAAAACTTACCGCCGCAATCTCATAGACTCAGAATATCACACCAAATTTTTAGGAATCAAAAATGTGCCAACCTTAAAGCATGCTCTTCAGAATACAATTCATCAGGTTCAAAGAGATTTCTCTCAAATAAATAGTTATCGACCGAATACTTTCGAAAAAATGGAAGCTGTCCTCTACAGCCCGATTATCCATTTCGCGGAACAATTCGGCCAATATAAAGGAACTAAATAAAATTTATGGACAAGAAATTAAAAATACTGGTTTTAGGGGCCGACGGATTTTTGGGTAGCAACCTGACAATCTCTCTGCTAAAAGAAAAAAAATATCGCGTTCGTGCCTTCGATCTTTTTCAAGATGGAAAATCTCGTAACCTGGAAAAATACCGAAAAAACCAAGATTTAGAAATTTTTCAAGGTAATTTTCTTAATCGAGAAGATTTAAAAAGCGCTTTAGATAGCGTTGATTATGTTTTTCACTTCGTTTCCTTCACGACTCCCGGATCTTCAATGAACGATCCGATCATCGACATAGAAACCAACCTTAAAGGAACAGTTGAGCTATTAGATGAATGCACCAAAGCAAAAGTGAAAAAAGTCATATTTCCTTCATCGGGAGGAGCAATCTACGGTAATCAAAACAGGGAAAGCTACACTGAATCAGATTGTCTTAATCCAATCTCTCCTTACGCTATTTCAAAATTGGGCATAGAAAAATATCTCGAATACTTCAGGCTAACCCATGGCTTGGATTATCTTATTTTAAGACTCTCTAATCCTTACGGACCGCTCCAAAATGTCGTTGGGAACCAAGGAATTATCCCGATTTTTCTTAATCTGATAAAAAATAATCAGCCTGTCACGGTTTTTGGTGACGGGAATAATGTCCGAGATTATATTTTCATCGATGACACCATTCAGAATATCAAACGACTAGCCTTTAAAAAGAAAAGTTTTTACCGAATTTACAATATCGGTAGCGGGATTGGCACTTCCATCAACGAACTGCTGGCGATTATGGGTAAAATAACTAAGAAAAAAATTTCCTTGCAAATCGAAGCGGAAAGAAAATCAGACCTAAAAAGCATTATTCTCAACGTAAGAAGAGCTGAGTCAGAAATTGAATACTCTTCAAAAACAAATCTAGAGCAGGGTATCAAGAAAACTTGGGAGTGGATAAAAAAGCTTTAAGCCCTTTTTTCTTTTTCTTTACTAAAAAGCTTGTTATCAATTTTTTTTCTGAAAACATAAAGTGCCAATAAAAACAAAATAGTAACAATCGTAATATATTTGCCTGCCTTATAGCTTATTGGGTCATAAATGAACTCAACTTTATGATTTCCTTTAGTTAGGTAAATCGAACGAAAAACATAGTCTGTCGGATATATTTCCGTTTCTTTTCCGTCGACAAAAGCTTTCCAGCCCGGATAGTATTGGTCCAGCAGAACAAGAAAGCCGTCATTCTTCATAGAAACATCAATTGTCACTTTTTCAGCCTCATAGCTTTTTATGGTAGCGTTAGAATCATCCGACGCGGACCCGCTTTCTTTTTTTGTCAAATATCTGGTGGGCAGACTCCCTTCCAAAATAACCTCTCTGCGGATATCAAAATTCGGATCGTTTAGCATCTTGAATATTTCTTTTTTGTCAGAAAGCACCCTAGCCTTATCAGCTACAAAAACTCTTGGAATATAATCTTCATTTTTAACGATTTGGACCTCTTTGTCATAAACTAAATTCCTCTCATTAAACAGAAAATTGCCGACAAAAAAATGATCAAAGGCATTATTTCCGTTGTCTTTCGACTCAAAGATAATTTTCGCCTCCTTGTTTAAACAGCTCGAGAGATCGAGACTTGCCTTTTGCCAATCTCTGTATTTTTTTTCCGCAACCGGATTGACCAAGTCACTCACGATTTCTCGCTCTCCGCCACCGCAGTCGTACCTGACCGTAAAAAGAACTCCGTTGCTCTTTTTCGCTCCCGAATCCGCTATTCCGTATTCGAAAAAAATGTTGTTGCTCTTTTCATCTATTGGCAGATTGAATTCGAGTTTCGAAGGTGCGTGAAGCAACAGGCCGCTCAAAGGTTTTTTGTTGAGTAACGATTGCGATAAGCTAATATTTTTCTCATTGGTTTTTTGACCGCTAGCAAAAATTTTTTCAGCGAAAACATCATTTGAGGTTGCATCTTTAATGAAATATTTAACATTCAAGAGATCCAAAGCCCTGTTTTCCAAATCAATCGGATTCTCTCCGGTAAAACGAACCGTGTTTAGCTCTTCAGCTGAAACACCGGCAACATTTTCCAAAAACTCAAAATATCTCTCATCTACCAGAGCCATTAAAATACGAATATCCTGCAGACCAAAGACGCTTGAAGTGTTTGGATAAAGATAGGCCGTTTGGCCGTAAATACGATGAGGCCAATCTTTGTTTTTTTCTGTTTCCAAAAATTCGACAAATGGGGCCTTCTTAAAAGTATCGTAGCGATCGGCCCGAATAAATAATTTCGAATAGAACCAAAGATCGCAAAAAACAAAAAATACAATAAAGATCGGCCATTTTTTTCCGCCCCTTAAAATGTTTGCAATCAATACCCAAAAGCCTAAAAACAAAACTATAATAAAAAGAAAGATCGCCAGTAAAAATCCGCCAGATTCTATCCCATTTTCAAAAAAAATTTTTGGCTCGTCAAACTCGAAATAATCAATATAATAATTTGTCAGGCCATTTATGGCTCCATTGGCATCAACAATTTGAACTGTATTTTCGTAAACCGTATAGACAAAAGAGGCGATAAAAATTAAGAAAAGGGCGAAGATCTTGAAATTGGGGTAACTGATTTCTTTACGACTCAAAATGGATAATCCGTAGGCGGAAAGAATAGAAAAAGAGAAAGCGATAGCCGGAACTCCATACTTGGGATAAATTAATGTCTCAAAAATCGGCAAAGCCCCTATCCAATTAACCAACGGGAAACCGAAAATTTTCGCCAGTCCGATCAGAGCAAAAAAAGAAAAAAACAGAACAATCCTTCTTTCTGTACCGTTAAAATTTTTTATGCTCAAAATGGCTATTCCAGCTAGGAGCGAAGCAGCTACACCAAAATAAGGGAAATAATTAACCCCACCCAAAAAAGGATTAAACAAAAAAGGAGAAAAAATTGAGGAAAAAGTGTCAAAAGGAATATGCCCGAGACCGACACCCGTTCCGGCGTGACTGTTAAAAGATTCTTTCAAAAATTCTACAAAAGGAATCAATTGAATAGCTGACGTCAAAAGAGCTGTCAAGTTGGCAAAAACAAACAAACCCAGAGCCTTTCCCCATTCTTTTTTTAGATTTTTCCCGTGAATAAACAAAAATGAAAACAGAAACCAAAATCCTCCCAGCAAAACCGCAAAGAAAGTTGCTTCCGGCATCCCCGGCAGGATAGTCAAAACAATTGCAAGAATGTAGAAGATCAAATTTTTTATATTCTTTTTAATTAGAAAATTCTCCGCCGCTAGCAGAACTAATGGGATTAACACCTCTGTGCTTAAGTGAGCCATATTAATGTACTCAAGCATATAGCCGCCAAACATGAAAATTGTTCCCGCCAAAAAAGAGGGGATTTTTCTCAAACCGATCTTTCTAGCAAAAAGATAGGAAACAAACCCAGCCAAAAAAACCCGAACCAGCATAAGGATATCCCAAGCCAACTGAGATGAAAACAAGAAAACAATATAATTAAGAGGAAAAAGAACCCCTTCCTGAATTCCCCCTAAAATAGGATACCCCAAACCCATGTTCGGATTCCAAATCGGAATTTTCCAATTTTCCTTTATCTTTTCCCCTACATACTCGCTGAGTGGTTCGTCCACCCAAGCAAAAGCACCTGGATCTCTAGCTGGAAATATGGGCGGCCTTTGGCCATCATACTCATAAGGCCCGTTCCTAGTGACACCTCCACACAAAATAGATGTGGTTAGTGTTTTTCCTTGAAAAACAACCGGAAAGAAAAAGACAATTGTGATTAAAAGAAACAACAGCGAAGAACAAATATTCTCATTCTTGTTTAAAAAAATAATCGCTTTTTTAAACAAATATTTCATTTTTTTATTCTAAAAAATTACGCTCTTTACTTTTTTCTGGCTATTATAAGCATGTCGCCAAAACTAATTTTTATCGGAGAAAACTTATATTTTCCAATAAGACTATTCAAAAAATGTGTGGGATACCAAAGAATATTTTTATGAGTTTTGAATACTTTTTCAGCATAATCCAAACTTAGTATTTTTCTAGCCGGGATAATTTCTTGAATTTCAAAGCCCAAATCACTCAACAGTTTGGAAATATTTTTCTTGTTAAAGATATTTAGGTGTTCCAAAATGTAATTGGTATGGCTTTTTTTCATTATTCTCATCGACATAGATCCAGCATCCGGAGTCGTTATGACAAGAAATCCACCTCTTGCAAGTATATCATGCGCTTTTTTAAGAATATCTCTAGGATTTATTGTATGCTCTATAAAATCAAACATTGTAATGAGATCAAAAGATTCTTTTTCGATTTTTATTTCTTCAAAATCATCTTCAAAAATCCTATCTTTGTGTTTTTTGTTTGCTATTGCAAAAGGAATTTCAGATATTTCAATACCATAAACATCAAATTTATTTTCTCTTGCTATGTCCAAAAAAAAACCGGTAGCACAACCGCAATCAAGTAGTTTTCCTTTTTTAATTCTTCTTTTTATTTTCTTAAAATAATATTTAAAATTAGAAAGTCTAATATTTTCTTTCTCGCTATCTTTTTCAGTAGTCCAAGCAGAATATTCTGGATTCGAGTAGATAACTTCTAAAATTTTTTTTGACGGAACAGGATTTATCGAAATAAGACCACATTTTTTGCATTTTATCAGAGAATGCTCTTTTAAAAATTTTTCAGCATAATCACCATTCTTAATATTTCCTAACTCTATAAATTTTCGAGAACCACAAATAATACATTTTTCCATAGTGCTCTTTTCAAAAATTATTTTCTAAAAGTTATATATTTACTTGCTGTAAAATTCCAAATCAAAACTATAAATTTGGTTACGATACTACCAAAAAGATACCATAGGCCCATTAAACTAACAAAAAAATACATGGACAGAGAGTTGATCAGCAGACCGATGCCGGATACGATATAAAAAATCATTATCTGCTTTTTGTGACTTTTCGAGTCATTTCTAAAAGTGAAATATTTTTGTCCAAAATAGCCAAAAAATCCAACCATAATGAAGGAAATAACTGATGCATAAAGATACCAAATACCCGCGACATCCACCAAAAAATAAAGAAAAAACAAATCCGCTACCGCACACGAGCCGCCAACAAAAATATAGCGCATCTTCTCACCAAATTTTTGATGCTCAAAAATCAGTTCGAAGACTCGACCAATAACGGGGATTTTTTTAAGGGTGGCGCTAAACATTTTTTTCGCTTCTTTTTTTGATTATTTCCGGATTATCCTGCAAATATCTTGTAGTGATTCGAAGGCTCTCCCTCGTGTTCTTAGTTGGCTGCCAACCAAGAGACTGCAATTTTTGAGTATCCAGCAGCACATACTTGTTGTCTCCAATCCAGCCCTTATCTCCTCCGGCATATTCAAACTCAACATCCTTGTAGCCAGCTTCCGCTACGATTTCCTTAGCCGATTCCGCTACTGTCAAAATTTCATTATTCCCGAGGTTGAAAACATTAATTTTATCTTGAGCTTTTTCGACAATCGTAAATATGGCATCGACCCCATCTTTAACATAAAGATAGGATTTTCGCTGAGTGCCATCACCAAGAATGTGCAACTTAGTCGAATCGGCTTCAAGCTTTTTTAAAAAATCGAAGACTAGACCGTGAGTATAGCGCTCACCAACCCAAGAAACGAAACGGAAAATATAGGCTGTCATATCATAGTACTCGCAAAAAGCGGAAATATAGGTCTCAGCCGCCGCCTTGGAGGAGCCGTAAAGAGAGGTTGGGAAAAACGGATAAGTTTCCGGCGTGGGAATTACCGTCGCGTCACCATAGACCGAAGAAGTTGAAGCAAAGGCTATTTTCTTCGCTCCCGTTTCTTTCATCGCCTCCAGAACATTAATTGTTCCCACTAAATTTTGATCAAAATCAATTTTATGATCCTCGAAACCACTTCTCACATCTGCGTGAGCCGCCATATGAAAAACCAGTTCAACCCCCTGCATCTCCTGTTTCAATTTTGGCAGATCGAGAATATCTCCCTTCACAAATCTGAAATTTGATTTTCCTTCATGATGATTAATGAAATCATCTATCCCCGTTGACATGTTGTCATAGACAACCACCTCGTCTCCTCTTTCAACCAATCTATCAACGATATGCGAACCAATGAAACCGGCACCGCCAGTAACTAAAGTTTTCATAAGTAATTTAATTAATTTTTAGAGTACCGATTACTGAAATCGTAAATATCAAAAACTTTTTTAATTGCGTAGTAACCTTCTCGCAACTTCTTGTCCGAAAAATCTTTTTTGACTATCGCCTCAAAAAATTCAGCGTTTTCTAAGCTCCAGGAAACATCTTCCTCCGGAAAATCAATTTCGGAAACCTCCGGCGGCCCCATTTCCGGCTTCATTTTATACAAGGTAATTGTTTCCTTGCCGTAACTTCTACCTATTCCATTTATTTGGATCTTGGCTCTTTCCAGCATAATTTCAAAAACAAAAATATTCTTCCACTCGGTGCAAGAGGCAGACAAATGAGCAATCTGACCTTTTTGATTACGAAGTGTAAAGAAAGCATTGTCTTCAAGCTTCTTCGACCAAAACATTTTTTCTGAAAAACCGATTGCCGTCTCCATTTCTCCAAGATACATATTGGCAAGATCAATTAAGTGGCAACCTTGGTCTAGAAGCTCACCTCCCCCAGCAATTTCCGGCTCAAAGCGCCATTCTTCACCGTAACCAAGTCTTGCCCCGTGCCCGTATTTAGCTCGAATAAACATAACTTCGCCGTATTCTTTGGAATCAACAATCTCTTTCGCTTTGGCGAGAGCCAAATGATATCGATGATTATAGCCGATCCTCACTACAACCGGATTAATTTTTTGAGCTTCGATCAGCTGAAGAAATTCAGCCGGATTTTTAGCTCCCGGCTTCTCGAGCAGAACGTGCTTACCTTCTTTGATCGCCGCAACCCCAATCGGGGTTAAAAAATTATTTGTAGTTGCGACAATAACCGCTTGGATTTCAGAATCCGAAATAGCCTTATTGAAATCTTTTTCATATTTTGCACCAAAATCTTCTGCCAGCTTACGTCCAATGTCCTCGTTTAAGTCACAAACTGTTTTAATTTTTATTTCCTTCGGTAAAGCCCCCGCTCTTTTACGACCGATTAACCCGGCCCCAATAATTGCTATATTAATCATTTGATTTTATTATTTTTGTAAATTGAAAATCGTCTATACGTCTGAGCGTGAGAAAATCGGTATCTTCTTTGATTTTTTTTATAAATTCATCGGACCTCCAGTCATCCCTGTAATTAATAAATTTACCAGTAATTCCGTCAGATTGGTCACTGACTAAAAAATTAAAAAAATTAATCAAATCTTCCATTGAACCCCATTTTTCCGGAGCAGATTCGCATTTTTCGTCCTGCCACATTCCGGTTTTATGCGCTCCGGGAGCAATTATATTCACATCCACTTCCGGATTTTCAATCGCGAGATTTTCCGTAAAACGAATCAGGGCGGTCTTACTCAAGCTGTAAGCCATGTGGTCTTTTCGACCGTTTGCGCCGCCGCCACCGCTAAAATTTATTATCTTCCCTCTTTTTGCCAATCTTAGTTGTGGCAGTAAGTAGTAACAAGTGTAAATTGTTCCCCACATTGAAATATCAATTGATCGCCTCAATTCATCAATTTTAGAATCCATAAAGGATTGGGTCGGCCAGAGAACGGCCGCAGAGTTAATCAGAATGTCAATCTCACCAATGTCCTTTGACGCCGCCCTCACTTCATCCTCTTTACTAACATCAACTTTTCGAAAAAACAGGTTTTTCCCTTTGCTGCCAAGATTTTTTTTGTAACCCAAAAATTTTTCCTCATCTCGAGACCAAATTATCACTGTATGCCCGGCAGCAATTAAAGACCGAGTAATCTCGCAGCCGATTCCTCCCGTTCCCCCAGTTATCAATATTTTCTTAGTCATCATTTTTAGATTTTAGAATTTTCGATTTAGGCAAGAACCGAAACTTAATAATTGTTCCCAACCACTTACTCACATCCCGCCTCAAACGCACTTTTTTGCCGTCTTTAATTCCTCGAGAATCATATTTTATTGGAATTTCAAGCGGCAAATATCCCAATCGAACGAATTTAGCCACTATTTCCCAATCTAACTCAAAGTAGCTACCGACCAGATCCACCTTATTATACAAATCTCGAGTAAAAATCTTGTACATTGTCGTCGGGTCCGAAATGTTAGTTCCGTAAAGAATATTAAAAAATTTATGCAAACCGATCCCTCCGAAATTCATCAAATAGGCGTACAGCCTTTCTTTACCATGAAATTTTCTGATCATATGAACTTTATCCCCATTTTCATTCAAATGCCTTGAGCCGAGAACAAACTTAGCCTTACCCTCAACAAACGGCTTGAGCAATTTATGGTAATCGTTAACATCATATTCTAAATCCGCATCTTGAATCGCTAGGATTTCCCCCGTTGAATGTTTCAGCCCAACCCGAACGGCGTAGCCCTTGCCTTGGGGTTTCTTTCGCAGTATCAACTTGCAATCAGGATGTTTTTTGCAGAAATTTTTTACTATTTCTCGGCTCTTATCCCGACTATTGTCCTCAACAATGACTATTTCTTTTTCTATATTTTGAATTTTTAAATCGTAGATTTTTTCAAGAAGTTCTTTAACCGTCTTTTCTTCGTTGTAAACGGGAATAATGATCGATAACTTTTTCATCTAAAAATTTTCCAAATAATTAAAAATTGGATTTTGAAAATCCTTTTTTAAAGTCTAAAGATAAAAAATATTAGAAGCAAAAAAAAGAGACCGAATAAATTCGATCTCTATAGATTAGTTAGAAAAGTACTAAA
>DAIOHD010000004.1:0-12341 GCA_036744835.1 Candidatus Magasanikiibacteriota bacterium | reverse complement strand
TTAAGGCCGGTTTAATCCTGAAGTGGTGTCTTTAGGCGTCTATTCCCCCAAAATGTCTAATTCCTCTTTTTCTTCCTTGGACGTCAATTTTTCAATTTTTGCTAAAATTGACCCTGGGGGCAGAAAATAAAGAAAATCAGTAACTGGTCGCAAAATTAATTTTTCTCCCCTTCTTCACCGCTCTGACGAAAAAAATAATGACTCGAGAGATAAAACCGTCCCCATATCGCAGTGAAAAACTCTTTTTTCTTTAATTTACAAATCAACCCTCCCTACCCCTCTCCCCTCCTCCACTCCCCGAAGTGTCGCACAATATTAGTAAAACGGTTTTTCAGCCTAACGAAAAAATCTCACCCACAAAGATGAGATTTTTCAGTTTGATATTTTGAGCAACTTCCCTACCCCAATGTCTGCTAGTTTTCAACTACAGCCAAGATATCTTCCGATTTCAGAATCAGATACTCTTGTTTGTCGATTTTTACTTCCGTTCCGCTATACTTGGCGAAAATAACGTCATCACCAACCTTGACTTTGATTTTTTCGCTCTCTCCAACGGCCTTCACTTCTCCAATCTGTGGTCGATCTTCGTTGGCCGTTTCCGGCAAAACGATTCCGCTTTCCGTTTTCTGCTCCTGCTTTTTCATTTTTACCAGCACATTTTTTCCCAGAGGTTTGATTTTCATGGCTTTTAGAGTTAAAGATTAGAAATAACTAAATAATTTATACCTCCTCCTTTAGCACTCGTCAAGTTTGAGTGCCAGAAAAAGAAGGATCTTGGATGGTAGATCTTAGATCTTGGATTTTATCCTTCCAAGATCCACGATCCAACAACCGAGATCGGGCGAAGCCCTTGTCCCTATATTGCTCTTTCCATTCTTTTTTGCTATCAAATATGGGTGCTGGCGATTTTCGCGCCGACACTTCCCTGCCCTAATTTTTCGGGGATCGTCTAATGGCAGGACAACGGACTCTGAATCCGTCAATCATGGTTCGAATCCATGTCCCCGAGCAAAAAAATCAAAATCTCTTCTCTTCTTTATTAAAAAAAGGTAAATTTAACTGTAGTTATTACTTTAATTAATATTTAGCCATGGATGTCTTTAAGAAACTTGCTTATCTAGATTTTCCCCTTGGCAGCTATGTTGTTATTGGCAGTGGTATTCTAGCGGCACTTGAGTTGAGAGAAGCTAAAGATTTAGACATAGCAGTTGATTCAATTTTACTTAGTGAGCTAAAGAAAGGTAGAGAATATAAAAAAGAATTCAGACATAATAAATTGTTTTTGGTCAAAGACGATGTAGAAATAATAACCCAGCTTGATTGGGAAGATTATCCCACAAAAATATCAGAGGCTATAAAATCCGCTGATTTGATAAAAGGATTTCCCTTTCTAAATATTAAAGAAACAATCAAGTTTAAAAAAGCACTGGGACGAGAAAAAGATTTTAAGGATATAAAACTTATAGAAAATTACTTGGCAAAAAACATCATTATGAAGAACGATTCTTTATAGGGGGTTAGTATTGACTGGTTAACATTACCCCCCACCACTAACGTGAGGGAGATTGACGACAGGCTCCGGAGCGACAGTGAACGAAACTGCCAAGAAAATCAGGAGCATTGCGAAGAAAAAAATAAAAATCATAGGATACTCAGTAGTGGGAAGCTTCAAGGGCTTCGATGCAATTAGTGAAGTTTAAGCATTAGAATATAAAAATAAGATAAAAACTTTTACTCTTTCCCAAGTTTTTGTTTGGGAGTAGAGTGAAAAGAAATCTGAAAGACCTGGTTATCTTAAAGTCATCTTAAAAACCTTTTCTAAAAAAAATTTAAATAATTAATGATATGTCGAAAAATAACAATAAAATAGAGCAATTCGAAAAAACGCTTTTTAAAGCGGCCGATAAGCTGCGCAAAAATATGAGCGCAGCCAACTACAAAGATGTTGTGCTTGGACTTATTTTTTTGAAATATATTTCAGATTCTTTTGAAGAGGTTTACGAAAAAATAATTAACAAAGAAAAGGGGTTCGAGGACGCCGACCCTGAAGATATTGATGAATATAGGGCGGAAAATGTTTTTTTTGTTCCGCAATCTGCACGTTGGTCCTACCTTCTTTCAAGGGCAAAACTGCCGTCGATTGGAAAGGATATTGATGACGCTATGGAAGTAATTGAGAAGGAAAATCCATCTTTAAAAGGTATCTTGCCTAAAATTTATGCTTTGCCGAATCTGCATAAACCCTCTTTGGGAGAGTTGCTTGATCTTGTTGGAAGAATCGCTCTTGGAGACGAAGCATCAAAAAGTAAAGATATTCTGGGCCGAGTTTACGAATATTTTCTTGGAGAATTTGCAAGTTTAGAAGGAAAAAAAGGAGGCCAATTTTACACCCCAAAATCGATTGTGCGCTTGATGGTGGAAATGATTGAACCGTACCACGGCAGAATTTTTGATCCGGCTTGTGGAAGCGGTGGAATGTTTATTATGAGCGAAAAATTTGTAAAAGAGCACCAAGGCAGAGTTGACGATGTAGCGGTCTACGGACAAGAAAGTAACGCGGAGACATGGAAGCTTTGTCGTATGAATTTGGCTATTCGCGGGATTGATGGCAGCCAAGTGAAATGGAATACCGAAGGCTCTTTCTTGAACGATTTGCACAAAGATTTAAAAGCGGATTTCGTGTTGGCGAATCCCCCCTTCAACGACAGTGACTGGTCCGGACAACTTTTGCAGAACGATCCTCGCTGGCAATACGGCATTCCCCCTGCCGGTAATGCCAATTATGCTTGGCTTCAGCATATGATTTATCACTTGTCTCCGAAGGGTGTGATGGCCTGCGTACTGGCGAACGGCTCGTTATCTTCTCAAACCAACAACGAGGGCACAATTAGAAAAAATTTAGCTGAAAAAGACTTAGTTGACTGCATCGTCGCGCTTCCCAAGCAATTATTCTACAACACAGGAATCCCGGCTTGTATTTGGTTTATTTCTCGTAAGCGCTCCGGCAACGGTGATCGCAAACGCTCCGGTGAAATTCTTTTTATCGATGCTTCTCAAGTCGGTTTTATGGCCGACCGGACTCATCGAGAGTTTGCCAAGGAAGACATCGCCAATATATCGGAGACCTACCATGAATGGCGCAAAAAAGAAGGAAAATATGAGGATATTAAAGGTTTCTGTAAGTCTGCGACTCTGGAGGAAATAGAAAAGCACAATTTTGTTCTCACCCCCGGACGCTATGTTGGTATCAAGGAAGAGAAAGACGATGGAATTCCGTTTGGGGACAAAATGGCGGATCTGACCAAAAAACTTTCCGAACAGATGAAAGAAGAGAAAAGACTGGATGAGGAGATCAAAAAACAGTTGAGTAATGTCGGATTTGAGCTGAAATAAAAAAACCTGTCGGTTTCGCATTGTTAAGAGGCGTGACAGGTATTGATGATTAAATTTTAGATTATTTTATAAGGTTGTCAAAAATTTATTGAATAAAGCATGATGACAAAGAAAGACTTTAAGAAAAAAATTTTAATTTTTTTGGATGAAGCGGGGGACCATTCTCTTTCGCAAATAAACAACGACTTTCCAATCTTTGCTTTGGCTGGAGTAATATTTAATCCGGAAGATTATCAAATATCTGTTAATAAAATAAACAAATTTAAACTCAAATACTTTTCACATGAAGGAATTATTCTTCATAGTCGAGAGATATCAGGCAGAGAGGGAGATTATAATTTTTTAAACAACACCGAACTCAGAGAAAGCTTTCTAGAAGATCTTTCTAGAAACATTCAAAGCTTAGAATTAAAGATAATCGCTAGCGTCATTAAAAAGAAGGTTTTAGTGAATAAATATAAAAATCCTTTTAATCCTTATAGCCTCGCTCTCGAATTTGTCTTTGAGAAAGTTTTTGAATACGCCTGTACCCATAAAGTCGATTATATTCATTTTATTGCCGAATCTCGAGGAAGCAAGGAAAACAAGGAATTACATAAAGTTTTTAAGCAGTTAAGAGGCGAAAATAGATTTTGTGAAAAAGATATTATCCCTTGCTTCGTTGATAGTGGAAAACTGAACTCCATTCACGCTCGGTTGGAATTCCGAAAAAAACAAAGTAATGTAATCGGCCATCAGATAGCCGATTTGATTGTTTCTCCGATTGCTAGAACGATTTTATCAAATAAAGAACATCCGTCTTTAAAATATTTTAAAGAAAAATTTATTTTCGGATTTTCCAAAGGGGTAAAGGTTTTTCCCTAAAAAGCAAAAACCCCGATTTCTCGGGGTTCTGCCGGCCGGGATACCCAGCCCATATCTGTCTATAGTAGAAGATAATCATACAATTCTGTCAAGTTTTATTTTTAAAAAATCAAGTGGAGAATATGAAAGATTTTATAAAAGCTAAAAAATTAAGAGATAGCTGGTCAAACTTTGGTTTAAGCTATTTTAAAATAGCAGAGCTTTCTTGCGATGTAATGAAAAAATCAGCCGATGAAGAAAGAGATGCTAAAATCTTAGATCTTTATATGCCAACACTTTTCAATATAAAACATGGTATCGAAATTTTTCTTAAATGTTTTATTGTTATTTTAGAGGAAAATGAGCTAGAAAAAAATAAACAACATCATAGACAGTCAGAAATATTTAAAGAAATTATCAGGCTAGTAAAAACCAAAAAGATAGAAAATGTTATCCAGAAAGCATCGGAAAAGAACAAGAACAGAAAAGATTGGAAAAGATGCTCAGAAAGAGTACAGGATTTTGATAAAAAATTAGAAAATTTAGAGTCTCTCATATCAAGATATCAGACGCTTCAATTTTTAAAAAGTAAGATAGCAAACAATTTCTCCATAGAGGATTCAGAAAATACTGCTTTTAAATACCCTCAAAATAACCTTCAAGTACATTTGGATTATGGAAAGATTTTAAAAAATATCACAGAGGAGGACATCGACGATTTGTGCAAAGATATAAGAAAATTGCAATCAGTTTTGATTGATTTTTGGATGATTTTTTATTGTTATATTGAAATTAAAAATACTCTAAATGACTAATAAACAATTAAAAAATCAAAATTCCGAAACAATTCCAAAAGGCTGGACTGTTGAAGAGTTTGGCAAGAGTTGTTTAAAGATTGGTAGTGGTGCAACTCCTAGAGGCGGAGCTGACTCATACAAAGAACACGGAATATCATTAATTCGCAGTCAAAATGTATATGATTTTAAATTTGCATACTCTGGACTTGCTTTTATAGATCAGAATCAAGCAGACGAACTTGCAAATGTTGAAGTTTTTGATGATGATATTTTGATAAATATAACAGGCGATTCGGTTGCACGCGTTTGCAGGGTTCCGCGTAATGTTTTACCAGCGCGTGTTAATCAGCATGTAAGCATAATTCGAACTAATGAAAACAAGCTTCATAATAACTATGTATACTATTATTTATTGAATCCTCCTTTTAAGAATTATTTATTAGGCTTAGCTAATACAGGAGCAACAAGAAATGCCCTGACAAAGAGGATGCTTGAAAATTTGCTAATTAATGCACCGGTGGACTTGGCCGAACAGCGTGCAATTGCGGAGGTGTTGTCCTCTTTTGATGATAAAATTGAGCTTTTGCGAGAACAGAACAAAACTTTAGAAGCGACGGCGCAGACGATTTTCAAGGAATGGTTTGTGAATTTCAACTTCCCCGACAAAAACGGCAAACCCTACAAAGATAGCGGCGGAAAAATGATCGATTCTGAGCTCGGTGAAATCCCGGAGGGGTGGAGGGTTGGGAAAATTAAAGATTTAGTAGATATTCTTTCAGGATTTGCTTTTTCTTCTTCCGATTTTTCACAGGAGGGTAAATACAAGCTTGCTACTATAAAAAATGTTCAAGATAGACATTTTAACCCCGAAACAAAGGATCGGCTGTCAGTGTTACCGGATAAAATGCCGAGATACTGCAAACTAAATTCGGGCGACATTTTGCTTTCTTTGACTGGAAATGTCGGAAGAATTTGTTTAGTAAATGGTGATAATTTCTTGCTTAATCAGCGAGTGGCAAAACTCAAAGAAAAAAATCCGAGCGATTATGCTTTTACATACTTATTATTTCTACAAGATTCAATTTTTTCTTTATTGCAAAGTGCGGCATCTGGTACTGCTCAACAAAATTTGAGTCCAATTCAAACAAAAGAAAATGAAATAATAATTGCAGGTAGAAAAACGCTAGATCAATTTGGAATGCTCGCAAATAAATTGATTCAGAAAATAAACGACAACAGCTCACAGACTCAAACCCTTTCTAATCTTCGCGATACGCTTTTGCCGAAGTTGATGAGGGGAGATGTTAGAGTTAAATAAGTTAAAAATTAAGCATGAATAGCAAAAAATATTTTGATTTAAAAAAAGATAACCTAGAGAAACTTTATATTAAGAAAATAGATAATTTTAATTGTCAATTAGCAGACGAATTTAATATTTACTGCGGTTTTAAAATGAATCAAAGTCCAGCAGGCAATATTTACACAATTTGTGATATTGATTTTCAAAAATCGAGTACAGACAAAAAATATCAGGCAAGATTAATATTTCGTAAAACAGATAATAAATTTAAAGATAGAAATGCAAACAAGGGGGTTGATTGTATCAGAATTCCTTTTCAAACGGGGGCTGATGGATATAGAGAATTCTGGAAAATGGTAGCTTTCCTTTGTAGATGGAGAGAAAAAATCGATCTAGGTGAATTTGAGGATTATTTTGCAATTACCGATAAAAATATTGCCGCTGTCCTGTCGAAATTAGCAGATTCTAATAGTAAAGAAATAGTTTTAGATAATCTAGGAAAATTGTCTCGGAATGATTTAGAAAATATCAGTAATTTGATAAATGTAACCAAAATTAATACCATGATTAAAATATGGGAAGATAGTAAAGATAATTTAGACGAAGAATTTTGGCAAAAGATATTCAAGGCACATGCTTGGGTTTTATCTCAAATATTTGCTTGCCCATATATAAAAATAGGAGAGAAAACATATTGCGGGGGGAAAGACGATGACAACAAAGGGGGTGTGCTGGGAGACTTTCAATATAAAAATAGCTTAACAAACAATGTCGCTTTCATTGAAATCAAAACACCAGCAGAAAATATTTTAGTAGGAAAAAAATATCGAGGAGAAGAAGGAAAAGAAAACATTATATATTCGATACACGAAGAGTTGACTGGCGGAGTTAATCAAGTTTTAAATCAGAAAAAAGTATATTTAAAAACACATAAAGAGACAAATGGCAAAGAATTAAATAATATTAAATGTGTTTTGGTTATTGGCAAACTGCCATCAGAGACAGATCGAAACAAATCTTTTGAGTATTACAGAAGTTCCTTAAGAGACGTTGAGGTTATTACGTATGATGAACTTTTTGAGAGAATAAATGGAATTTTAAAACTTTTTGAATAATTATGACAAAAATATTTGAATCTACAATTGAAGAATTTGTGATCGAGCTTTTGGAGAATCAGGGTTGGCAATATTTGTCACCTGAAGATCAGGAATTGGAGCGGCCGGATTTGGGTGAGGTGGTTTTGAAAAATCGTTTGAAGCGGGCGATTGAAAAAATTAATCCCGATGTTTCAGAGGAAGCGCGCGAACAAGCTCTGCGCCAAGTTTTGAATTTGCCAAGCCAAAATTTGATTGACAACAATGAGACATTCCACCGATTACTCACCGAGGGTATAGAAGTTGAAGTGATGGGAGACGAGGGGGTGAAGGGTGATAAAATTTGGCTCGTTGATTTTGTAAATTTAGAAAACAACGAATTTTTAGCTTGCAATCAATTTACGGTTGTTGAAAACAATATTAATAAACGTCCCGACGTGGTGCTTTTTGTGAACGGCTTACCTTTGGTTGTAGTTGAACTAAAAAATCCAACGGACGAGAACGCTACCGTTCAAAAAGCGTTTACTCAATTGCAAAACTACAAAAATGCCATCCCTTCGTTATTCTACTATAACGCTGTGTTGGTAGCTTCTGACGGCTTGGACGCACGAGCGGGGACAATTTCTTCTGATATCGCTCGTTTTCTTGCTTGGAAATCGATTGACGGCATAAAGGAAGAATCGACAACTGTCCCGCAAATCGAAACTCTTGCTAAGGGGATGTTGGAAAGGAGAGTTTTACTTGATTTGATTCGACATTTTGTTGTTTTCGAAAAAAACAAAAAGGAAGATGCGAAAACGGGTCTGTCTTCCGTTGTTAATGTAAAAAAGATTGCCGCCTACCATCAATATTTTGCGGTTAACAAGGCAATCAGAGAAACATTGCGTGCAACGAGCGAACAGGGGGACGGCAAGGCTGGAGTGGTTTGGCACACTCAAGGAAGTGGAAAATCTCTGTCGATGGTTTTTTATACCGGAAAATCTGTTTTAGAACTAAGCAATCCGACAATTGTGGTTATTACGGACAGAAACGATTTAGATGATCAACTTTTTGATACTTTTGCTTCCTGCAAACAGTTGCTCCGTCAAGAACCGGTGCAAGCTCACAATCGTGAAAATTTAAAAGAGCTCTTGCGTGTGGCCGGCGGAGGAATAATTTTTACTACTATTCAAAAATTCTTTCCGGAAGACGGCTCGGAGAATTTTGATTTGCTGTCTGAAAGAAGAAATATCATTGTTGTTGCCGATGAGGCGCATCGTAGTCAATACGGATTTAGTGCGAAAACAAAAGAAAAAAACGGTGAAATTTTTACTAAATACGGTTTTGCAAAATATCTGCGTGATGCCCTCCCGCACGCTTCTTTTATCGGATTTACCGGCACACCGATCGAAAAAGAAGATGCTTCCACACCGGCAGTGTTTGGAAATTATGTTGATGTGTATGATATTGCGCAGGCGGTTGAAGACGGTGCAACGGTGCGAATCTATTACGAATCTCGCCTGGCGAAAGTCCATTTGAAGCCCGAAGAAACGGCGAAACTCGACGAAGAAGTGGAGGCGATAACGGAGAGCGAAGAAAGTACTGCGAAAGAGAAAGCCAAAGCTAAGTGGGCCCAATTGGAAGCGATTGTTGGACACAGGGACAGACTAAAAGTTATTGCGACAGATATTGTCGATCATTTCGAACAGCGGCGCGAAATATTTGAAGGCAAAGGGATGATTGTCTGTATGAGTCGAAGAATCGCGGTGGAACTTTATGAAGAAATTATAAAAATTCGTCCTCGTTGGCACAATCAAGATTTAAGTAAAGGCGCAATAAAAGTTGTAATGACATCCTCCTCATCTGACCCGGAGAACTGGCAAATACACAGCACTACCAAACAAGACAGAAAAGTTATCGGTGAGAGATTCAAAGATGAATCAGACGAACTAAAGTTGGTAATCGTACGTGATATGTGGCTGACTGGGTTTGATGTTCCCTGTTTGCACACTATGTATGTTGACAAGCCGATGCGCGGACATAATCTCATGCAAGCAATCGCTCGTGTCAATCGTGTTTTTAAGGACAAGCCGGGAGGGCTAATTGTCGATTATATTGGCATTGCTTCAGATTTAAAGACGGCGCTTGCAACTTATACCGCTAGTGGAGGGAAAGGAGCGCCCACTCTCAATCAAAATGAGGCAATCTCAACGATGCTTGAAAAATTCGAAATTGTTGAACAAATGTTTAATGGTTTTGAATATAAGAAATATTTTTCTGCCGATACGCGAGAAAAACTTACGATTATTCTCGAAGCTCAGGAACACATTCTTGGTCTAGAAGATGGGAAAAACAGATACACAAAACAGGTGGCGCTTTTGTCTCAGGCGTTTGCGTTGTCAGTGCCAAATTTGAAAGCGATGAAAATAAAGAATGAAGTTGGATTTTTTCAGGCTGTAAAAGCAAGACTGGTAAAATTTGAGCCGGCTGGATCGGGTAAATCTGACGCGGAAATCGAAACAGCAATTAGACAAATTGTGGACAGAGCTGTGGTTTCGGAAGGAATTGTTGATGTTTTTGATGCGGCAGGAATAAAAAAACCGGACATCTCGATTTTATCCGATGAATTTTTAGCGGAGATCCAGGGCATGGAAAGAAAGAATCTAGCGCTGGAACTGTTGAAAAAACTGTTGAATGATGAAATCAGGACAAGGACAAGAAAGAATTTTATTCAAAGCAAGAAGCTCTCGGAAATGTTGGAAGGTGCAATCAAAAAATATCAAAACAATCTTTTGACTGCGGCGCAAGTCATCGAAGAGCTGGTTAAATTAGCGAAAGATATTCGCGAATCCGACAATCGAGGAAAGGATTTGAATTTGCGAGAAGACGAGTTGGCTTTTTATGATGCGCTTGCTAACAATGAAAGTGCTAAAGAAGTTTTGGGAGACAAGCAATTGGCTGCGATTGCGATTGAAGTATTTAAAAGTGTTAAGGGGAATGCGACGATAGATTGGACGTTAAAAGAAAATGTTCGAGCGCGATTGCGTCGAGACGTAAAACGAATCTTAAATAGATATGGCTATCCCCCAGATCAGCAGCTTGTTGCTACAGAAAATGTTTTGAAACAAGCAGAACTGTTAGCAAACGAATTAAGCGAGTAATTTTATTTTCATTGTACCATGAGCAGGAACTACATTGATAAAATTTTAGCTATTGGGAAAAAAGAATCATGTACGGCGGAAGATTTTTCCTTCTTTGCCTCAAACCTGCCAGACAGTTTGAATAGAGAAATCCTTCATTCTCTGCAAACCAAGTACGGCATCACTCTAAAGCATTGGGCGCGAAGAGATATTCTCTCTGTTGATTTGGATAAAGATTCTTCATTGGAAAATAGGGACAAAAAACAAGTGTTTTTCTTGATAGATTTAATTAAGGGTCTCCACTTGATTATGCTTGAGGCGGGCTACGGTAGGTCAAGCACCACCATTACATGTAGTTTGTTTTATACCTTAATAAAAAAAGACGCGAGAAGTTTTATCGGTATATACGATTGGATAGCACAACACGGAGGGAACTACTATATTGAGCCAGATGTCACTTTCAAAAAAGCGAGAAAACAAGAAATTGTTCGTTTAGCAGGAATAGAAAAAGAGAAACAACGTATGGCCGACGAACATCTCAAGGCAGAGGGGAAAAAGCGCCTAAAAAGAGAGGATCACTCCAAAAGATCGGCAGAGAAAAACAAAGAGAGGGAGTTTGAAATAAAAAAACTTAAGCGTCTGGACAAATTAAAACAACTTAGGCACATTATTAGCTCTTCCTATCCCCTAGATTTTTATCCAACAGTTTTTGCAAAGATAAATACAATTACAGTGAAAAAATTATCTCGGGAAGAAGCGCAAAATTTGAAAAATAAATTAAAAACTATCAGCAAAAAAAGTCCTTGGAAAAATTTACTTAAGTATCGGCTCTTGAAATTATAAAATTTGACCGCATCCTATATTTTTGATAATCTAAGGATAATCTAAAGATTAACAAAAATAAGATGCAAAATAATTCAGCTATTATTGGTTTGAGGGATCTGCGAGAAAATATAGAAAAATATTCTCAAAAAATTACGCAGGGGAATTCATTTTTGGTCGTCAGGCGTTCTAAGCCTCTTTTTAAACTAGTTCCTCCTTTTGAAGGTCAAGAAGAAGCGCGTTGGGAGGAAGTCGTCGATTTTACTAAAATTAAAAGGGGTGGTGTTAATATTGATGAAATAATCTCTCGTCTTTAGGATGGATAAAATTGAAAAAAGTCTCAAAAAATTAGATCGCAAGGAGAAAGCAACTCTAAAAAAGATTTTGCTTAGAATAAAAAATCAAGAATTTTACGGTCTTGATTTGAAACAACTTAAAGGATACAGAAATATTTTCCGGGTTCGGAAGAATCGCTTGAGAATAATATTTACAATGAACGACAGTGAAATAAAAATCTTAGCTGTCGAGAGAAGATCTGAAAAAACTTACAAATTCGAATTTTAATGAAAAGAAAGATACTTCAATACCAAAATGTTACCCCTACAAAAACCCAATTTCATTAATGTTTTCAAAGCTTTTTTTCTGATTGCCACACTTCCCTTTTCCTTGATTTGGCTTGTTTGGCGCAAAAACGATTGGCCGAAACAAAAAAAATTAACCGCTTCGTTTTTTATTTTGATTTTTTGTCTGATTTTTGTTGTTGGCGGTTTGTGGCTGAACAAAAATATCAAAAAAAATTCGTCAGCACTTCCCTTCTCCTCCGACCAAAATTCCCAAATTGAGATTTTTTCCGGCGAAAATGTCAATTCGCCAATTGAAGAAAATTCAGCCCCAAATTACCTGGAGAACTTGAGTGGTAGCGCGAATCCGGAAATTAAAGGTGAAAAAACGGAAAATTTGGAGGGGGAAATTT
>DAIOHD010000003.1:0-14984 GCA_036744835.1 Candidatus Magasanikiibacteriota bacterium | reverse complement strand
GGTTTCAACTTGCATTGCTTACGCCGATAAGACGGGTGTTTACACTTTTGTTGGAGTCGTTCCGGGTGAAATAGCCGTTACTCCACGAGGGGAGGGGGGGTTTGGCTACGATCCAATTTTTGTTCCTGAGGGATATCAAAAAACTTACGCTGAAATGAGCAGTGAAGAGAAAAACGAAATATCTATGCGTAAAATCGCCTTGCTTAAATTCAAGGATTTTATACTGGGCAGAACTTAATGTGTTTTTATTAAAAAACTTTATGACCATCTTGTTGCAATTACACGAGATGGTCTTTTTTTATTTCAAAGTTAGAACCAAAAAAAGGCCCATTAAAGCCTTCTTGTATCGTATTCTCATCAGCTGGGGCTAGTCAAGGACGTTAGAACTATTTTTGAGAAAAATAACGAACTTGTTTATATTCCAAACCTAGCTCTAGAAGGGAATAGTTAGAAAAGTTTAGTCTATTTTACTCCACAGCGTCGGGTTTGGTTTATAGGGCAATAATTTAAATTCCAAATTTATCACTGCAAATTTGATTAACAAAAATCTTTTGAGTATCTTGAAGATCTGACTTGCTCAATCTTTTTTCACTAAGTTTTCCAAATTCATTAAACCCACGTACATCATATTTTTCGCCTTTCTTACCACCATAGACCCATACATAAAATACTTGGTCGGGTTTGTCTTTGAACAGAACAATTATCGATTCTCCTCCGCCAGGAGCAATATCGGTTTGTAAAACAATAAACTTACCTTTTAAATATTCTACATCAATTTCTGATGACTCGATATAATAAGCAATGTCATTACTATAGCAAGATGAATCTTGACAGGGGATTGTCTTTCCATTCAAAAAAGCATCTAAAACTTTTCTGAGGTGTTTAACGAACGGATCTTTTTTTATTTGGATATTAATTTTATTCTCTTCAGGGGATGGATCTTGGGGCGACAAAGAGCTACATAATTCTTCTTTTGTGTGATAAATCGTAGGTTCTTTTACCGATGGCTCAACATTTGAAAAGTCTCTGCCAAGAGTACTATTTTCGTTTGTGTTGTTGATGCTTAGTCTCTCTTTATTTTTCTGCCCCGAACAATAAGCGAAAGAGAAGATGGCAATGACAGCGAAGGCTATCGCACCTAATTTAAAACAATTTTGTTTGAGAATTTTATTCATAAAGCTTAAGGAATCTTATAAATACATGTTTTTACAGAATTGTTCATTACGAGGCTCAATATAACCGTTTGGCTCAGACCGTAAATCAATACATTCCTGATAATTTTTTTGTTTTTTCAATTCCTTTGCTTGCTCATCGGCTTTGTTTTTGTACTCTTCTAACTGATTCTGTAAATTCTCAACATCATTTCTGACATTTTTAATTTTATCTTGATCATCCAGATTATTAGTATAAGCTCTATCATTTTTTACTGAGTTGTTTATTATTTTGGGAGGCTCTTGACCATTACCATGAGTTCCTTGAGACAAGAGGTAGTTTATCGAGTCAATATCAAACTCGTTGCAAAAATCTTTGTGATTCTCCATCATCCATTGCATAAATCCAAACTCCCATCTCCAGTTTTTTCTTTCTTTATTAAGATTTGGCTTATTAGCCTTTTCCCACTGTAAGAAGAAATTATTATTTTCATATTCTTCAATACTCTTTTTATATTTTGGTTCTTCTTTTAGTTGATTTATTAGCTCTGTCTCTCTTGTAGATTCACACATTGAATTATCAAAATGATTTTGCATTGCTTCTCTATCTGCATCCTGACAGTCTTTTATGACTGATGCTAAGCATGATAGGTCCATGATTTTACATTTACTAACTTTTTCCCAATAGCAAGTATCATAATCTATTATTTTTTTCTTATTTTTATCGCAATAGTTTTTAATTTCCTGTTTATTGACAGGAGGTGTCTCAGGGTATTTTAGAGAGTCTCTAAGTCTAGCAATTTTGTCTAAACATTCTTGATATTCCCATTCGGCTTTGTGATATCTTTCTTCTTCAGCTATTTTTTTTTGTAAATTAATTTCAATATCTTTTTTATCTTTCAAAGGGATGTAAACAAAATAATAAGCAACGGATAAGCTTACCAATAAAAATAAAATGAGAATGGCTAGTCTAAACCAATTTTCTTTGATAAATTTTTGCATAAGATATCTTAATTTACTCTCTTTTGTGTTAAGTATTCTAATTAGTTATTTGCCGTGTAAGCAAAAAATAGGATAACTCCGATTATAATCAATGCGATTAATGGCCACAAAAAAGCAGCTACTGCTGCTCCTATTAGTGCGGGTAGCCAACCTATCGCTAATCCAACCAAGAAACCCCATTCAGAAAAAGCATAGATCCATAAACCAATAAAGAAGATAAAACCAGTTATTTTAGCTCCTATTTCATAGATATCCTCAATATCCATTTTTTATTTATTAATAATTAATTATTAGCTTCACAGGCTTCACCGTCGGAGTCAGCGTCGAGACGATGAATATCATTCCCAACTTCT
This sequence comes from Candidatus Magasanikiibacteriota bacterium, assembly GCA_036744835.1. Lineage (GTDB taxonomy): Bacteria > Patescibacteriota > Patescibacteriia > Magasanikbacterales > GWA2-37-8 > JAKLGL01. The sequence goes on along the minus strand of DAIOHD010000003.1, from coordinate 12,478 downwards.
TGCATACATTTTTCATAAACTTTCTGAGCTTCGTCGTGAGTTGCAAAGTCTGGGCAGTTAAACTTGTTAATATTACAGACTACGTCTGGCAATAACTTATAGACATTAGAGCTAATAGTGTTTGCAATTGCGTTCGGGAATTTTCCAACCAAACTATTAATTAATGTTTCTCTGAAGCCATCCGGATTTAAAAAATAATCGGTTTTTGATTTTGTAATTTCAGCCACTATCTCATTAGTTGAAGACGTTGGCACAGTCTGAACTGTTTTTGGAGCACTCGGCGCTATATATTGTGGGGTTGGAGTAGGAGCAGAAGCAGAAGAACCACAACTCGGATAATAAGGCGCGCAGGTCGCGGAAAGAGAAGTTCCGTCACAACAGCCACAACCACAAACTCCGCCATGATGAGAGCAACAGCCACTCCTTGCTTGAGAATTAGAAACGAAAGAGAAGCATGATGCCAGTAGAGAAAACATAACAATTACGAAGCAACAACCCATAGAACTACCGACCTTTCTTTGTCTTCCTTGTCTTGTCAATGGTATTCCAATTGATCTTGATATTTTACCTTTCATAGAAGAAATTCCGAGAGCTCTTTTTGCGGAAAAAGAGAAACCAAATTTTCTTCCCATTTATTTTTATAAAATTACCTTATTAGTTAGGGGAATACTCTATATTTTCAATAAAATTTTTCGTCTCGGAATTTTTGGAAACATTTCCAGGAAAGAAAGAAAGAGTATTAAAAAATAAATCAGTTTTCAGTTCACCAGAGAAAGAAGCTATCAGATGATTTCCGATTTCTTCGGTTTCTTTTTTTTCTAGCGGTCTTTCTAGAGAGTTTTCACCATAGTGGCTTTTATAATAAAGCTCAAGAGTGCTTTCTTCATCAAAAAAATCAATAGATATTTTCAGCCCCTTCTCTTTAGCAATAGAGTTAACAAAAGTTTTAATATGATTCTTAAAATCATCATTTGATAAATCAACTTTTTCAATTAAAACAAGATAAACCACTCCATTATCATACCTCTTTCCATTTATTTCTTTAACTATTCTATATTCGGGATTATCGACATTTTTATCCTTCTCTTGGCTAATAGGGGGCAATATGTTGTCGGGAGAGAGATTCTGGCCATTCTCAACATTGCTATTTTCATTGTTATCTACTTTTAAATTTTCGTTTTCTATTTTTTTAACTGAAGATAAGGCTGTAGCAAAAAAAAGAGCAATCATTAACACTCCAAATATTAATCCCAACTTAACTCTATTCGGAGGACTCTTCCTCAATCCACTAAATAAAGATGGCTTGACAATTCCCAAGACAAAAAGAACAATAGAGCAGATAAAAAGTAGGAACAACAGCCAAAACATATTTTTCAATTTATTTAATTAAAAAAGATTTTATTGAAATCTCTTCTTTAGCCTATCCCTGATTATGTTTTTAAATTAACACACTTGTTCCTAAAAAGAAACAAATAAATTGTTTTTTGCTTTTATTTCAAGGCTAATCACCAAGAATTTCCTTCAAAGAATCAAAAGGCAATTCTATATCTAAAATGTCAAAGTTTTTATCCATATTGCTTTCAAAAAAATCTGAGAATATTTGATCTTTTTCGGATTCTAGAATTTTTTTTGAGAATGCAAATGAGAAAACACTATCTCCTATTGACCCAACTTTAGTCATAACCAAATAGACCTCTCCCTCATTATCAACAGTACTTGAAAATAAATAAAAAACAGGTTTGCCATTTATTGGATCGGGGCTTTGAAATTTGTACAAAATCTCACCCTTTTCTTCTTTTGAAGGATTGGCAAGTAAACTGGCAATTTGCTCGGCATCAAAATGATTTTCTCCAGCCCAAACACCTTGGATATAGAAATTAAAAATCAACTCCTCATCAGACTCACCAATCTCTTGTCCCTTTAATGGGTAGTAGGCAGTTCTAACTTTGCTATCTTCGTTTATATCAACCATAAGTGGGCCAAACTCTTTACCATTAAAACTAATAGAAGCAGGCCAAATTTTTTCTAATTGGTTATCGAATCCAAGTTCTTTTAAAAGATTTTGATATTCGCCCTCCTCTTTCTTGTCATTTGCTAATATTTTCTTTTTTTCTTTTTCCTTTTTTTCTATATACTTTTGTTTTTCTTCAATTTTTTCAGCATCATTTCCTTTTAGTTGGAGCTCTTCTCTCTCTAGCTTGGCCAACTCAATTTGATTTTCAATAATATCAATCTGATTTTCAGAGTTTTTTATTTCTGACCGCTTAATATCGATGAGTTTTCCGTAAGTTTTAATCTTGGCACTGATTTGCTCTAGCTGGGCTGTCTTCTCTTTTTGGGGGAGTAAAAGACCAAAATAATAGCTACAAGATAGGCCGATCAGAAGCACTAATCCAAAAACAGGAGCTCCGACCTTAAACCAACGCTTTTGAATAATTTTTTTCATTTGTTATGCAAGATTGATAGATTCTTCACCTCTATATTAATATTACTTTATTCGGTGATAAAAATCAAAACTATTTTTTCTGTTTTTCCTTCGCTGCCTCCATTTTTCCTTGAAATACTTTTTCAAGAATTATCATCGCGCTTTTGGAGTCAATATTATTTTTTTTCATTACTTTTACTATTAGCTCTTCTAAACTTTCCAGTTCATACTCCGAGAGCTTTGTCAATTTCGGGAAATATTTAAGACTCAATTTTTCATTCATAACGGTTACATACATATCAGGTTTCGGCAACTTGCCGATAAGCTTATTGCTTCTCCAGCTTTTGGGCAAATACTCTCCAAGAAACTTTTTTATTTTATCGCTATAATCTTCCGGCTTGTAACTAAAAATATCTTTTTTTATCTCTCTGTTTTTTTCATTGCTACCCTTGTCTATTTCATGCAAACTTTTTTTCAGCCCGCTAATACCAAAAACAACGTCAAAAAAATATTCTCTTCTGAATTCACTTCTTAGTGGCTCTGCAATATTACAAAAGCTTTTCCCCAAGACTTTCGAAAATTCTTTTATCGCCTCTTTTTTGTTAAGCGAGTATTCCTCCGACAGTAATACCTGAATCATTATCTTTTTCTCCATATCATGGTAGAGTACGCTTTCGGCAAGATCATATTTTATTTTGCATTTAGGACATTCCGCTTTATTAAGCTTTCCCGCCAAGAGCTCTTCTTTCAATTCAGGCAGTTGATTCACATTGACAGAGCCATACAGTTTTACTGAAATCTTTTGGCCGCAATTCGGACACTCAAATTCTGTGTTATTAATATATGTCATATAGTTTACATTTGACAGCACTACTTTAACAATAAATTATTTACCTAGTCTAACCTAAAAGCCAGTCGGAATGGTTAATTAAATTCAGTAATCGTATGCATTATTTAATCCCTCCTTTTTTACTTACAATCTTGTTTATGAATATAAAAAATCCGCTTATCGCCATCATAATGCCCAAACTAGCCGATAGAATACTAAAGCGAGAAGCATTTTCTAAGCATCTTAAGATATTATAGAAAAACACTCCAAAGCCGACAACGGTCAAAATCTCACCTAAATACCTTGTCGAAAAATTTTTAATGTATACTTTTTCCTTATTCATATCTCTGGTCAGAATGCCTTTTTTTCTATTATATCTAAAAAGTCCGATCGAGCCAGCGATAGATCCCAGAGATAATCCTATTAAAATACCGGCTATCTTAAAAATAATTTTATCGTCTAATGCATAACCGCGTGCTTCTTCATCAACAGACTTATCGGGTGACTGGGAATAAAAACTAAGCGAATCGTTTTTTTTATCTATTTCAGCATTTCTAATCTTTTCCCTTTCTTGTATTATGAGTGACCTCTTCTCTTCTTCAATTTTTTTATCAAAATCATCCCAATTTATTCTTCCTGTCGCCGAGCAATTACTAAAAAATACAAAAATAGATAAAATTAAAATAAATGTGATGCTCGATAGTTGTTTTTTCTTCATTAGTAAATAATTTATTACTCTATAAAAGTTGCTTTTACTCGTTTAGAATCAATAATATATTTTATCCAAAAAACAGTATATATAAAAACAACACCAGCCTCCTCAGAAAAGTTTTTAGGGAGTTCAAAACTTGCAAACCAGCCCAAATAATATATTGAAAAAATAGATAAATACATTATCAAGACAAGGCTCTGCAACAAAATACAATATTTCGGGAACACTTTACTTCTAGAAAAAAATAAATAAATCACATATGAAGACAGAAACAGAAATAGAACATTCGATAAAAGATCAAACGCCAATAAATTATTTTTATATTCTTTTAAATTATGAACTGCTACTCCAATATTGTAGCCAAAACCCATAGTCTTGAAAAATAACAACAAACCTAACACAATTAGCCCACCCCTCAGACCTTTATACTCAGGAATATCATTTTCGGCTAAAACCGGGATTTTCTCTTTGTTTCCGTTTTCTTCTTTGGTAAATTTTACAAAAAAATAAACGACAAGCATTGCAATTCCATATACAACAGTAGAAGCTATAGCTCCAGCTATAATTTTTTTGAAATCCATCTTTAAAGCTTAGAAATAATTATTCTAAAGATTTGCTACTATTTTATCATTGATTTATTTATCTGTAATCACAACAAATATTATCCAGTGTTTTTAGCTGCATATTTTTGTCGTCAAACCTCCTTTTATTATGTCTTTGAAATAACGTTGAGAAAAGCTTACTGGGGGGGGGAGTATATATTATTTAATTAGTCGGGACTATCCGAAAATATCCGTGCTATTTTTAAAAATAAAAGCAAACTTATTTATATTCCAATCCCATCTCCAGATAGAAATATTTAGAAAAGTTTATTCTAACTTTGCCACGGCGTCGGATTTGGTTTATAGGAAATAACCAAATAAGCTATCTCTCTTACACATTTTATTACCTATTCTTAAACAAATTCAAATATTCCTCCAATGAATAAAGCCGATTACGAGAGAAGCCAGTAATTTCTTTCAGGAGACCGAGTTTTTCAAGTGAGACTAAGAGACTATTGGCGGTATTAAAAGTGACTCCAAATTCTTTCATAATGGTTTTTGAACCGACGATCGGCTGAGAAAACAAAAACAAAAGCACCTCTTCAGAAATTTTCGCACGTCTGCCTAGCGTCAATATTTTATTTTCATAACGCTGTCTCAAATCAATTATCTTTTGGAAAGTATTCTTTCCGCTTTTGGCGGTTTCGATAATGCCGCTCAGAAAAAATTTTATCCATTGTTCTAGATTATTTGACGCCCTAACCATAGTCAACGCATCATAATATGCGCCTTTATTTTTTTCAAAAAAAGCAGACAGATAAAGCGTGGGTTTGTTTAAAATTTTCCTTTCGATAAATTGCAAAGACACAATCAGTCTCCCAATTCTACCATTGCCGTCCAGAAACGGATGGATAGTTTCGAACTGGTAATGGCAAATGGCAATTTTAATGAGAAGCGGAATATTAAGATTTTTATTGTGCCAGAACTTTTCCCAATCAGCTAGAAGCTCCGGCAGTTCATCTTTGTGTGGCGGGACAAAGAAAGCATCAACAAGACTTGAGCCACCAATCCAATTCTGGCTATTCCTAATTTCACCTGGATGCTTGTATTTTCCACGTGCTCCGGAAAGCAAAGTTTTATGAGTTTCCCGAACAAGCCTTATGGCCAAAGGAAACTTTTCCAACTGCCCGATGGCGTACTCCATGGCCTTTATATAATTTTGAACCTCCTGCCAATCATCGCGTTTTTCCATATTTACCTCTTCTTTGGGCAATATAGCTTCATCTACGCCAGTTTTAGTCCCTTCAATACGGCTAGAAATAGTTGCCTCCTTAACAGCGTGCATTTTGATAAAAAAATTAACGTCTGGAACCAGGATGGAATAGGCATTCAACTCTCCTAAATACCTCATAGCTTCTTCCAGGAGAAGGTTAATTTTTTTGTCCTGAAAATCAAATTCATGATTTATGAAATTCGGACTAAAGCTTTTGTATTCAAATTGTTGCTTATATTTTCCAGCAACAAATTTGTTCATCTTTTTGAGATATAAATTATTATATCTCAAATTTAGTGATTTTTTTGAGATATGTCAAATCATAACTCAGGAAACAAAAAAACGAGCTTATTTATATTCTAATCCCATCTCCAGAAGGGAATAGTTAGAAAAGTTTATTCTATTTTACTCCACAGCGTCAGATTTGGTTTATAGCTTTTTATTTTTTAAAAGCTTATTGTTAACAAATAATACGCTTTTTTTAATTACTACAATGCAACTCATCTTTAAATATGATCAGGGGGAAGATATCAAGAATTATTTGATTCTCTCAAAAATAGAAAATAAAGGGGGACGCTCAGAAATGCTGGAGTCTTTCTTTAATATTTATGGAGACAATTTGAATGAAAAAAATTTACGCAGTTTTATTAATAGCTTTATTAAAGAAAAGGGAATTGATCTAAAAAAAGAAATTAAAAGAATAGAGAATTCTTGGCAAAAAATTCAATTAGAATTTCAGAATAAAATGAATTTATTTTTTAGCAGAGATCTGTCTGATAAAATTATTACTGTTTACCTTACTACTAACGATCGATGCCTTTATTCCGTTGAGAAAAATTGTTTTTTTGTAACTGCTACCACGAAAAATCCTAAAAGAATTATCATGCACGAATTAGTTCATTTCTACACCACCTATGCTTTCGAAAAAGAATTACCCTCCATAGAAGATAAAAAAACAGCTTATGCAATCAAAGAATCTCTAACTGAAATTCTTAATTTGGAATTTTCTCATTTGCTGGACGGGGAAGAGAAGGGATACCTCCAACACCAAGAAATGCGTCGATTGATTAGAAGTGAATGGCAGAAAGAAAAAAATATAGAAAAATTATTTAAGAAATTATTAGAATCTCCTCAACTATAAACTCCTTCGATTGACTTGTTGCAATTGCACGAGATGGTCTTTTTTTATTTCAAAGCTAGAACCAAAAAAAAGGCCCATTAAAGCCTTTTATGGGTCGTATTTTCATCAGCTGGGGCGGTAGGACTCGAACCTACGAATGGCGGCTCCAAAGGCCGCTGCCTTACCACTTGGCTACGCCCCAAAAACTTACTTGTTATTTCTAGTTCTTTTTTATTAAAAAATCAAACCTTGGGCCTTCGAAAACGAATCGACACTCCGATAAAAAATCCTTAGAATTAGAAAATAGAAAAAATACAAATGAAAAAAACATTTTTTAAGACCGATTTACCAAAAACAGACGTTGTTCTGTTCATCTTCCTGCTGATAGTTTTAGCTTTTCACTATCTGGGTCTTTTCTCCTACCTGGTCGATTCTTCAATTCTGGCCTTTTTTGCCAGCATCGCAACCCTGCCCGTAATTTTCAGCGCCTATCGCTCCCTCAAGAACAAAAAAATTACCGTCGATTTGCTGGCGTCAATCGCCCTGATAGTCTCAATGCTCAACCACTATTGGGCCAGCGCCGTCTTCATTAACCTGATGTTAACGTCAGCCAGAATTTTTGACAGCTACGTTCAAACTCGTGGCCGAAACGCCATTCGAAGCCTGCTGAAGCTTAGACCGGAGAAAGTCAAAGTCAAGCTCGGTAAAAAAATAATTGAAAAAACTCCCGATGAAATTAGGATTGGTGATTTGATTGTTGTTGAACTGGGAGATAGAATCCCCGTCGATGGAAAAGTTGAGAGCGGTCAAGCGCAGATTGATCAATCTTCAATCACCGGCGAATCTCTCCCGGTCGAAAAGGGGGCAGGGGACAAAGTTCTCAGTTCAACGCTGAATATGTCCGGCTCGCTCCTTATTCGAGCGGAGAAAGTCGGTCAAGACACAACTTTTGAAAAAATTATAAAACTAGTTGAGGAGTCGCAACGAGGGAAAATTGCCATCGAAACAATCATCGACAAATTTACCACTTGGTACATTGTTGTCACTTTTGCCGCGTCTCTCCTGATTTACCTGTTCACCCAAGATCTCAGTCTTGTCCTCTCCGTCCTGCTTGTCACTTGCGCTGACGACATTGCCATCGCGATTCCAATGGCCTTCTCCGCCGGAATCGCCTCCGCCGCCAGAAGAGGAATTATTGTTAAGGGCGGAGCTTTCTTAGAGGGCCTCAGCAACGCTAAAACCGTTATTGTCGACAAGACGGGCACTCTCACCAAAATGAAGTTGAAGGTGAAAAAAATAATTCCTCTGAATAATCAGAGTGAAAAAGAAGTGGTTGCTCTGACGGCCAGCGCCGATTTTTTTTCCGGGCATCCGATTGCCAGGACTATCATTGAATACGTCGAGAGTAAAAAAATCCGTTTCATCAAACCGAATAAGTTCAAAGAGTTTCCCGGCAAGGGCTCCCAAGCTTTTCTCAAAAGTAGAACAATCACCTGTGGCAAACTGAATTTTCTGAAGGAGAAAAAAGTTTCTCTCAGTGAAGAAACGGAAAAAATAATTCAAAAAGCCATTAAAAATTTTTACGGCAATGTTCTCTATGTAGCCATGAACAGGGAACTGGTCGGGATTATTTTGCTTGAGGACGAGGTCAGGCCGGAGGCAAAGGAAACCGTGGAGAAATTGAAGAGCCTGGGCGTGAAGGAGATTGTCATGCTGACGGGCGACAGTGAAAAAGTTGCTCAGAGAGTTTCCGAAGAGGTTGGTACAACTTCCTTCCACGCCAATCTTTTTCCCGAAGAAAAAGTAAAATATGTAAAAAAATATCCAAGCAAGAAAAGCAAGGTAGTTATGGTAGGCGATGGCGTAAACGATGCGGCCGCCCTCGCCGCCTCCGATATTGGATTTGCCATGGGAGCAGCCGGTGCCGATACAGCCGTCGAGGCCTCCGACATCGCACTTATGAAAAATGACTTTTCCAAGGTGGCGGAAGCCTTTGAGCTAAGCAAAAAAGTCAATCGCATTTCACGACAAGATTTTTGGATTTGGGGAATCCTTAATTCGGCCGGCCTATTCCTAGTGTTCAGCAAAATTATTGGGCCGGAGGGAGCCGCCCTCTTCAATTTCGTAACTGATTTTATTCCTCTACTCAATTCCGTCAGAATGTTTACTTATCGAGGCAGTAAGAACCGCTAAATTATTTCGACAGAAGGGAAAAAGCGGTTTAGAAATATTAAATCCTAGTAAAATTTGGATAAAGTTAAATAGTTTGGAGAGGTGGCTGAGTGGTCGAAAGCGCCTGACTTGAAATCAGGTGTGCCGCAAGGTACCCAGGGTTCGAATCCCTGCCTCTCCGCAAACATAATTTTAATTATCAAGTATCGTGAGCGACTTTAATTCTAGGTTCGGCTTAGCCGAGCCAGATCAGAATGAGATAAAACAAAAATTTTTATCCAGAGTTAACTCACTAATTTTTAGTTGGTTAAATAATGACGCAGAGTTCAAAAATAGTGACATTGTAGAATTTTTAAGCTTAGAGCTTGGTGAATCGTGGGATGAGGTCTTTAAAAAAGACAGTTACGGAAGACGTGGGATAAATTTAAACTCTATCTCTAAAAACAATTTTTTTAGAACACTAAGAATTATAGAGGAATGTTACAAATTTATACTTAGTGGTGGTGTTAAAAACAACAACCCTCATGTGTGGGATCATACTAAAAGGGTAACAGTTTGGAATTTTAATAGTAGAATTGAAAAAATATTTGTATTGTCGGAAGCTAATATTGGAATCTTCTGGAAAGATGGTAAATTTTACAAATCGGGCGCTAAAGAATTAGACAAAAAGCTAATAGAAGATCCATTAGACTGGTTAAGTAAATATCCAAAAGTAAAGGAGCGATTCGATGTTTCGTTAGATTATTTCAAAAAATCACAAAAAAATAAAAATGCTCGAAAAGATAGTATTACTAACGCATATAGCGCAATAGAGAGTTTGTCTAAAGAAGTATTAAAAAACAAAAAGAATTTTGAAAAGAACTCAAACCTTATTGTCGACTACCTTAATTTGCCAAACGAGTATAAGAATATTTTCCATTACTATAAACAAATTGCCCATGAATATAGTAGCAGACATTCAGGGTCTGAGTTTGAACATGTTGAAGCGGAAGCATTTATTTATTTAACTGGTTTGTTGATAAGATTAATTCTTCAGAAATAACTAAACTTTAAGCTATCCTCTAATTAAATAAGTTCCAACTTCGTCCCACCCTCTCCGCCCTTGATCTGTACCCCATAAAGTAGACACGAGTTATTTACAATAGCGTACTAATTTAGTACCATTTTAGTAAAGCTACACTTACAATAAATAAAAATCATGGTAATTCATAAAATGAAATTAGCTATAGTTCCGTTTGAAAAAATTGATAGTGGCAACAAGGTTATAGAATCAAGGCTGTACGACGAAAAACGTCGGCATATAAATCTTGGAGATCAAATTGAGTTTCTTTGTAGCGATGATCAGTCAAAAAAAATAGTTGCCAAGGTAAAAGCGCTATACCGCTATCTTAATTTCGAAAATCTTTTTTCCGATTTCTCTCCATCATTATTTGGTGGAACATCAAAAGAAGAATTAATTAAAGAAATCAAAACCTTTTACTCTAAAAAAGAACAAGAAAAATACGGAGTGATCGGAATAAAAATTGAGGTGGTGAAATAAAAAAATAGCCCAGTTGACATGATACGCCAACCGGGCTATTGATGGTTTATGTGTTTCGAACTAGACTCGAGCGAACTCAAGCACCACAACGCCAAGCTGTTCTTTGCTATCGTGGTAAATCTGTTTAAACAAAGAAAGTACTTCGTTCTTGGACTTCGAATCTGGAACGATTTTCTCCCATGGTTCAAAATCGAGCATCTCCGCGAAAGTGTGGTACCTCCGAATAACGATAACCTTCACGTCGAATCCTCCTCCAGTATGAGTTATGAGATGGATACGTTCACCAACCCGAATACGATTAATAGTGTCATACCCAACACGTACTTCGAGAGTTTTTTCGCCCGATTGAATTAAGTCGTAGAATCTTCTCTTAATTCTCATCGTTCTCATGGTTGTTTCTTCGATGTTCAAGCTCCACTGTTGTGTGACGACATTTGGATGATATCCGTTGGGCAAGGCTGCGTCCAGTCTCCATCCAGTCCGTTGAAGCGAGATTACCTCGTCAGCGGTTGGGTTGATATGGAGGTACAGCTTGTGACCGTACGGCACTAACTGGTGGGGAATATCAATCAGCAATGCCTCGAATGCCACTACGTTGGATGCGATGAACGGCATTACTTTGATTGGGTTACCTTTCTTCGGCGTCGCTCCGGCTACGCCAATCACTCTTCCTGTGCTATCGGTCGCAATGTAAATAAGCTTATATTTGGTGTTAATGTCGGATGTAGCTTTCCGTCTATAGCCATCGAATAATGCCCGCACCCAGTCATCGGTAATACCTTCGAATGAATTTTGCAACTTTTCGAGAAGTAGTCTACCAACTTGCTCCTTCATATCTTCATTACTCTCGTCAAATGGCAACACCGAAACATGAAGTTGATCAAGCGACATGATTTTGCTCGTTCCGTACAGAGGCATATACAACATAGTTTCCGTTACACCGACCTTATAATGACTGTCTGAACTGCCAGCCCTAATAAAGTCTTTACGGAGAAAAAATTGAAGTGCCGCTACATTCTGCTTAGCAACAGTACAGTAGAGTTGTCTTGCTTGATGTCCTCTCGCGTATGCCTCTGCGTGTGCAAGAAGTTTTCCGCCAAGACCATGACGACCCTGAAATTCAGGAGCCACGATGAGCGGACTAATCTTATATGTTGATTGACGCTTGCCGACTAAATGAACTATACCTGCACGTTCGCCGTCTATCTCCGCAACGAACATACGTTGCTCGAATGAAAAGAATCCAAGACGATCCACGCCACCCTTAATGTGTGCATCAAAGATACGTTTTGCGTGAGCGTTGTGGTTACCACCATAAAACGCCTCAAGGGCGTTTTGCATGAGATCCTCGACCCAAGCGAAATCATCTTCTCGGGCCTCTCGAATCAGTACGTTTGCTTTAGACATTCTAAGTCCTCCTTTATCGAGCCACTACTTCATTTTAAAGTATGTGTGGTTCAAAAATTTTGTGTTAAAGAACACTCTTGAAACAATTTCAAGATTGTAATAACATATCATTTGTCTGATATTAAGTCAATTTTTTCGCCACTAGTAGAATAACTCTTTCTTATCTTAAAATCCTATACGAGAATATTTTGTGTGTAGTTTTATTTGCAAAATCAAATTTTCTCCTCACAATGACAATATAAACTTAGATAAGTTCCAACATCGCCCTACGCCGCCCGCCAATTTTATAACTTAGAGGCTAGAAGGAAAGCAGATGGTTCTTTAAAATTCTCAATGATTGGGACAACAAGGAGGTCTAAAAATGGAAAAGCGAGAAGATAAGGAATATTTCGTCTGTCGAGTATGCGGACACACCGAGTACCAAAAAGTTGAGTCCGATAATGGGATCATGGGACCGG
>DAIOHD010000002.1:0-17568 GCA_036744835.1 Candidatus Magasanikiibacteriota bacterium | reverse complement strand
ACAACGGAAATTTCCAAGAAGCGTCAACCTAGAGGTATTAACGAAAATATAAAAACCGCTCATGATGGCGGGAAAATAGCTGGCAATGCCAGAAAAGATATCGAAAAACAAACGGGTAAAAAAGTAATCACCAGCAAAAACGCTAAGAGTTTATTTGGCGATAATACTAAGAAACTAAAATAGACGATCATCTTCCCGACGTCGGGAAAATGGTCAACATCTCTTCATCCTTTTTGCCGGGGGTGGGTGGATATGGAAAATCTATATTTAATTTAATAATTCGATTTTTATATTTTTTTGTTTGGATATAGGGTGGAAGGAATATATTTTTAAATAAAATTTTTTTCAATGAAATATATATTTCTTGATGAAAGTGGAGATTTGGGTTTTAAAGATGGATCGAGCAATTATTTTATTCTTACGGCACTAATAACTAAATATCCTAGAAAAATAGAGAAGATAGTGAAAAAAGTTAAGAGAAAGATTAAAAGTAAAAAGATCCGGCGCAAAACTTCAGAGCTACATGCTTATCGGGCGAATCAGGATATAAGAAATAAAGTATTCAATTGTTTGTCAAAAGAAGACAATATTGAAATTGTCATTCTTGTGTTAAACAAAAAAAGTGAAAAATTGAAATTTAAAATAAAGAAAGAAGACTTTTCTTACGGTATTTTATCTAAAATTATTTTAAAAAATATTATCGAAGACGCTCCGAAAAACAGTAATGAAATGTTTGAAATATGCTTTGACCAAAGAGATACAAAGAAAAACGCTCGAGAGAATTTCAAAAAATATATTTTGCAAGAAATGGAAGAAGAAAAGAGGAATAAAATAAAGCTTTTAATAAAAACTTCTCACGGAGAAAAATGCTTGCAGATAGCGGATTTCATAAGCTGGGCGATTTTTCGAAAAAAGGAGCTAAAAAACGGTTTTTATTTTGAAATGATTAAGTCAAAGATTACTAAAAAAATATTTCTCCCCTAAAAACGAGAAAACCCCCTGCTTTAACGAGACGCCTTACGGTATCCCAACACAAGAGGATCTACATTACTTCTCTTTGCTAAAATAGTATCATAAACAAAACTGTCTTGTCAAATTCTAAATACACAATCCCCCCGTCTTTTTTGCTGGGGGTGGGTGGATATAATTGAAGATTGGGTGTACAAAATCAAATTTTTTCTGCACAATAATGGACAAGATGCATACAAGCTCAAAGATCGTATCTTGCTGATCGCCAAAATTTTATATTCAAGATGAAACAATTTTCTCATTCAAAACTGCAAGTTTATGAAAGATGTCCGCTTCAGTTCAAATATAAATACATTGACCGGCTGAAGCCGGCCGAGGAAAGCACTACTATCGAAGCTTTTATGGGTGGAAAAGTTCATGAGACTATGGAATTTCTCTATAAAGGTGTAGTCAAAACTAAAATCAATACGCTGGAAAGATTATTTGAATTTTACGAAGAAGCGTGGCGGAAAGAGTGGACGGACTTAATCGCCATCAATAACAAGGAATTTACCAAAGAGCACTATTTTGAATTGGGAAAAAAGTGTATCGCCAATTACTATCAAAAATACTATCCCTTCGATCAGGACCAGACTTTGGGTGTAGAAAAAAATATTTTGCTCAATTGGGGAAAATATAAAATAACCGGTTTTATCGACCGTCTGGCCCGAAGCAAAAAAGGCTACTATTCGGTGCACGATTACAAAACCGGGGTCATGATGGCTCAAGAATACGCCGACCAAGATCGTCAGCTGGCCCTCTATTCTTTGGCCGTCAAGCAAATGTTTCGCGAGGCGAGAAAAGTCCGATTGGTTTGGCACTATGTTGCCTTCGGTGAAGACGTCATTTCGGAAAGAACGGAAAAACAACTGAAACAACTAAAAGCGGAAACCTTGCAATTGATCGAGGAAATCAATCGAGCGAAGAGGACAAACGATTTTCCCGCCAAAGAAACCAAATGTGATTGGTGCGGTTTTTGGGAGCATTGTCCGAAGAAAAAACATCTTTTCAAAGTGGCCAAACTGCCGACTAACAAATACCTCAAAGACAGCGGGGTTAAACTGGCCAAGAAATACATTGAATTTGTTTCTCAGCGAGCGGAAATCAATAGAAAAGCCAGAGAAAAAGCATGGGTTATCGACCAAGAAATCGAAAGACTGGAAGAAGTCATTCTTCAATATGTGCATGACAACCGACTGGAAGTGCTGGACGGAGGCAGCCATTTGGTCTGCGTTAAAAAAAATCACGATTTTGACTTTCCGCGCAAGTCAATGGAGCCGGAAGCGTACCGTCAGCTTGAAGCGCTCCTGCAAAAAACGAAAGACTGGGCCGACTTGTCGGAAGTTTCTTTTGGTAAAGTAAAAAAATCCCTCGAGGAAGGCTCAATAGACCAAAAATTGGCCAAAAAAATTCTCAAAATCGCCCCGCCCGTCGAAACGGAATCTATTTCAATAAGGAAAAAATAAATGGAATTGCTCAAAAAAACCGTTAGTTTCGAAGAGGAGAAAAAGCAGGATAATTCAGATAAAAAAATTCTCCTGCCCAAAGACCGCCATCCCCACAGCGCCGACTTCTACAAAGAACAATGGTCCTTTATCGACTACCAGCCGGCCAGAAAAAACATCGCCTACCACCTGCAATATTTGGAATACATGGTTCATCTCTACAACGATTACCAAATGTACCTCACCATCGAATCGCTCCATTGCAAAAATATGCTAATCACAATCGCCGGCATCATGGAAAGCGCCCTCTACGATTTACTATTCCAGCTCCCCAACCGCAAAGGCGGATCCGGTTTTGA
Organism: Candidatus Magasanikiibacteriota bacterium; assembly: GCA_036744835.1. Taxonomy (GTDB): domain Bacteria; phylum Patescibacteriota; class Patescibacteriia; order Magasanikbacterales; family GWA2-37-8; genus JAKLGL01. Next base: position 14,756 of record DAIOHD010000002.1, on the reverse strand, counting down.
AGAAAACGAAAATTTTATCTACCTAATCGATGCGGGCTTCAAAAACGGCCTTATCGACGGCAACATGAAAAACGCCCTGCATGAACTGCGCAAAGTCCGAAACTTTGTGCATATCTCGAGCTTAGAACATCAAGAGTTCGAAGCGTACACCATTGAACAAGTGAACAAATATCTGACCCTGCTGGACAGCTTCCGAGACCGAATAAGCAAGAAGTATCGCACACTTCTCGGTCCGGAGATTAAATTTTGATGGAAATGATTTTGAGGGGTAGGGTGGAGAAAAGGGTATATGATTATAATTAATTGATTATTAAAATGAGTTTTGCAGACAGAATAAAGCCAACCGATAAGGTTATAACAACATATTTGGATGATTTAAAAAATCGAGAATACCAAATTCCAACTTTTCAAAGAGATGTTGTTTGGGAAGAAGAGAATGTTAAAAAATTGTGGGATAGCATTTATAAATTTTATCCGCTGGGCAGTATTCTTGTTTGGAAAACAGGTATAAAATTACAAAATCATAGAGAGATAGGCGGACATATAATCGCAGACGATGATTTCAATAAAACAGAATTTCAATATTTGCTTGATGGTCAACAAAGAACAACTTCTTTATTAACATCTTTATACGGAGGTAAAATAGATGGGCAGGGCGATTTTGATCCAACTTTGTATTTTGATATTTCAATTGAAAGCGAAGATGAAACGGACGATGAATCCTATAAAAAGAGATTTTTATATTGGAGCGAAATAGATGACAAAGATGGTAACTTTAAAAGAAATACAGGTAGAAAAAAGAAATTTGATCAAGGGCTCATCTTTAAATTAAAAGATATAAAAGAAAACTTTAATGAAATCCAAGGAAAGGTCGTAAATCATCCTAATGTAAGGCAAGATTATGACCATCCTTATTGGAAAGAATTAAGAAAAATAAAGCAAGTCTTAGATAATTATCGACTTTCATTTATTGAATTAAGAGGAATTAAGGTGTCGGAAGTCTGTCAAATATTCGAAAGAATTAATCAGGCCGGAAAACCTTTGGATATTTTTGATATTGTTGTAGCAAAAACTTTTAGACCCAAGAATCAAGGTGACGATGGTTTTTACTTAAGAGATCTAATCGATGAAACCAGACAAATTAATAACAGTAATTTCTTGCAAATTAGTAATTTTGATTATTTACAAATCATCGCAATTATTATTCGAGAAAATATTGAAGATTCAAACATTTATAATATTACCCCGAGATACCTAAACGATATAAAAACTGAGCAAATCGAAGAAGTTTGGGAAGAAACAAAGAGAGCTACTTTAAAAACCTTTGATTTTTTTGAAAACACTTTAAACCTAAAAGGTCCCCATCTGATACCCTATAGATATTTTTATTTAACTATTGCTAATTACTTCTATAAAAACGATTCTCCGAATTATGAGTTCTTAAAGAAGTATTTTTGGTATTACAGCCTTCACGATGACGATTTATTAAGCAACACAACTAATATCAATACTCACATAGAGTTTTTGAATAAAGAAAAATTCGGTAACGAATATACATTTGATAGATTCTTGATAAATAAAGAAGAGTTTAGACAAGCTACCTATAGCTCAAAGGGAAGATATTCGCGCGCGATACTTTCTTTATACGCAAGCAAAAAACCTCAGGATTGGGGTGATGCCAAAAAGGACGTTATTGTCGACAACTTCTTTTTTTCTACCGATAAGCCTAATTTGCATCATATTTTCCCGACTAATTATATTGAGAAAAATCGAAACAAAAATAAGCTGAACAATGATAGTTTGATGAATATTGCTTATTTAACCCAGATCACCAACCTGAAGATAAGTGACAAAAACCCATTAGATTACGTAGCTGAACTTAAAAATTTTGAAGGGGCGCTTGAGTCTCATTTGCTTCCAAGGGAAATAATTGAGTGGTCAAGAATGGCTGAAATGCCCTCTGACGCTCTGGACCAGTTTATCGAAAAGAGAGTCGATATTATTATTGAAGAGTTGAAAAAAATTCTTGAAGGGATTAACTTTGAAATTATTGATACAGAGGAAAGAGAGTAATGAATCTCAACTTAAAGAAACCAAGCCAATTTAAATTTTTTAAATAACAATATGAGCAACACAGTAACAGGAACTGAAGCGGGACTTTCTGGTGACGATCAAATAAAGATTATTCTGAACTATATTCATGCAAATAATGGCGTTGCTCAAATGAATGAACTTTATTCTGTTTTGGAGGAAAAATTAGATGGAAAAAAGCTATCAGATCAAGGTAGAGCAAGCTTGAGATTTTTTGTAAATAAAGTAGCGGTTCGAGCGGGTTTTATTCATCCTTACGATAAAACTAACCCGGGGTGGAGAATCACGAAGGAGGGCATTGATTACATTCAAAATGCTGATATTTCAGAAGTGACAATAAACACGGAGACTAACGAAGAGGAGACTGGTTTATCAAATTCAGCTCGTGGATTAAGTTTCGAGAAATACATTCTGGAATTGCTAAAAACCATTTATCCAAATTTTGCTTGGCATCATCAGGGGCTACAAAAAAAATATGAAAGAGGGCTGGATTTTATAGGTGACAGATTTGGAGAACAAAAGAAAAAAACAAATTCGGTGGGTGTTCAGGTAAAATTTCATAAGGAGAAAAATTCACCGACTGAGATTGAGTGGCTAAAATTTTTATCCGGATGTTTTGCAAGGAGGGTAGATGAAGCTATTTTTATAACAACTGGCAAATTAAGATCTGATCAGTATAGAGAGGCAAGGGAGGCGAAAGTTTTAGTGATTCAAGGCAGAGAAGAAATAACCCGAATTGCAAAAAATAATAATTTGAGGGAATTTGATTTGTTTGAAGAGGGCGACTCGAGCAACTAAGGTTTTTCTTTAATACTATTTAGCTTAAAAAACATGGTAAACAATCCAGACACAACTAAAGAGCAGGAGCGTTCGGAATTGCATCGTGCTATTTGGCAGATTGCCAATGACTTAAGGGGGAGTGTTGATGGTTGGGATTTTAAAAAAGGCTGTTAATAAAATATAGTTATGCTAAACATCACATCGTATCACGCAAAATATTATGCTTACGAGCTAACAAAGCGAAATTCTTCTGGTAGTTTGGAGAAGCTTGCTTCTACGCTTTCAAATGCTCAGGTCGATCTTAATCCACATCAAATTGAAGCGGCTTTGTTTGCTTTTCGTTCACCGCTTTCCAAGGGGGCTATTTTGGCGGATGAAGTGGGTTTAGGAAAAACAATTGAAGCTGGTTTAGTTATTTCTCAAAAATGGGCGGAGCGCAGAAGAAAAATGCTATTGATTGTGCCATCAAATTTGCGAAAGCAATGGAACACTGAACTTCAAGAAAAGTTTTTCATTCCATCTACAATCCTTGAAGCAAAATCCTTCAATCAATATATAAAAGAAGGAAATCTCAACCCTTTCGATCAGGAAGACACTATTATTATTTGCTCATACCATTTTGCACGTAATAAAGCGTCATATGTGGAACAAACTCCGTGGGATTTAGCAATCATTGATGAAGCTCACAGACTGCGAAATGTCTACAAGCCAAGTAATAAAATTGCGAAAGACATAAAGGAGTCGCTTAAAAATATTCCAAAAATTTTACTAACAGCTACTCCATTACAAAATTCACTACTCGAACTTTATGGTTTGGTTAGTATTATTGACGATCATATTTTTGGAGATCTAAAAAGTTTTAAGTCCCAGTATTCACGAGTTTCACAAATTCAGGACATTTATGAAAACGAATTAGGACTGGTAGAGCCAAGACGGGAGATGTTTATTGAGCTGAGAAAAAGATTAAAAACAATTTGTATCAGAACACTTCGCAAGCAGGTGCTAGAATATATAAAATATACCAAACGAATTCCTTTGACTCAAGATTATATTCCAACAAAAGATGAAATTATTCTTTATGATGAAATGACAGAGTATTTACAGAGAGAAAAACTATATGCTTTACCAGAAAGTCAAAGACATTTGATGTCTCTCATTCTCCGTAAACTTTTAGCTTCATCGTCTTTTGCTATTGCAAGTACATTAAGTAGTCTTGCTTATAAGCTAGACAGACTTATTGAGAAAGCAAAGAATAACCAAGGACAAGAGGAGCTAGGAATACCGGGAATAGAAAAAGATTTTGATGCATACGAGGAACTATCTGATGAATGGATTGATGAAGAAGAAGATTCTGATGAAGAAAAAGATGAAGAAGAGAAGATATTTACAAAGGAAGATGTTGAGGCGATGAAAGCGGAAAAAAAGGATTTGGAAAAATACCGCAATTTGGCAAAAAAGATATTCACAAATTCAAAGGGAGATGCCTTACTTATCGGACTTCAAAAAGGATTTCAAATGGCGGAAGAACACGGAGCAAAAAAGAAAGCTATTGTTTTTACAGAATCGCGAATCACTCAAAATTATCTGATGGATTTACTTTCTGAAAATGGCTACAAAGATAGGGTTGTTTTTTTTAACGGTTCAAATAATGATCCAAAATCAAAAGAGATTTATAACGTATGGCTGGAAAAACACAAAGATACTGACAAAATCACTGGTTCAAAGGCGGCTGATATGCGCGCGGCAATCGTTGATTATTTTAAGAACGAAGCAGAGATAATGATTGCTACCGAAGCCGGTGCAGAAGGTGTTAATCTACAATTTTGTTCTTTGGTTATAAATTATGACCTGCCGTGGAATCCGCAACGCATTGAACAAAGAATTGGGCGCTGTCACCGATATGGCCAAAAATACGATGTGGTGGTTATTAATTTTGTAAACAGAAAAAACGCAGCCGATCAAAGAGTGTATGAGCTTTTGGATCAAAAGTTTAATCTTTTTAAAGGCGTCTTTGGTGCCAGCGATGAAGTGCTAGGAAGTATTGAATCCGGCGTGGATTTTGAAAAACGAATTGCTTCTATTTATCAGTCTTGCCGAACAGAAGAAGAAATCAACAAGGCTTTTGATAGTCTTCAGCAAGAAATGGACACGAGCATTCAGGAGAACATGGGTGATGCCAAACAAAAACTGCTCGAAAATTTTGATGCCGAAGTGCATGAAAAATTACGCATGAATCTCCATGAAAGCCAAAACTATTTGGATACTTATCAGAAATGGCTTTGGAAAACTACAAAATTTTTTCTCGGCGATAAAGCCGATTTTACTGAACACGAATACTCATTTTTGCTTAAAATCAATCCGTTTGCAGGTGAACCTATTCCACCTGGACCATATAAAATAGGAAATAATATTGAGGATTCTCATGTTTATCGCCCCGGACATCCATTGGCGCAAAGAATATTGAGCGAAGTAAAAGCTTATGATTTACCAACAAAAGAAATTATTTTTGATTATAGTAATCATCAAGCTATTATTTCTGTGCTAGAACCGCTGGTCGGACAAAGCGGTCTTCTTCGGGTTTCCAATTACACTGTACAAGCCTTTGAAAAAGAAGATCACCTCGTTGTTTCCGCTCTTGATCGTAACGGTGAAAAGATTGAATCGGAAATTGCCAAAAAAATATTTGCTCTAGCGGGAAATCATCAGGATTGTGATTCTTTTACCGCAGATGAAGAAAATAAAATTACTGAATTTGAAAATCAGACAATTATAGATATATCGGGACGCATTGCCGAAAAAAACAGCGAATTCTTTGATGTTGAAGTAGAAAAACTTGATAAATGGGCGGATGATATGAAGATTGCGCTTGAATTGGATCTAAAGAAAATGGACATAGATATAAAAGTAGCAAAAACCAATTCCAAAAAAATATTGAATTTGAATGAAAAGCTAAAAGTCCAAAAAGCAATCAAGGATATGGAGAAAAAACGAAATGAAATGAGAAAGAAGCTTTTTGAATCGCAAGATGAGATGGAAGAAAGAAAAGAAAAATTGATTGAAAAAGTAGAAGCACAGCTAAAGCAGAATGCCACGCTTACGCCTTTATTTACTATTCGCTGGAAAGTGATTTAAACTAAATACCATGATTAATAATCAACAACAAAACGACAATGCTGCAAAACCAAGAAAGCAAAGACTGGAGTTGACTTGGATTGGAAAAGATAAGGAGCTGAAACTCGAGCCTCGTATTCTGATTGAAGATCCCGAGAAATCTTATGGCGATCCCAATTCAGAAAATATGCTGATTCATGGGGATAATCTTTTGGCGCTCAAGGCTTTGGAGCAGGATTATGCGGGGAAGGTGAAGTGTATTTATATTGATCCGCCGTACAATATCAACGCAGCCGGGGTTCCATATGACGACTCCGTTGAACATTCTACTTGGCTAAGTTTAATAAAACCACGAATTGAGTTATTGAGAAAACTATTAAGTGATGATGGAATTTTTTTTGTTCAAATAGATGATTTCGAGCAGGCCTACTTAAAAATTCTGTGCGATGAAATTTTTGGAAGGAATAATTTTGTTAGCATGATAGTAGTGGAATCAGGAGAGGTTTTTGGCACTAAGGCTGCACATTTAGATAAAACTTTTGTAAAAGTGAAGGATTATATTTTGGTGTATTTTAAAAATAGCATAAATAGAAAAAAGCTAAAAACACTTTGGACAAAAACACCGGAAGTATTTGATACACATTATAGTGTGTATCTCTCCGAGAATTTAGAAAAGATGTCATTAATTGAATATCTAAAAAATATTGATTGGGTAAATCAGTTATTTGCTAAATATGACACCAAGCTGATTATCAAGAATATTTCAACTATAATGGGGCTGAATGAAAGATTCAGAAATTTTATTGTTATAGATATTTCAAAAAATATATTTCAAGATCAGCCGTTTTCAAAAAAATTAGATGAACAGACTCTACAAAAGTTTGAAACTCAAAATATTGTAAATGTTGACGGTATGTATTTATTTAGAACAAGTTCCGGAAGTGTCAGGTATTATCAATCATTTTTTGAAGCAATTCATAAAACAGATGACTACGAGAGTGAAATCTGTCGCTCCACGGCAAGAGGTGATTTGTGGAAAAACTTCCATATAGATATGCGAAATATAGGCGACGAAGGAAATGTCGACCTTAAAAACAGTAAAAAGCCGGAGAGACTAATAAAAGATCTTCTATTTACATACACCAATGAAGGCGATTGGATAATGGATAGTTTCCTAGGCTCAGGTACAACCGCTGCTGTTGCTCATAAAATGAACAGAAAATGGATTGGGATTGAACTTGGTGAACATGCCAATACTCACTGTATTCCTCGATTAAAATCCGTTGTTAATGGAACCGATCAAGGCGGAATATCCAAAGCCGTTAATTGGCAAGGTGGTGGAGGATTTAAGTTCTATAATCTTGCTCCAAGTTTGCTTCGCAAAGATAAATATGGCAACTGGATTATAGATGAAAAATACAATGCCAATATGTTGGCGGCGGCGATGTGCAAGCATGAAGGATTTCGCTTTAAACCCCATGAAGAATTATATTGGAAACAAGGTCAATCAACCGAAACCGATTATATTTTTGTGACTACTGCTTTTATGACAGTGGAACAGCTGGATAAAATTCATGAAGAAATGGGTGAAAGTGAAAGTTTGCTTATTTGCGCCAAATCTTTTGCTCCCGAATGTGAAAACAGACACCCAAATATTACGGTAAAGAAAATTCCATTGATGATATTGGGCAAATGCGAATTTGGGCAGGAAAATTATGATTTAAATATTATTCAAGCAACGGAAGAAGTTGCTGAAGATCAAGACACTAACCATGAAGACTATGAATAAAACAGCACAAACAATCAAAAATCGGCTCAGTCTTCGCGCTCCGCAAGCGGAGAGCCTTGAGATACTATCAAAGCTTGTAGGTGAGCTGGAACTAAAAAATGAAGTGGATCTTGCTAGTGAGCTTGAAAAAGTTAAAGCACTTCACCCTACAACTTTTTCTAGTTTTGAGCGTGAATTTCCCTCATTAACCTTTGCACTGGCAACCGGTGTGGGAAAAACTCGCTTAATGGGTGCCTTTATAGCTTATTTGTATTTAGAAAAAGGGATAAAAAACTTCTTTATTTTAGCTCCCGGAACGACTATTTATAACAAATTAGTTGAAGATTTTTCCAATCCAAACAATCCAAAATATGTTTTTCAAGGAATTAGCGAATTTGTGCAAGCTCCGCCTCGCATTATTACTAGTGATAATTATTCCGAAGCACGGCAAGCAACTTTATTTACCGAATCTGTAAAAATCAATATTTTTAATATTCAGCGAATCAGCTCTGAAATGCGTGGCGGGAAAGAGCCGAGAATTAAAAGACTTTCCGAATATCTTGGTGAATCGTATTTTAACTATCTATCCGAGCTTGATGACCTCGTTATTTTGATGGACGAATCGCATCATTACCGCGCCGATGCCGGTATGCGAGCTATTAATGAATTAAAAGCGGTTTTAGGCTTGGAACTCACTGCAACGCCGATTGATACGCGCGGGAACAAATTTAAAAATGTCGTTTATGAATATTCTTTGGCTCATGGGCTAAGAGATGGATTTTTGAAAGAGCCAGCAGTAGCAACAAGGCGCAATTTTGATCCCGATCAACACAATGATAATGAATTGGATTTGATTAAATTAGAAGATGGTATTCGAATTCATGAAGACACAAAAGTCGCACTTGATATTTACTCCAGAGATACCGGCAATCGACCAGTAAAACCTTTTGTGCTAGTTGTAGCACGTAATACCGAACACGCCAATAGCCTCTTGGAGTTGATGGAATCAACCAAGTTTTTTGAGGCGCGCTACAAAGGCAAAATCATGACCATTCACTCCAATCAATCGGGAGGAGAAAAAGAAGAAAATATTCAGATGTTGGTAGAATTGGAAAAACCTGAGAACGGAATTGAAATCGTGATTCACGTCAACATGCTCAAGGAAGGTTGGGATGTGACGAATCTTTACACGATTATTCCGCTGAGACGCGCCAGCGCCCCAATTCTGATTGAGCAAACACTTGGACGAGGATTGAGATTGCCTTACGGCAAACGCACAGGCGTTGCCAAAGTCGATACTCTAACAGTCGTTGCCCATGATAAATTTCAGGATGTTATTGCCGTAGCGAACGATCCGAACTCTATTATCAGAAAAGAAAATATTATTGAAATTGATCCCGAGAATTTACCCGAAGAACAGACAATTCTCACCACTGTTTCGACATTTGGCGATTTATTACGAGAAGAAAAAACACGCATTGAAACAATAATTGATGAAAAAGAAAAAGAGAAAGCTGGCATTGATTTGGAAGCGAAAACAGCATTGTTTGATGTGATTTCTAATTTCGGAGATTCAGTAAAAAATATTGATGACTTAAAAACCGAAGAAGTAAAGAAAATCGTCTTTGAAAGGATGATTGAACGCATAGAAAGCACACCACAACCAAATCTTTTTCAGAGTGAAATTATCGAAGCCGCCAAAAGAGAATATGAGGAAGTTATTGAAGAAGTAATAGAAAAAACAATTTCGATTCCGCGTATTCTTATTCAGCAAAGCAATGAAGTAATTACCGGTTATCATGATTTTGAGCTCGATGTTTCAAATTTAAACTATCAACCTGTTTCTGAAGAAATTATCCGTGCGACTTTAAGAACTAATGAACTGGAAATTCTCCAAAATGAAGGTGACGGAATTGTTCGAGATATACCAATAAATATTTTGGTAAATGAACTGATAAATTATCCTGACATTGATTATGACCAAACCAGCGACTTGCTGTATAAACTAGCAGGGCAATCTGTTCGAAAGCTTGGCGATGGAAGGACAGATGGCGAACTAAAAAATATTATACTCTATCATAAAAGAGAAATCGCACGGTTTATGTACACTCAGCTAAAAGCCCATTTTTATATGGAGCAGGCAGGATTTGAAGAGCCGGTTGTTTATCCATTTACTAAAATCGAACCTCACAACCTTTCAAAATACACCAAAGACAGTGTTCACCATTACAACGAGACTATACAACCTACAAATTCAATACCATCAAAAGTATTCGGCGGATTTAAAAAGGCTTGCCACAATTTATATAAATTTGACTCAAAAGCGGAAAAAGACTTAGCAAGCATTTTGGAGCAAGACACAGTTGTAAAAAAATGGCTTCGCCCCGCAAGATCTCAGTTTAGAATTTATTATGATCATAATTCCAAAAGATATGAGCCTGATTTTATCGTAGAAACATCAGACACGATTTTTATGATTGAAGTAAAAGCAGGACGAGATATGGAAAATCCAGAGGTACAAGAAAAAGCAGAAGCGGGACAGAAGTTTTGCGAATCAGCAACAGAATTTAATTTAAAAAATCGGGGTAAAAAATGGAAATATGTTCTGATACCTCATAATGTGATTGGATTGAATATGAGTTTTAATAGTTTGGCGGAGAGTTATGCAATATAATAAAGCACAAATTTATGAATTCCACCTATATCGACCAGGCAAACAGAACAGTGAGAAGTTTCAAAAAAATACCCCAACCCAACTATCCTAACTCTACCCCAGAGGAAGTTTGGGACGCTTATTATCATTTTCTCCAAGATGCTTATCATCTTAAAGATTGGATTATCAATGATAATAAATCAATAGAGGGATTTGACAGCAAACAGAAGAAAAAGTTAATAAATGATTTTATTGAAGGAAATATTAATATGAAGCTTCTTCAAGCTGTTGTTGCAAACATAAAACACTTGAAGGCAGATCATAAACATATAAATTTTAAAGAAATTGCTCTAACATGGTCTGGGGGTGGTATAAGGTCAAGTCCAGAAATAACTTATAGCGATGTCAACCCCTGCATTTAGTAAACCAGTTCGACCAGCTTTTTAAGTGAGATTCTGTGAACGATTTGGGCGATTGATAGCCGATACTGGTGTGGATTCTCTCATTATTGTAGTATTTTATCTTTTCTCCAATCTTTAGTTTCAATTCTTCAAAAGTTTTACACTCTTGGAATTCTGCTCTATTTTCTTCTTTAAATCTTCCGAAGAAAGATTCCTGACCCGGATTCTCAGTTGGTGTTCCTTTTTGAGAAAAAGATATTCTACCTATATTTAAAACTGCTTGAATATACCGATAGCTCGTGTATTGAGTTCCTTGGTCTTGGTGGTAAATTGTGCTCTTGGAAACTCGTCCTTCGATCTTTCTAGACGCTTGATTAAAGGAGTTCATAACTAAACTTAAATCTTGTTTTAACCCTACTGCAAAACCATAAATCATCTGACCGAAAACATCCTTGTGGACACACAGATAGGCTTTTCCTCCCTTAAATGCGATTTCTGTCATATCCGAGGTAATGGCCTGAAACGGTCTGTCTATTTTCTCCCTTATCAAAAGATTAGCTTTCCAACTCAGTTTGACTAAAATTCTTCTGATTAGGCTGACCTTGCTTTTTTTAACGGTTCTTCGTAATTCCAAGCCCCAAAGAATCAAAAGTTTAGCTAAGGTGTCTCTGCCTATCGTAATTCGGTATTGATTTTTTAAGGCAGCTTTGATTCGGAGTACTCCATATTTGGGATTTTTCTTAATGATCTTTTCTACGGTTTTTTTAATCCACGAATATTTATTGGAAAATCTTTCTTTCGGTTCTTGACATTCATAGAAGGTTTTTTTACTAATTTCAAACAAATTGCAAACTTTGTTTATTCCGATTTCATTGTTCCGAACCAAGTCCCTGGCGTATCTTACTACGGTCCATTTGGTGATTCGTAAGAATCGAAAAAATTTTGCAGTAGCTTTATCTCTATTTCTTTTCTACCTACCAATCTTTCCAGTCTTTCAATTTGTTTTTTCATTCCTTTCTTTTCTTGATCCAAGCTATGCCCGAAAACCTCTTGGCCGTTTTCTAAGAGCTGTCTTCTCCACAAAGAAAGTACATTGGCATTTACCCCGTTTTCTCTTGCAATTTCAGCCACATTGTTTTTTTGAAAAGATTTCATTGTTATTTCGAATTTTTGCTTGGGAGTGAAAGTATTTCTTGCCATAGTTTTTAGAAGCTTAATTGTTAGTTGATTTTATTCTACCACAAAATCTCATTAAGCTACTGGTTTACTATATCAGGGATGGGTCAGAGCTAGATATCATAGGTAAGCCAATAGCATATTATAGAAAGGGAGATAGCCAGGAATTGCTATCGCATTTCAAGGAAAATAATTGTGAAACAGAAGAGCATAAATTTGGTTATCGATCTGTTCATTATCTTGTTAAGTCTTCGTTATTTAAAAAACAATATATAGTTGAAATACAGGTAAGGACTATTTTCGAGGAAGGATGGAGCGAAGTCGATCACAAATTAAAATATCCTTATGTTAAAAACAACGTCGTACTGGAAAGATTTTTAGGAATATTGAATAGACTTGCTGGTAGTACGGATGAAATGTGCTCTTTTATAAATTATTTGCAATTAAAAATTACTGAAGACAATCAAAAAATTATCGATCAAGACCAGACAATTTCCAATTTAAAAAATGAAATAGACAAATTGCAAATTGAAACTTCAAAAAAAGATGAGATAAAACACAATATAGACGGCCTGGGTAAAATGTTTGTAGATACTTCCGCTTTAGCTGGAACAATCCGTACGATGCAACATTCACTAGGGGCAATAAACATTCCAGATATAACGAATGCGACAAAAATAATGCATGATTCGATTGTTTCAGCGGGAAGAATGATTCCGCCGACATCTCCATTGGCCTCAGCTAATTTTGGTCTTAATACAAATAGCACAGAATTGAATATTCTACCTAAGACGCAAATCATTGTAGATAAAGACGACTAAGATTGAAGAACAAGAGCGGTAGGCCGACTAAAAGGTTTGCAAACTTTATGGATTAACGGAGGAAGAGATTGGGATTGTGGAGGATTCGAGTAAAAAATAATTGCCTAAAGAATCTTAATGGAAGAACAGGAAAATCAAAATTTTATTCAAAGAGTCCAGCTGAGGGCCTCTTTTATGGATAAAAGTAAGAATCATTTAGAAAATCTTTCCCTGAAGAGCATAGAGATGAAAAGAAGTTATCTTAACAATCTACTTGCTGTAAATTTTTTAGCAATTGCTTTCACGATTTCTATAAAAGAAGATATCAAGAGTTTGGGGCTATTTTTCGGAATAATTTTTTACTTATCCAGTGGTATCATAAATTGTTTTTGTGCCTATCAAACTCTTTCGAGAGAAGAAAAAATTATAAATAAATTTAAAAATTATTTTCAAAGAACAAAAAAAGAGTTCTTTTCTGCGATAGAAATTGGAAAAGTAAAAAATATTAAAACGCTTGATATTTTTGAAGAAAAAGAAAGAGAAAAAGAATTATTATTTCGAGAACATAATCTTAAAATAAATAATTCGGATTTTCTATTTTTTTTGATAAATTTGTTTTTTATTCTCGGATCTGTTTTTGTGCTAATTTCATTTATAACCAAATATTTTAATTGGTGTGTATGATGAAGCAAATATATAAAAAAGTTTGGCAGAAAAATTACTTGAGAATAATTGCTTTTTCTTGGCTTTTTGGAACATCTTTTATTTTTATTTCTGACCATCTTCCTTTCACAGGAAACATTGCTCCTGTCGACAAGATTTCACATTTCATTTATTTTTCAACATTAATGGTGGTTCTTTGGTATTCAAGAGAGGCATATGACTTAAAAAGAATAAACAATAAAATCCTTATTGAGACTAGAAGGCAGATTGATTTTGAAAAAAGACCTTATTTAAAATTGGAATGGAGGGGCAATGAAATAAAAATAATTAATATTGGAAGAGGGGCGGCTAGAAATATTGAACTTAATTTTGTTCCAGAAAAAAATAACGAATATTTAGAAGAAATAAAAAAAATAGGTTGCTTAAAAATACCAATTATCAGTCAAAATGGAGGCTCTACTTGTCTTAATCTGTATAACTTAGTGTCTACATATACAATAAACATTGATAATGAGCTTATTGTCATGTTGCACCCCAAAAGCAGAAGCGACTATAGGGCAGTTGCAAGCTATTCCGAAATAGATGAAGAAAAAAAACATAAAGCGATTTTTAAGCCAAACTGGAAATACGATGGAGGATATTATATTGATTTTCAGGAATAAATTATTAAAAATGCTAAACAATTCTTACCTTGAATTAAAAAAGATCACCGATCGATTCTATACAAACTGGAAAATGCCGGATATTTATATTTTTGTTGATTTGCTTAAAAAATATAAAATAAAGCTTAGAAAGAAAGACGGAAAATTGCATGAAGTTACATTCTCAATACCAAAAAGCAAAAAAAATTCTATTGTCCTTGGCTTTAGATATGAGAAAAAAGACGGTTCTTTTTCTGAAGATCTTTTTCTATTTCAAGAAGGAAAAGAAATTGTGCAAGGCTACAGAGGAAAGCTTGAGAAAATATTACCAGAATACAAAGGTACTCACAAAAAGAATCCTTCTACCTGAAAACCATCATTTTATAAGGAGTCTTATCAGAGAGAAATAAATATTATTTTTGTCTTGGCAAGGGGGACAGTATATCGGTCGGGGTAATTCACCCCTTTAATTCCCCTCTTTTTCCAACCGAAAAGTTCTATATTTTAGAAAAATAATTTTTTAAAACCCCCCAATAACAATGAGTATCATTATATCCACAAAAGGAGCGGGAGCCAAGAAGCTGGACAAAGCGTCTTTTGAGAGTGAGGACTATTTGCAAAATTATATTCACGAAAATCCCGAAGCTATTCCCGTCTATGAAATTCAAGAAG
>DAIOHD010000001.1:872781-906154 GCA_036744835.1 Candidatus Magasanikiibacteriota bacterium | reverse complement strand
AGCTTTAACTCTTTTTTGTGCTTGTTCTTCAAAATCTTTAAAAATTTGTTCTTCAGTTTTTTTAATATCTTTGAGATATTGTTCCATTTCTATTCCATGATGTTCTAAATCATGTTTTAATTCATAAAACATTTTTCTTTTTTCAGAATCAATTAAAATTTGCGGAATTTCTCCAAATTCACTTTTATCAATCATTTGTTCGAGAATTGAAGCTTCTATTTTTTGTTTATCCTTTATTTCGGCTTCTTTAGTTAGGTTTTCTTTTAGTAATTCTTTTAATTTTTCTACATTTTCTTGTCCAAGATTTTTAGCAAATTCATTATCAATTTCCGGTAATTGTAATTCAAAAACATCATTTACTTTGATTTTAAAATCAACATCCTTATCAGCTAAATTTTTTTGATAATGATTTTTTGGAAAACGTAAAGTAAATTCTTTTGTTTCATCTTTACCCAAACCTATAAGCTGATCTTTCAAACCAGGTATATAATGCTCCTCATTTAAATAAACATGATGATTTTTTGTTTGACCACCTTCTACTAAAACATTTTCAATATACATATCCATATCAATCAACATTTTATCTTTAATGGTTGATTTTCCGGATTTGATAACTTCTTTAGTTTGCATTTTAGCAAGATCATTCAAAACTTTATTTAATTCTTCTTCTGTTATTTCCGTTTTTTTATTTTCAATTTTTATTTTTTCCAAACTTACTAATTTTAATTTTGGTAATAAAGCTACTTTTGCTTTATAAACTAATTCATTTCCAGGAACCATTTTTTCGACATTTATTACTGGCATACCGACTGTTTCTAATTTCTCTTCTTGTATAATTTTATAAAAAGATTCTTGAATTATACTTTCTAAAGATTCTTGCATTATTTTTACTTCGCCTAATTGTTGTTTTACTGTTTCATAACCAGCTTTTCCAGGACGAAAACCCTTGATTGCCGCTCTTTGAGATAAAATTTCAGCTGATTTTTCTAAATCTTTTTGATATTCAGAAGGATCAATGGTAATAGTTAATTCTATTTCTGATTTTGATATTATGTTTTTCTCGTGTTTCATAAATTAAATAATTTAAAATTTTATCTTAATTTAGATAAATTTTAATATATGATTTATATTTTGTCAATTACCAAAGTTATACACTTTTAGGCTATTTGTTATATCGTTATATATTTATATATATAAAAGATAATAGTAATAATAATAGCTGTGGATAGGGTGGATAAGTGGTTTTTTTATTTTAAATTAGCAAAAAAGGTTGTTGATAAAATTGATCTTTAAGGTTAATAAAAATGATTAAAAAAGTGCATAACTAATAAAATATTTTTTTAAGATGTTAATAAGTAAAAAATAAGTGGATAAACTGTTAATTAATAATATAAAATTCAGTACCTTAGTCACAGCTTATCCACGGGGATAAGCTGTTAATAAATTGTTGATAAGGTTATTAATAGGGATGTTAATAAAAAATAAATAAAGCTATAAAATGGCTTAAATTAAACAAAAAACTCGTCATTTTTATGACGAGTTTTTTGTAACTAAGCTTTTTAAATTAATAAACCAACAATTAATAAAGCAACAATGTTTGCTACTTTAATCATAGGGTTGATGGCCGGACCAGCAGTATCTTTGTAAGGATCACCAACCGTATCGCCGGTTACTGCAGCTTGGTGAGCAAAAGACCCTTTACCGCCATAATTTCCAAGTTCAATATATTTTTTTGCATTATCCCAAGCACCACCACCAGTTGTCATGGAAATAGCGACAAAAATACCAGTGACAATAGTGCCCATTAACAAACCACCCAAAGCCTCTATGCCCAAAAACCAACCAACCAAAAAAGGAACAACAACCGGAAGAAGTGCTGGAACAGTCATTTGAGAAATAGCGCCTTTAGTTACAATATCAACAGCTTTACTATAATCAGGTTTAGCTGAACCGTCCATAATTCCGGAAATTTCTTTAAATTGTCTTCTAACTTCTTCTACGACTTTTTCCGCTACTTTACCAACAGCTTCCATTAAGTTGGCACCGAAAAGATAGGGTAATAAGCCACCAATAAATAAACCAACTAAAACCCTCGGATCATTAATCATAAATTCGTAGGAATCACCAACTTTATGAGTAAAGTCGGCAAACAAAACCAGGGCAGCTAGAGCAGCGGAACCGATAGCATATCCTTTGGTTACAGCTTTAGTGGTGTTTCCAACTGCATCTAAAGGATCTGTAATATCACGAACTTCTTTTGGTAATTCCGCCATCTCAGCAATTCCACCGGCATTATCGGTAATAGGACCAAAAGCATCAATGGTTACAATAATTCCGGCCAAAGACAACATAGAAACAGCAGCAATGGCAATACCAAATAATTCTCCTAGTTCATAAGCTGTTAAAATGGCTATCATAATAAAAATAACTGGTAGAGCAGTTGATTTCATAGAAACAGCCAATCCGGAAATTATATTAGTACCATGTCCGGTGGTAGAGGCTTGAGCAATTCTTTTTACCGGAGCAAATTTAGTTGAGGTATAATAGTCGGTTAAAACCATTAAAATACCGGTTAAAACTAAACCAACCAAGGAAGCAAAGAAAATATTTATAAAACCATAATTAAGATCAGAAGCCAACCATTTTGTAACAGGATAAAAACCTATCAAAGCCAAAATGGCAGTCGCTGCCAACCCTTTATATAAGGCCTTCATTATTTTTTTGTCTTCACCAATTTTTATAAAAAATGTTCCAAGAATTGAAGCAACCAAAGAAACACCGCTTAAAACCAAAGGATAAAGCATAATCTTGGTATTTCCCGGAAACAACAAAGAAACTAAAACCATAGCCGCAATTATGGTTACAACATAGGTTTCAAATAAATCAGCGGCCATTCCGGCACAATCACCAACATTATCCCCTACATTATCAGCAATAACAGCTGGGTTTCGAGGGTCGTCTTCAGGAATTCCTTTTTCTACTTTACCCACTAAATCAGCTCCAACATCAGCAGCTTTAGTAAAAATACCACCACCAATTCTGGCAAAAATAGAAATTAAAGAAGCCCCAAAAGCCAACCCTATTAAAGAATTAACTTCACGAGTTATTAAATAAAATACAGAAACAGAAAGTAAACCAAGGCCGGCAACCAAAAGTCCGGTGATGGAACCTCCGCGAACTGCCATATTAAAGGCCGGAGCAAATCCAAGTTTGGCGGCTTGTGCGGTTTTAACGTTAGCCCTGACGGAAATATTCATCCCGATAATACCAGCGGTAGCAGAAAAAATAGCTCCAACCAAAAAACCAACGGCAGTAATCCAATTAATTAAAAAACCCAAAAGTAAAGCAACCACCACAGCTACCACAGCTACGGTTTTATATTGACGATTAAGATAAGCCACCGCTCCTTCTTGTATGGCGCGGGCAATAGCTTTCATTCTATCATCACCGCCAGGTTGTTTGTTGATCCAAAGGATCAAAAGTCCGCCAAATAATACTGCTAAAATAGCCGGTAAAACGGCAAAGAGAAGAGTGATTGAGAGTGCACTCATAAAAATTAAATTAATTAAAAAATTAAAAAAGTAATATTAAGGGTTTACTTTATTCTCCAAATATAATATGCTAATAAGGCTAAATAGTCAAGTTATGAAATATAAGGTCCTGTTAAAAATTTTACATGGGCTAGTTTTAATTAAGAGATTTTTTTGGGCTACAGGTAGCCATTTTTTTGTATTTTTTGGCAAAATAACTTTGTTTTTTTGGAAAAAAGCAGGGTATATTATTTATAAAATAAGTATTTTTTTTAAAAAACTCGGTTTAAGATCGGAAAGCCTTTGGTTTTTGCGTCGAGATAATTTACAGATAATTTTATTTTTATCATTTTTTATTATTTGTTTACCTCAAACAGTTCTTTTTGGTAAAGAGGATTCTCCATTGCCAGGACAAAATAGTTTAGCTTATAAAATGTTTGGTCCAGATGACCAATATAAAGTTGGTTTTGAAGAAGTTTTTCCCGAAACCTCAGCTATTTCAGAGGGGCAAACTCCGATTTGGCGTTTGGGCATTGTTGGCAAACAAAGCGGAAACCTTTTAGGAGGCGCTGAAAATATCAATCAAGACAACACCAATGTTCTTTTAACTAAAAATTCTTTAATCAAACCATCTATATTGCCGGGTGTTTTTTCCTCAGTCGGTGTCAGAAAAAGTATAATTGATTATATTATAGAAGAAGGAGACTCTTTGGGAGGTATCGCCCATCGTTTTGGTATAAGCGTAGATACTTTGCTTTGGGAAAATAATTTAACTTTAAGATCAATAATTAAACCCGGGCAAATTTTAAAAGTTTTGCCTGTGACTGGTGTTTCCTATGTTGTTAAAAAAGGTGATACTTTAAAAAAGATTGCCAATACTTATAAAGGAGTAGTAGAGGATATGGTTTTCTTTAATGGTTTAGAAGAAGACGGTTCAAATTTAAAAATAGGAGAAAAAATAATTATTCCAAACGGTGTTAAACAAACGGTTCAAGCGAGTTCTTCTAGAACCCCGGTAGTTACATCTAGGCCGGTAAGCGGTATAAACCCGCCAAGCTCTAGTCAGACTCCTAGTACCAAGGGTTTTGTTTGGCCTTCGGCTGCTAAAATTATTACACAGTATTTTGGTTGGCGACATTATGGTTTAGATATTGCCGGACCAAAAAACTCAGCTAATTATGCGGCTAAGGGCGGTACAGTTGAAGTTTCTCAATGTGGTTGGAATAGTGGTTATGGCTGTTATGTTATTATTAATCACGGCGGTGGAGTAAAAACCTTATATGGACATAACAATGAACTGTTGGTAAAAGTCGGAGATTCAGTTACTACCGGACAAACCATTGGTTTGATGGGTAATACCGGTAAAGTTTATGGAGTGACAGGTATTCACTTACATTTTGAGGTTATTATTAATGGTGTAAAAAAGAACCCTCTTTTATATATCCGTTAATCTTGTCAAAACCTCTTTTTTCTGTTATCATAGACACAATTAAATAAAAATCGTAGTCTGAAGTCTGACAGGCTGAAGACTAAAATGGTACCATGGCCAAGTGGTAAGGCGAGGGTCTGCAAAACCCTTATCCGCCGGTTCGAATCCGGCTGGTACCTCGTTTATAAAACCAGCCCAAAAGGCTGGTTTTATTAGTTTAAGAGTTGTTTTTTTAAATTAGTGAGTCCTAATTTAATTGGGATTTTTTTGTTAATTATTTTTATCAATTGAGATATTCCATAAAAAATTATAAATTCCTTTTATTCCCTGAACAATAGCTTTATGATTTATGACTGATAAAAATGGCGGATTGCCGGAAAAATTAATCAAGGTATCTTTTATTATCCAAAGAGAACCGCTAAATCCTAGATTTTTTGGTAATTCTTTAATTATAATATTTTGTTTGGCAAGTTTATTTTGAGAGATGGAAGAAAAAGTTTCGGATGGAATTAATGTTTTAGTTATTATCCCCTTTTTCTTTTTAATGTCAAAGACAATAGAATTTAATTCGTTAGAAAATATTTTATCGTAATTACCTTCATGAGGAGTATCAATAGTATAAATGGTAGTATTTTTTTCTAGAGTGTTCAGGGTTTTTTCAATAAAGTTTTTAATACTTTTTTTAGTATCAAAAAATTTTCCAAAAGGAAAATGTCCATCAGCATGATAAAGATTAGGAAGAAGATCTTTTAATTTTTCTGCAATCATTATTTTATTTTGTAAGATATCAGATAAGACTTGAGGAGATTCAATCCAATAAGTTAATACACCTTTATATAGATGAGTCGTAATATAATTTTCTTCGGTCAATTTGTTTAAAATACTTATAGCAGTTGTTCTCGGCAAGTCTGCTACTTTTGCTATTTGTGAGGCTTTGGCTTCTCCTAATTTTGATAAAGCTAAATAAACATCAGTTTCATTTTTACTAAAACCAAGTTCGTTTAGATACTCTTTAATAGTTTTGATCATAAAATTGTTTTGGTTGTTGTCGAAAAATTTCGACAGTAGTCAATACTTATTTTAGCTTAGTTTAAAAGAAAAAACAAGTAAGTGTGGATAATTAAATAAAATTCGATATATATTATTAATAATAGGAGCATAGTTAAGTTGGTACATTAACAACTTAATAAAGGAGCTTTTATTATGGACATTTTCTACATTTATCCAGGAACGTTTTCGCCACCTACTTTAGGACATGTGGATATTATTTGTCGGGCAGCTGCTATTTTTCCTATAGTGACAATCGTTTGTTCAAAAAATCCCAATAAAAAAGACAATTGGTTTACTCCGGAAGAATGTAAAGAGTTGTGGAAATCTTATACTCTGCCAAAAAATGTAAATGTTTTAACTTTGGCAGAGCTGAAGCAGCTAAAATTAAAAACGAAAAACATCGTAATGGTTCGTGGCTTGAGAGATCTGGATGATTATGAACAAGAAAAAGAAGTAATGACTTTAAATTTTAAACACTTTGGTGTTGATAAATATTTTTATATATTTAGTCAAAAAAAGTATAAAAATATTTCTTCTTCAAAAGTTAGGCAGGAAGTGATGAATTTAAAGTTAAAGGAACTAAACAAGCAAGTTTCTTCGTTGATTATTAAAGCATTGTTGGAAAAAAGGAGGGTAAAATGTTTACTATATTTGAAAAAATCTTGATCGGACATTTAATTGGTGATTATTTGTTTCAACCTAAAAAAATGGCCATTCTCAAAGCAACTAAAGGTTTGACAGGTTTAGGTTGGTGTGTGGCACATTGCATTCTGTACACTTTTATTATTTGTTTATGTACTTCAACTACGGATTTTCTAAAAGTGGCACTAATTTTTTTAAGCCATTTTCCTATTGATCGGTGGTCTTTAGCAAAAGGCTGGTTGAAGATAATAAAAGGAAGAGACGTTATGAAAGCATATGAATCAAAGGAAAAATTTCATGAAGTGGACTTAGTTTTTTCCGGTTTAGTTTATGTGATAGTCGACAATACCCTACATATGATATTAATGATGGTGATTTTTAGATATTGTTAAAGGTAATAGCCATAGTTCTTTGTTTTTTCTCCCGTATTTTATTATACGGGAGTTTTTATTTTGAGGTGTTTGTCTTTTTCTAAAATTACAGGTAGAATAAAGGAAATAAAACTTATGAAAAAGTTGGTTATTATTGATGGTAATGCCATTATACATCGTGCTTATCATGCTATTCCCCCACTTACTTCAAAAGATGGGAAAATGGTAAATGCGGTCTATGGCTTTACCTCTATGTTACTCAAAGTTTGGAAGGATTTAAAACCGGAATATATCGCCGTATGTTTTGATGTGGCTGGTGGAACTTTTCGTCATGAAAAATTTGAAAAATATAAAGCGACTCGTGTAAAAGCTGATCAGGAATTGTATGATCAAATTCCGATGGTGCATACAATAGTAGAAAGTTTTAACTTGCCAATTTTTGAAATGAAAGGCCATGAAGCTGACGATGTGATTGGTGCGATTGTAAAAAAAATGCAAAAAGAAAAAAATATTGAAACGGTTATTGTGACTGGTGATATGGATACCGTTCAACTCATTGCTCCAGGAGTAAAAGTTTTGGCATTGCGCAAAGGATTAAGTGATACCGTATTGTATAGTGAAAAAGAAGTCATAGACCGCTATGGTTTTGGCCCAGAAAAAATAGTTGATTATAAGGCTTTGCGAGGAGACACTTCAGATAATATTCCCGGCGTTCCTGGTATTGGTGAAAAAACAGCAACAGAGTTAATTCAAAAAATCGGTGGAATAAAAGAAATTTATAAACAGTTAGAAAAAAATTTAGTAAAAATGGAGAAAGAGTTTAAACCCGGCGTAATAAAAAAATTATTAGAAGGAAAAGAAAGTGCAGAGATGAGTTTTGAATTAGCAACTATCGAAAGTGATATTTCGGAATTTAAATTTGATCTAGAAAAATGTAAAATAGAAGAAAATTTTGATCGGGCAAAAATTATTGAGCTTTTTCAAAAACTACAATTTATGTCTCTGCTTAAAAGATTGCCTGGAGAGCAGGGAGAATTAAAAGAAGAAACAATAAAAACAAAAAATAAAAAAGAAAATTTTCAATTTATAGAAATAAAAACAAAAAAAGAATTAAAAGAATTAATGGAAGAAATAGAAAAACAAAAATATTTTGGAGCAAAAATTTTATTAGTGAACAGTGATATCTTTAAAAAGAATATTTTTGGTTTGGTTTTGAATACCGACAAAAAAACTTGTTTTATTGGCAAAGATTTGTTTTTGGAAACAAAAGCTTTGTTTGAAAATGAAAAAATAGAGCTTTGGGGGCATGATTTAAAAAAATTGTTAAAAGTGCTTTTTTTATTTGGTTTTAGTGTAAAAAATCAATTATTTGATATCATGTTGGCGGCTTATTTGCTTTCCCCTGGGGCCAGAAATCATGAGGTGAGTCAGGTAATTTTTACCATCCTTGGAGTAGAAACACCAAATTTGTCCGTGCAAGGAAATTTGTTTGGTGCTGATCCAAAGGGCGAAGCCAAAGAATTGTGGCTTTTGGGTCAAACAGTAGATAATTTAAAAAAACAACTGGAACAAGCGGATAATTTGAAATTGCTGGATACAATTGAGATGCCCCTTAGTCAGATTTTAGCGGAAATGGAATTAAACGGAATTGCCATAGATACAAAAAAATTAAAAGAAATGTCAGATTTTGCCAAAGAAGAAGTAGAAAAGATTAGAAAAACTGTTTATAAAATGGCAGGGTGTGAATTTAATGTTTCTTCTACTCAACAATTACGTGAAGTTTTATTTGAAAAAATGAAAATTCCAGTAACGGGAATAAAAAAAGGTAAAACCGGTTTGTCTACTTCAGCCGAGGAATTGGAAAAATTGCATGGTGTCCATCCAATAATTGAAGAAATAGAAAATTATCGTGAACTTACAAAATTGCAAAATACTTATATTGAAGTTTTGCCGACCTTAATAAACCCGGAAACCAATCGTATTCATACTACCTTCAATCAAGCGGTAACTGCTACCGGTCGTTTATCATCTTCAGATCCGAATTTACAAAATATTCCTATTCGTACAGAACTTGGGAGAAAAATTCGTCATGCTTTTATCGCTGAAAATAAAAATATTTTGATGTCTGCAGATTATTCGCAAATCGAATTGCGCATTGTGGCTTCGCTCGCTCAGGATAAAAAAATGATTAAAATTTTTGAAGATGATTTGGATATTCATAAAGCTACGGCTGCAGCGATAAACAATGTAGTGCTAGACGAGGTAACCAAAGAAATGCGTCGAGCGGCCAAAGCAATTAATTTTGGAATTTTGTACGGTATGGGATCTTATGGTTTGAGTTGGCGTGCGGAAATTTCTCAGTATGAAGCAAAAGTATTTATAGAAAAATATTTTCATGAATTTTCCGGAGTAAAAAAATATTTAGAAGATACAGTAGAATTTGTCAAAGAAAAAGGTTATGCGGAAACGCTGTTTGGACGTCGTCGTTATATTCCGGAACTTTTGTCGGGAAATCGTCAATTACAAAATGCTGCGGAAAGGATGGCTATCAATCACCCAGTTCAAGGTACTGCGGCCGACTTGATGAAAATGGCGATGATCGCAGTAGAAAAAAAATTAAAAGAATGGCCAAAAGAAAAACAAGCCAAAGTCAAAATGATTTTACAAGTACATGATGAATTGGTTTTTGAACTTGAAGAAAGTATCAAAGACGAATTGAGCGAAACAGTAAAAAAAGCGATGGAAAATGTTTGTGTTTTGCGTGTGCCAATAAAAGTAGATGTAAATTTTGGAAAAAGTTGGGGGGAGATGAAATAATAAGTAGAAAGTAGAAAGTTGAAAGTTAAACGATTATTATGATTATAACAATATTTGGCGAAGATACTTTTCGGAGTCGAAAATTTCTAAAAGAACAGGTGGAAGAGTTTAAAAAAAGACGTGATCCGACAGGCCTCAATATTGTTTTTGTAGATGGCAAAAGCGAAACAATGGAAAATATTTTGAAAGAAGCAACCTCCTCTCCTTTCTTGGCGGAACGTAAAATGATTGTTATAAAAAATATTTTAAGCACCAAAGATGAAGAAAAAATAGACAGGATAAAAGAAGTGATAGAAAATAAAATTTTTCCGGAAATAAATGTAGTTGTTTTTTTTCAAGAAGAAGAAATTGGAAAAAGTAAAAAAATCGGCGAGTTGTTTGTTTTATTAAAAAAAGAAAAATTTGTTTATGAAACAAATTTAATGCCTGAAAATGATTTGCGTATTTGGGCGGAAAAAGAAATCAAGAGTAGAAATGGAAAAATAAAAATTTCCACTTTAAATATTTTATTGAAAGCCGCACAAAACGACAGTTGGTTTTTAAACTCGTTGATTGACCAATTGATATCTTTTAAAAATGGCGAAGAAATACAAATTGAAGATATAAATTTGTTTGCAGAAGAGAAAATCGATGATAATATTTTTGCTTTGGCCGAAGCAGTAGTCTATGGCGATAAAAACAAAGCGCTCAAAATGATAAATGAACAAAGAAAAAACGGAGCCGAAGACGGTTATCTGTTTTCCATGATTTTACGACAATTTAAAATATTGGCTCAAGCCAAAGATGTTTTAGAAAGAAATAATTTTTTTAGTGCTGAGGAAGTTGCCAAAGAGATTAAACAAAAACCTTTTGTTATAAAAAAGGTTTGGAGCCTATTACAAAAAGATTTTTCTTGGTTTGTGAGAGCATATGATCTGATGTTGGACTTGGATTTGAAATTTAAAACCGGCGTGGCGGATCAGGATGTTTTGTTAGATTTATTAGTAAAAAAAATTTAATAAAAAAATTCACCCGCCTAAAGCGGGTGAATTTTTTTTACTTTTATTTCTTTTTTGTGTAAACCTTTTTCATCAATCGAGAAAGTTTTCGAGAAGCTGTTTGCTTTTTGATAGCGCCGGTTTTGGCAGCTTTATCAAGAGCTTTTTGTGCAGTAGAAATTAATTTCTTTGCTTCTTCAAATGATTCTGCTTTCAAGACTTTTTTGATCGCTTCTTTAAAAGCCTCTTTCTTGGTTTTATTCCAAACTGTTCTTTTGACAGCTTGTCGTAAAGCCTTGCGAGCACTAGCTTTATTTGGCATAGTTAAAAGTTAAAAGATAATTTATTAAAATTGAGAGCTGATAAAATAATATAGTATTTTAGCCAAAATGTCAAGGGTCATTCTTCCATTATCGGCTTATCTATCAAAACCGTTTCAATATGTTTTTCGCCATCAGTAATTTTGACAATATCTTTATCTATTTTATTGAGTTCTTTATAACCAACATTATAAGCATTTACCACAGTACTTAAATTGGACCCCATCTTTTTATAATATTCATCAAAGGCCAGCAAGTGTTTGCCTAAATCCTCTACCCTGTTACGAATTTCTTTGGCAGTTTCTTCTATCTTCAAAGCGCGAAGCCCTTGCATCACAGTTTGTAAATAAGCCAAGAAAGATGTGGGTGAAACTATTATTACGCGTTTTTCTTTGAAAGCATATTCAATCAAACTGTTAGTGTTGGTTTTGAGAGCGCCAACTTGATTGATAAGTAGATCGTAATAAATTCCTTCAGACGGGATAAACATAAATGCAAAATCCATAGTACCCTCTTTGGGTTTGATATATTTACTAGTTTCATCAATACGTTTTTTGAGATCGTTTTTGAAAGTGCTTTCCAATATTTCGCGAGTAGCCGGATCTTTTTCTGCCACAGCTTTGTTGTAGTTTTCTAAACTGAATTTGGAGTCAATTGGTATGACTTTATCATTAGCAAAAACAACGGCATCTACGATATCACCGTTTTCAAATTTGTATTGCATTTGAAAACTGCCCGGAGGTAAAACATTTTTCAAAACATTTTCCAAAAAATATTCACCCAGGATTCCGCGTTGTTTTGGATTGGTTAAAATGTTTTCCAAACTTTCCAGTTGCTGCGCAAACCCCACAATCTGTTTATTGGTTTCATCAAGCTTGGTTAGTTTTTCTGTTACCTCAGTAACAGTTTTTAGACTTTGGGCAAATTGAGATTGGACGGTTTTGTTGATGTTGTTTTGTGATTCCAAAAAAGTTTTATTGGATTCGGATATTTTTTGATCAAACATGTTCTGTAAATTTTCTATTTGTTTTTGCAACATCAAAAGACTCCCGGTATCAGGATCTATTTTTTTTGATTGGTTTTGATAAATCAGATAAATAATTGCCAAAAGTGTGATAACTAAAAGAAAAATGAGGAAATATTCAAACATATATAAATAATGATTAGTATTATTAGTATATACTAGTCTTTATGGTTTGTAAAAGCTTGCCAAAACAAACAGAAAAGATTACAATTTGTTTACAAATATTTGTTTTGCCCCCATAGTTCAACGGATAGAACAGGTCCGTCCTAAGGACAAGATGTGTGTTCAATTCATGCTGGGGGCACATAAAACGAGCCAGACGGGAGGGAAACAGTTCCATCCTACCTGCCAGCCTTTGATGGAGGGAAAAGACGAAAATTAAATTTTTTTTGAGAATCTAACGTGGTTTAATTATTAAAATTCATTAAAAATTGCAAAATTAAAAATTAAAAATTTTAGTTACGGGCCTATGGTTCAGTGGTAGAACGGTGCGTTTTTACCCCAGTCACTTAAACCCTGGGCTTATAGTACAGTGGTAGTATGCCGCATTCGCATTGCGGAGGCGCGAGTTCGATTCTCGCTAAGTCCACAAGTATATAAGTGACGGGGCGGGTTGCATAGACGGCAGTTCGATTCTGCCTAGGTCCACAGGACTTCGTTTCACTACGCCCTGTAAGCTAGTGTTTTATACAACAAAGCGTTTACACGTCATAGCGATAGTGAAAACGTGGGGATAAACTGTGGATAAGTGGTTATTTTGGCTAAGATTAGCCAAAAAACGACATTATAAACAATTATAATTTTACCTTTTAAAAATGTTTCACGTGAAACATTTTTTTAATTACCAAAACAAGCACTCTTTCAAATTGTTTCACGTGAAACAATATATTAAGTTAAGACCAAAGCTCTTATTTGATAATAAAGATAAAAAAATCGTTTATTTTTGAGCTTATTATTAAATAACTTCTACAAATTGTTTCACGTGAAACAATTTGTAGAATATGTCTTTAAAACTAAAATAATAATATTGTTATAAACCGGAAGTTTCTTGTTTTTACTTTTAATCCAAAAAATGTTTCACGTGAAACATTTTTACAAGAGAGTATCTATCTTTTGGGTGTATTAATTAAAAAATTCCAAAATTGATTAATAGATCCACACAAGATAGTTTATATTAAAATTATAAATTGTTTCACGTGAAACAATTTATAGGGTAATTTAAATAGCTTACTTTTAAGTTTAGTCTTAAAAATGTTTCACGTGAAACATTTTTAGTAGAGAAAGCCTAAGTTAAAACTAGAAATGAAATTAAACCTTTCTTTTAAAACTAAATTGTTTCACGTGAAACATTTTTAAACAAAAAAGACAATGTTTCACGTGAAACAATTTTGTTTTTGGCTAACATTAGCCAAAATAAATTTAATATTGAATACAAAAATTGTTCAATATGGCCACTTATTTCACAAAAACCGATAAATATTAAATATTGGATATTGAAGATTGTTGATGATATTGAGGTGCTGAATTGTTTTAAATTGGTAGGATGTTGAGATAATCCACTTTTTGTTTTTTAGACAGAAGATAAAATAAATAATTAGAGTTTTTATTTAAAACACAGGTATAAAGTTTAAAATAGTTAAAAATAAAAATTATTTTTTAATATTTAATCCGCTTTCGTCTAGGATTCATTAAGGTTACGCCGGACTATGGACGGACAATTATCTAATAATCAATATCTAATATTTAACATTCGTTTTTTTCGCTAAAATAAAAAAGATATCCACATCGCTTTGAAAGAAAATTTGTGATATAATAATGAAGTATAAATATGTGGGGGTTAAATACTTTGTTTAATCTCTCTTGGTGTTAATATTTTATTAATTTATCTATTAAAAAAAATAAAAAATAAATTTATTTTTTAATAATTTTTAATCTATGATGCAAAACGATCGCGTCTTCAGGGCACTGGATATATGTTCATATGTCTTGTTGCTTATAAACATTGTGGCCATGCCTTTGTTTATCAGTAAAAGTTTGGTTAATTTTTATGTCATACCAAAACAGTATGTTTTTATTGGTTTGATATTGGTTAATCTTTTGGTTTATGCGGCAAAACTTATTTTGTCAAAAAGACTGACATTTACCAAATCTTTTTTAGACATTCCTTTCGTAGGTTTTTTGGGTGTGCTTTTATTATCATCTATTTTTTCCGTCAATTCTACAGATTCGTTTTTTGGTCGTAGTGAATATTTTGTCATGAACTTCTTTTTCTTTTTATTTTTGGTTATTTTCTATTTACTTATCAATAACACCATTAAAACATTTAAGGGTTGGAGTGGAATAGTAGACGCTATCATTTATACTGGCGGTTTGACAGCTTTGATTTTTGTTTTAAAAGTTATTTTTAAATTTGATCTTTTGAATTATATTGTGCCAGGTGTTTGGAATACTATTGATAAAATCAATACACCGTTTGGACTATGGTTGGTGATTATCTTTGTTTTATCCGCCGGACAACTTATCAAAAGAAATATCAGTTTGGGAAAAGCGCTTAGTTATTTCTTCGTTACTTTACTGTCATTTGTTTGTTTGGTGATGTTGAGTTTTAGTATTTTATGGTGGATGTTTTTGGTCGGATTAGTGTTATTGCTTTTGGTTGGTGTAAGTTTTGTCAATGAAGTTCGAGTAGGTTGGGTCTCAACTTTGTTTGCTTTTTTGGTCATGGTAGTTATTTTCTTGGCCTTTGGTTCTCCGG
Source organism: Candidatus Magasanikiibacteriota bacterium (assembly GCA_036744835.1). Lineage (GTDB taxonomy): Bacteria > Patescibacteriota > Patescibacteriia > Magasanikbacterales > GWA2-37-8 > JAKLGL01. Next base: position 891,239 of record DAIOHD010000001.1, on the reverse strand, counting down.
CATATTTACAAACTCAAGTACCAGCCGAAGTGGCTTTGGGATATAAACCATCTTGGACAATTTCTTATAAAACCGTTTTGTCAGGAGTAAAAAACTTTGCCCTTGGTAGCGGGGTTGGAACTTTTAATGTTGATTTTTCTCAACATCGTAGTGCTGATTTCAACAACGATGCTTGGGCATGGTCTTTGCGTTTTTCACAACCTTTTTCAACCGTCTATGCTATTTTTGCAGAAACAGGGGTGATTGGTTTTTTGGTTTTTGTTTTTCTTTTGCTTTATATTTTGGGACACGTTTTCAGTCTTTGGGTAAAAAACAAGGCGGACAATTTTCTTGATCGTTTTTCCGGACTCAGCGAAGAATTTAGTAAAATAGATTTCTTTTTAGTCGTAGTAGCTTGGCTTGTTTTGACTGTGTCTATGGCTTTTTCTTTTTACGGTCCGGTTTTGTGGTGGCTATGGTTTTTATTACTTGGCTTGATGATAGTCGGTTTGTCTTTCTTAAACCCGGAAGTATTACAAGACTATGACTGGGAGATTGCCGATAATCCTCAATATAGTTTATCTTTTTCTTTTGTGGTCATAGTGATTATGGCCGGGATCACTATGGTTGGAGTTATGGGTGCTAGATTGTATATGGCTGAAACAGTTTATGCTCAAGCGCTTACGTCACAAAATTATCAAGAAGTACAAAATAATTTACAAAAAGCCCTTGGTCAAAGACCAAATTCAGATTTGTATCATGCTGCTTTGGCTCAGGTTTATTTAATGCAAGCAGTTACTATGGCTTCTACTCCGGAACCGGACATGCAAACAATTTCTGGTTATGTGGCTGTTGCAGTCAATGAAGCGAAAAAAGCTACGGAGATTTCGCCAAAATCGGTAGCAATTTGGGAAAACTTGGCTATCATGTATGAAAATGCCGCCTCTCTTGTTCCTGAGGCTCGCGAATGGGCTATAAAATCTTGGCAACAAGCCAAAGACTTGGAACCGACCAATCCGGTATTGTCTTGGCGTTTGGGTAACAACTATTTGTTGGCTCAAAAAAAGGAAGATGCAATTAAAAATTATAAAGAAGCCATGCAATTAAAAGCTGATTATTTAGATGCCCATATGGCTTTGGCTCAGGTTTATGAAAGTGATAATAAAATTGAAGAAGCGGTAGAAGTTTATAAGAATGCTTTTAATCTCGGATCTTCTAATGCAACATTTTTATTTGATTTTGGTCGCGTACTTTATAATCGTAATAAAGCCGAAGATAGATCTGATGCGGAAAAATTATGGTTGGCTTCAGTTCGTGTTCAGCCAAATTATTCCAATGCTTTATATTCTCTTGGTTTATATTATGAAACCAAAGGAGATAAAACCACGGCTTTGCAATATTATTATAAAGTTAAAGATCTAAATCCGGATAACAAAGATATCACCGCTAAAATTAAAAGTTTAGTTGGTACTCCAAAAACGACTGAATAGAAAAAATAAAAGTATTAGTTTTAAATAAAAACATGTTTATGAAAATAATTACCAAACTGAATTTATTCTTGGCGATTTTATTATTACCGATTTCGGTTTGGGCGGCGATGTCTTCAACTAACTATTATATATATGCTGATTCGGTGGAAACAGGAGGCGGGCTTAGTGCTGGTGGGGTTTATGGTTTAGAAGATACATTGGGTGAAGATATTATTTCGCAAACAGGAAGCGCTACTTATAGCATCAATGCCGGTTATCAAGCGATGGTTTTAGGATCTTTATCTATGAATATTAGTAGTAATGCGATAAATCTAGGTGATTTGAGCACTACGTCGATAAGTATGAGTACGACAACCGTGACTATAACTACTGACGCGGCTAACGGATATTTTATGTCTGTTCAAATGGCCGGTGCTAACCCTTTGATTGCGGTTGCTGATGGAGAGGTAACATTGGGAGAAGAAGAATACGGCATAGCTGTGGTTGGGGTTGACGCTGTTACCACGACCGACAGAGGTATTGTTGGTGGCTTGCCATTAGCGCAAAAACTTTTTCCCGGTACTGGAGTAAATGATTTAGTTTTTAAAGCGGCTATTGCTACTAGTACGAGTCCTGGCACCAGAAGTCAATCTGTAGTTATTGCGGTTTCCGCTAATTTTTAATGTTGTCCACAAAGTGCAAAACATTAAAAAATAGAAAATAAGAGATTTTTGATTCAATTATAGTGATTATGAAAAAGGGTTTATTTATATTTTTAATTTTAGGTTTATTTGGATTTGTTTTTCTGGCACAGGCTTTTTCTGTTACTCCGGTAAAACAGGTGATAACTTTGGAGCAAGGTGCAAGCAGGGTGGTAAAAATTAAAATTCGTAACACGGAAAAAGAAATTACAAAATATAAGACGACTATATTGGGAGTAAAACAGAATGAGCAGGGCTACCCTATTTATGGGCTGGGTATTGAAGAGGCAGAAGGATGGGTTCGTGCTGAACAAGAATTTATTGAAATTTTACCCGGAAAAGAAATGGAAGCGAGTTTTGTAATTAATGTTCCCAAAGAATCTTACCCCGGATCACATTATGTCGGATTGGGAGTTGAACCGATTTTAATCGGAGAAAGTAAAAATTTTACCGGCAAACTTGTTTCTTTACTTTTGGTGGAAGTTTCTGGAGAAGTGACTGAAAACTTAGCTGTTCTTTCTTGGTCCGGAGAAAAAGATCTTTATGTAAGTTTGAATCAAGTTAAATTTAACACTGTTTTGAAAAATAATGGGAACACGGAGTTGCCATTGAAAGGAAAATTGCGAGTATATAATTGGTTAAACAAGGAAGTTGTTGAAAGTGAAGTATATTTAGGTGGACCGCTCTTAGCTCAAAACCAAAGAAAAAGTGAAGTGCTTTTACCTGTACAAAAAAGCTGGTATTTACCAGGGAGTTACCGAGCCCAACTGGATTTGATTTATGGACGCACTAATCAAAAATTATCTGTTCAATATTCTTTTTGGTATTTGCCACTTAGCTGGCTAATTGTATTGAGTATATTTTTGGGATTAATATTTTTGGCTACAATCCGAAAAATTATTAGTAAAAAAAGACAAACAAATTATTTGAATTAAATTTTATTCTATGTTTTCCAAAGGAGGTATAAAAATAAAAAATATTTTTTACACCGGACTAATTATTGCGGCGATGTTTTTGTCTTGGAGTATTGTCCATACAGAAACACAGACGGGAAACATAAATGTAAATATGAATGTGCCGACCGCAGGTGGAGGAGGCGGTGGAGGAGGAAGTACAGATACATATTCTCCGGAAATTTTAGATATTGTTAGTACTACGAATTTTTATCAAGCCGTTGTTACTTGGGAAGTGAATTTTAAATATGAAGGAACTGGTAATACAACTAGCATTTTTTATGGTAAAGGTAATTATGCTAGTACCACAGTCGTTATCGCTTCGGGCACTCAATTCTCCGCCGTAATAAATGATTTGGAAACTGACACTGTGTATACTTTTAAAATTGAAACCACAAACAATGTTGGTTTAAAAGATGAAGAATATAGAAGTTTTAAAACCGAAAAAGCGACAATTTTAAAATCATTGATAATTTTGGCCAAACCAGAAAAAAGAGATCTTGAGAAGGGTCTAAACTACAGTGCTGAAGCTGCTTTATTTTTTCTTGATCAAAATGCTTCCGAAATTAAGCAATCGGTTAGTTTAGTTTTGGATGCTTCGGGCACAACAACTGTTTCCAATATACAAGTACCGGAAGGAACAACTATGGTGGCAATGCTAAAAACCGATTCTCATTTAGCCAAGAGATTAAACGGAGTAAATACAACCGGAGATAACTTAGTTTTAGATTTTACGATAAACAATACCTTTAGTTTATTGGCTGGAGATATGGCCGGTAATTTGAGTGCTCTGGGTTCAACAAATGTATTTGCGGAGTTTTTACAAGCAGCACGTCAAGATGATTTTGTAGATACTATGGATATTTCTGCTGTTGTTTCTAAGTTTAATGATAGACAAAGTAGTGAAAGAGCAAATTTAAACGGCGATGATATCGTAGATGCCGAAGATATTAGTATGGTTTTGAGCAACTGGAATATAAAAGGAAATATTTGGAATAATTAAAACAATATTTTTTAAAATATTGTTTATTATTTATTGTTTATTAATTTTTATCACTTTTCTTTACTACAAAGAAAAACAAAATTATAAATAATAAATAATAAATCAATAATTATTATTTATGTTTTTAAAAACAAAAATATTTATAGGCAGTTTTATTCTGGGTCTGTTTTTGGCTTCGCCGACATTGGCCGCCAGTTTTCGTCTAGAAGCTCAAGACGGAGACAATAATAATATTATTGCCAATTGCAATAAAACTATTTATGTAATGATGGACATAGATAGTGGAAAAGCCAGTAATGCGGCGCAACTTTATATTGATCATAATTTTACCGGTTCGGGAGAAACCTCTGCTTTAAATGGTGCTGGATTGTACGCTGTTTACGGACAAGTTCCTTCTTTACCGCTTGGTCGTCTCGGAGTCTATAGTTATACCGACGGTATCAACAACGTTTCTGGTTCAAATAAACGTTTTGCCAGTATAGTGGTTAAAGCAAATACCAGTAATATAGGTAATACAAAAAATTTAACTATCTATTTTAATAGTTTGGATCCGGTAACTTCAAAAATTGCTGACACAGATAGTAATGATATTTTGACTGGAGTTAGTTCTGGTAGTTATACGGTGGTAAGCGGTTATTGTGATACTGTACCGCCGACTATTTCTCCGGTTACACCAAAAGCCGATGCTCCGGCTCATCCGGTTTCTAGTAATATTATTTTTAATGTAATTGATACTAATTCAGGGATAGATATTGGTAGTTTAACCACTACTTTGAAACAAAAAGATTATGCCGGTACGGGCAAAGACGATGTGCCTTTTGTTTTGACATATTTGCCGATAGCTAACGGTTATGCGGTTACTTTGAATCCAGTAAGTGATTTGATTCGCGAATTGAAAGTCGATGTTAAAGTAACGGTAAAAGATATGGCGGGTAATTCTAAAACACTTGATTATAGTTTTAATGATTTAACTTGCGCTCAACTTGGTTGTTTTGCTCTTCCTCCCACCTGTACTTCCACACTTACAACTACAGAATATGTTTATATAACTTCCACAGAATATATATCTACTTGCGCACCGGATTGTGTTGCGACTACCACAATATTTGATACTTCTACTGAATTTGCTACTACAACTGTAACCACCACTTTGATTCAAACCGTTTCACCTCAAAATAGTTTGATGCCGATACATTTTTATCTAGATAACCGAGCTGTTGAGGCAACTATATATAATGAAGAGGTAAATACTTTAAGTGGCACGGTTTTGACTGTGGCGGCGGAGACACTCAATCTCAATGAAACAATAAATTTTGCCAGACTGATTTTGGAAGGAAAAGAATATTCGATGTTTTATGATAATAGTTTACAGATGTATTCGGTAGACTTAACCAATTTGGTTACCGCTGGTTTTTATCAAGCCAGCTTGCAGGTAAATTATGGCGATGACAAAAGTATCGTTTCCAATTTTACCATTTCTGTTTTACCGCGTGGTTTTGTAAATATGAAGACCTCCAAAGATACTACTCCTTTTGTGGGTGTAGGTGTGAGTTTACAAAGAGCTATAGGAGGAGAATATTCTTTGATAAAATCAATGTTGACTGATGGAAGCGGTACTTATGGTTTTGTGGTACCAAACGGTAATTACCGTCTTGTTTTTGAATCTCCTGGTTTTGACACGGTGTATACTAGTGTTTTTTCCGTTGAAAACAACGTGATTAATCGTGTTCAAACTTTCATAGAAAAAATTAATTTACTTGATCCGACGGTTACTTTGGGCGAAAAGGCGGATTACTTGGTTGGAATTGCCGGGGAAAGAGGGCAACAAATAATAGATGTAGCCAATAATCCTCAGGTGGAAAAAGTCATGCAAAATTATGCAGCACCAATCGCTCTTGGCGCAGCTATCGCTGCAACCGCGCCAGCTCTTTCAATGTTAAATTTAATTTCATATTTACGCTTTTTATTCTTGCAACCGATTTTCTTACTTGGTATGCGTCGTCGCAAAAAATGGGGGACAGTTTATAATTCTCTGACCAAAATGCCGGTGGATTTGGCTGTGGTCCGACTACTAGATGCCAATACCAACCGTGTAGTTCAATCTCGTGTGACCGATGTTCAAGGCCGTTATGTTTTCTTGGCTAATCCGGGTACATATCGCATAGTGGTGGAAAAACAGAATTTAGTATTTCCAACCAAAATTTTGCAAGGTTATAGTGAAGACACTAGTTTCTTGGATATTTATCACGGCGAGATTGTTCACGTGGATGAAAAGTATACCGTATTGTCAGCCAATATTCCGCTTGATCCGTTCGGTGCGCCGGAAAAAACTCCAAGCAGAATTATTTGGGATAAACATTGGAAAGATATTCAAAAATTTATCGCTTCACTTAGTATTGTGGCCGGTTTGGTAGCTGTTTTTATCGCACCAGGACTTTGGACCGGATTATTATTGGTGTCACAAATTTTGTTGTACTACTTATTCAAACGTGTTGCCATGTCAAAGAAACCAAAGAGTTGGGGTATAGTTTATGATAAAGAAACCAAAAAACCGGTTGATCGCGCGATCGCCAGATTGTTTAGTAAACAGTTTAATAAATTGGTTTTAACCGAAGTTACCGACAATAGCGGTAGGTATTCTTTCATGGTTGGTCCAAATGAATATTATGTAACTTTTGAAAAAGACGGTTATCAGAAAGCAACTACCAATGATATTAATATCAAAGAAAGAGATGAAGTAATCAAAGTAGATACGGGGATGGAGAGGGTTAAATAAAATTTTTAATTTTTAATTTTGCAATTTTTAATTAATTTTTAATGACCAATTTTTAAGTATGCCTTTGGGTTATGATCTGGAAGAGAGAACGGCAAGACTTGGAGAAAATATCATTAAATTTTGCAAAACAATAAAATTGGATGAATTTAATAGACCCTTGATAAATCAGATAATCCGTTCAGCCACGGGAGTAGACGCCAATTATATGGAAGCCAACGGCGCTGCTTCAAAAAAGATTTTATTAACAAGATATTTATTTGTAAAAAAGAAACACAAGAAACAAAGCACTGGTTAAGAATGTTGTCCGCTACCAACCAAGAAAGAAAAGAAGAATTGAGAGTTTTTTGGTTAGAATCTCAAGAATTAACTATGATTTTTCAGAAAATAATAGCTACGACAAAAAAGAGAATGATAATTGAAGATTGAAAATTAATTAAAAATTGTAAAATTAAAAATTAAAAATTATTTATAATAATATGTTTCGTCGCCTAATCCTACCGGCAATAGTTATCAGCGTTGTGTCGATCGCAGCTGCTGTTGCTTGGTCTGCCTCACCACCATCTATCATCTCTTACCAAGGTAAAGTCTTGGTCTCTGGTTCTCCGGCTAGTACCACCTTACCAATAGCGTTTACTCTCTATGACCACCCCACTATTGGTACTGCTTTATATACCGCTTCCGGGACTCCTGGATCTCCAACTACTATAGAAGTTACTCCTATTAATGGATTGTTTACTATTAACTTAGGCGACAATAGTACCAATCCTATTAATTCGGATATCTTCAAAAATAATGAACAACTTTATCTTCAAGTTACTATCAACGGAGAACCTCTTACTCCGCGCAAAAGAATTACCGCTTCTCCTTATGCACTGAATTCTAAATATCTTGATGGAAATATTGCCACTTCCACTCCAACAACTACCAACTATATTCCAGTATCAGATGCTTCCGGTAATTTTAGTTTTAATGATGTTACTTCTACCAACCTTTTTGTTACAGGCAACGCGATGATTAATTCAACCACTACTTTGCCGGGTGGTATTTGGGGGTCAGATGGAAAAGTGGGGATAGGCACCACCACTTTTTCCAGTGAATTTTTGGGTGGTCCGATAGGAACTTATGTTCCTCGTTTTTCTCTGCAACAACCAACAGCTGAACTTAGCGGAATATCCATGTATGCTGCTTCCGGGACAATTCTGAGTATTTTAGGCGGTCTTCCGGACGGTGTTGGTTTATTAACTTTATATAATAACTCTCAGACTGTTGGGTCCCCAGCTACAATGTTACGAGCAAACGAAACTTCATATATGGCTTCGAGTTCTTTGTTTATTGGGGGTAATGAGAATATTGGTAGTGATAAACTTAGGGTTGCTGGAGATATAAATATTACAAACGGTGGATTATTAAAATTTGATGGAGTTTCCGGAACACCAGGATATGTTTTGATAGTTAGTACAACCACAGGTTTGCAAGAATGGGCGCCGACTTCTTCGCTTGGAATTACAGGTGGTGGAGGTGGTTCTTTACCTTCCGGTTCTGATGGGCAAACATTATATTATAATGGAGCTTGGCAGGCGACTGATGTTTTTAAAATTAGCAGTACTCTTTTTAGTGTTGCGGCAGGTTATCAAACTTCCGCTTCGGGTTTATATTCGATGGTTGGTGGAGGATATTTAAACAATGCTACAGGAATTTATTCTTCTGTGGTTGGTGGACGATGGAACACTTCTACAGCAAATTATTCTTCGGTAGTTGGTGGTTATTGGAACACAGCTTCTGGAAATTCTGCATTTATAGGAGGGGGTAATGACAATGAAGCAACAGACTCAAGTGCTGTGGTGGTTGGAGGTCATGATAATATTTCCAACGGTCAAAATGCTTTTATTGGTGCGGGTGAATATAATATGATTTCAGTTGGACATAGTTCGTTTATCGGTGCTGGTAGAAACAACTACATCTCACAAACTGATAGTTTTATTGGTGCTGGTAGATATAATAATATTTCGCAGACTAGAAGTTTTATCGGATCCGGTGAATATAATCGTATCACCCAATCATATTCTTTTATTGGTGGTGGTCAAAGTAACGCGGTCACTCAACAGTGGGCTACGGTTGTTGGTGGTTTAAATAATACTTCTTCCGGACAATATTCTTTTATTGGTGGCGGTCGTAATAATACTGCTTCAGGAACTTTTTCTTCCATTATTGGTTCTTATAACAATGCCACAGGAAATAGCTCTTTTGTCATGGGCGTAAATAATACAGTTTCTGGTATAGCTTCTATAGGATTAGGCAGATTATTAACTATTAATGGAGATTATACTTTTGGTGTAAATGTAAGCTCAACGATAGCTCCCAATGGTTCTGTTACTATCGATAGATCAAATGTAATTGTTTTGACCGGTGGAAATGTTGGTGTTAGAACAACCACTCCGGATTATCCTCTGACAGTTCAAGGTGATATCAATTTCACCGGCGGACTGCGTCAAAATGGCTCACTTATTTCTTTTGGTGGAGGTGGATCTCCAGGAGGGTTAGATGGGGAAATACAATATAATGACAGTGGAAGTTTTGGTGCAACATCTAGCTTTTTTTGGGATAAGGCCAATGAAAGGTTAGGGATAGGAACTTCAAGTCCTAGTTTTAAATTAACTTTAGAAAATGACGGTGGTATTTTGGCATTAGGCAATGGTGATGGTTTTTTAAACCAACAAGGAGAAATTATTTCTGTAACCGGCACTGGTACTAGAATGATTTGGTATCCCAGAAAGGGTGCTTTTAGAGCTGGTGGAATTTTAGATCCAAGTATGTTAACTTTTCCTTCAAATGACACTGATCAATGGGACGATTCCAATATCGGCGCTCTTTCGTTTGCTGCTAATTTAGATAATATTGCTTTTGGGGGAGGATCAGCAGCTTTTGGAATATTGAATAAGGCCTTAGGAGACAGTTCTTTTGTTGGTGGTGCTAATAATACTTCAAGCGGATTTGCCTCGTTAGCTTTTGGTCTGAGCAATATTTCTTCTGCTACAAGTTCGGCTGTTTTTGGTACAGCCAATGAAGCTTCCGGAGAAAGATCTTTTGCGATAGGTTATTTAAATACTGCAAGTGGTGATAGTTCTTTTGTCGGCGGCACTTATTCTTCTGCTATTGGAGAAGATTCTTTTGCTTTTGGTCAATATGCTATAGCTTCTGGCGCCAGATCTCTTGCCTTAGGTAGTTATACTCAAGCAGCGACACAGTCGGTTGCTATTGGTAGTGGTTCTGTTTTGAACCCAACATGGGCAAGCGGTTTGCAATCGGTATCTATTGGTAGTCCATCGCAAGCCAGTGGTTATCAAGCCATAGCGATTGGCTATGGTGCTGGAGGTCACGCAACAGGGTCTATAGCTTTGGGGAATGTTGGAGTTCGTGAGGGAGCTAATTATTCAATTGGCTTTAATGCTTCATCAACAGTGACAAATATGTATACACCCAATGTTATTGCCTTGATGGGTGGTAATGTTGGTGTTGGTACGACTTCTCCAGATTATAAATTAAATATTTTTGGCACTACTGGACAAAATCTTTTAAATATTTCCACATCTACTAATTCAAGAATATTTGCGGTAAATAGCAATGGAAATGTTGGTATTGGCACATCTACGCCAGTTTCAAAATTAACTTTGGATAATGATGGAGGAATTTTGGCTATAGGAGCTTATAATGTTGGTAATGCCACCGTTCCTTCTGGTGCGGGCACTAGAATGTTATGGTATCCGCGAAAATCAGCATTTAGAGTGGGGCGCGTTGGAATGGTTTCTGCAGGAACAGAATGGGACAATGCAAATATAGGAGGTTATTCGGCCGTTGTTGGTGGTTGGGATAATAGAGCTTCATCAGAGTCTTCTTTTATTGGCGGTGGTGTTAGTAATTGGGTTTCCGGGACGAATGCTGTAATTTTAGGAGGTGGCTCAAATGTAGCTTCAGGCGATAGTTCTTTTGTTGGGTCTGGTATAGTCAATAGAGCTTCAGCAACATATTCTTCTGTGATTGGTGGTCAATGGAACACAGCCTCAGGGTATAGCTCCTTTATTGGTGGAGGTATATATAATACGTCTTCAAATAATTATTCAGTTGTTTTGGGGGGATCTCATAATACAGCATCAGGAGAATTTTCTTTTGTTGGAAATGGTTTTTATAATAGAGCTTCAGGAATAAATTCTAGTGTTTTTGGTAGTCGCATGACTGTTTCTGGCCAATATTCTTTTGGTTTAAATTTAGACGATACTACTAGGTCTGTTTCGAGTAATAATACTATGGCTATTATGGGTGGTAAGGTTGGTATCGGAACAGAAACCCCTTCATCTTCATTACATATTAATAACGGTAGCTTCCTTATCACGGGTTCTACCGGCGCCACTCCAGTTTCTGGAGCTGGAACTAGATTGATGTGGGTGCCGGACAAGACAGCCTTTAGAGCGGGACAAGTTTCGGGTGATTATTGGGATAGTGCTAATATGGGAAATTATTCTGTTTCTTTTGGTTATAACAATCGAGTTGAGGGAGAACATTCTTTTTCTTTTGGTAGTAATAATAATGTAACAGGTACATATTCTTTTGCTGGAGGTACAGGCAACAAACTGTTTGGTTATAAATCTTTTATGTTTGGTTCTAATAATTACTTAAACGATGATTTTTCTACGATTTTTGGTATTAATAATACAAGTACGGGTGGATATGGATTTATCAGTGGTGGTGCTAATGAAATTTCGGGGACTTTTTCTTTTATTGGCGGAGGAACCCAAAACACAATAACCGGTCAAGATTCAACCATTATGGGAGGAACATCAAATGTTATAACAGGACGAACTTCTTTTATCGGTGCAGCTGTTACAGGAACGGTATCAGGAGATTATTCTTTTATTGCTGGAGGTACGGAAAATAATATTATAAGCAACTATTCTTTTATTGGTGGTGGTCAGAACAACATGGTGTCGGGAACATACTCTTTTATTGGTGGTGGTCAGAACAATATAGTATCAGGGACTTATGCGTCATTTGTTGCTGGAGGTAGTAGTAATTTTATTAGTGGTGTCCGATCTTTTATCGGAGCTGGCGACGAGAGCCAAGTAACGGGCGCTGGGTCTGTTGCTTTCGGTAGAAGAATGATAGTCAACGGAGATCGTTCCTTTGGTATTTCTTTGGGGATAGCCGGAGATACTATTGATGAAAATAATGTCATGGCCATAGTTGGCGGCAGTGTTGGTATTGGTACAACTACTCCTTCAACTACACTATTTGTAGAAGGAACAGCCGGTGGTTCAAGTGCTTGGGTTAATTATTCAGATGAAAGACTTAAAACAAACATAATTACTATAGAAAATGCTCTGTCAAAAGTTTTATCTTTACGGGGCGTTAATTATGAATGGAAAAATCCGGAAAATGATTTCCCTGGTGTTAAAATAGGTCTTATTGCCCAAGAAGTTAAAGAAATAGTTCCGGAAGTTGTAAATGAAATTGGCGGAGTCTATGGTATCCAATACGCGCCTTTGGCCGCCTTGTTAGTAGAAGCTGTCAAAGATCAACAGGCTCAGATTGATGCGCTCAAAAATGCAACAACCACTTTAAATATTCAAGAAGGAACAAGCGGAATTATTTATTTAGTAGGACAAGGATTTAGTTTACAAAATCAATCTTTATTAAATGTTGTTTCAATAAACGGAGCGGAAAATAAATGGGAAATTAACCAGGATGGTTTATTGATAAGTAGAGTTGCCACTTCTCAAGGAGAAAAAAGTGTTTATGGTTTGACTTCAGAAGAAATAGAAATAACACTGTCTGGCAACAACCAATTGATAAACGGCGAAGCTGCAATAACTTTTAATTCCGCCGTACAAGAGATGATAGATGATAGTAGACCGATGAAAGTAAGTATCACCTTGACTTCTGATGAACCGGTTATTACTTTTGTAAAAGAAAAATCAGCCACAGGTTTTACTGTGAAACAAACCGGTAATGGCATGTCCAATGCTACTTTTGACTGGATCGTTATTGCTAAAAGAAAATTTATAGATCCGTTTGCTGAAGAGATAGTTGCAGAAAATGGGAGTGAAGAATCGGCAACTGAAATATTAGACGAAACAGAAACAACTACTTCAACAGAAGAAATTGCCGAGGATATAAATGAAGATATTCCTTTGGAAGAAGAAACAACAGAACCAGTAGTTGAAGAGAATCCTGTTGAGGAAGAAATTCAAACGGAAGATCCAATAGTTGAAGAAGCTCCGGCAAGCGATTTGGAAACAGAAACAGAATCTTCAGAGACTTCTTCAGAAAATCCTGTTGAGTAAAAATAAAATAAAAATAAAAACCCCGAGTTTCGCAACTCGGGGTGTTTTTTATTTCTTTTTAAACTGGTCGTCTAGAACCAGTTCTTCATTTTCTTTCGTATAAAGTTCCAACCTGAGATAGTTGGATCCTGAAAAAAAACTGGCAAAGAAATAGTATTCTTGACTCTTGTTTTCAACGACCATCATTTTTATCGGCAGGGAAGTTGCCTTTATTTTTAGGCCGTTTAGAGCGGAAATTGAGGGGGCGATAAAGGTTATTTGACAGGTTTTTTCTTCTACCAAAGACTCAGTTTCAATATTAAGCACAGTTGTTGTCCCATCAGGAGCTTGAGCATAATTGCCATTTATTTCTTCACTCTTGGCATCAAGCACTGGCGAACAATAATCGAAAAGATCATCAATGTCATTTGTTTCCTTGTCGTCTTGTACCACAACAGAGTCAGAATCGTTTTCGCTGTCAGTACTTTCGTCGGTTAATTCTTGATCGGATTCAGCCTGCTCCAGGTCATTGTCTACTTTCTCCTTAGTGTCATCATCCGGATGGAAAATACCTTCGCAATCATTGTCCGGGCAGGGGATTATTTCCCCATCATTAATCACATAATAATGGTTGTGAACCGTGTCGCCACAAGCGACCACAAAAAATACACAGAAAAAAAGCAAGAAACTTCTCATGATAGCCTCCTTTTTAAAAGAAAATTGTTAAAGATCTAACGCTGTATAATAGCACATTTTAGCGGTTTTGTCAATATTATTAAAAATAAATCAAATAAAGGCAAAATAGCGTATTTTTGTGTGGATAAGTCGCTGAATTAAGCGAAAAATTGTGGTATAATATATGAGTAAACAATTTAATGATCTTGCTATGCCCCACACAGGGAGCAACTTTTGAAATTAGAAAGGTTTTTTAACAAAAGCCTGGTTTTTGATATTGAAAATTAATTAAAAATTGTAAAATTAAAAATTAAAAATTATTTATAATAATATGTTTCGTCGCCTAATCCTACCGGCAATAGTTATCAGCGTTGTGTCGATCGCAGCTGCTGTTGCTTGGTCTGCCTCACCACCATCTATCATCTCTTACCAAGGTAAAGTCTTGGTCTCTGGTTCTCCGGCTAGTACCACCTTACCAATAGCGTTTACTCTCTATGACCACCCCACTATTGGTACTGCTTTATATACCGCTTCTGGGACTCCTGGATCTCCAGCTACTATAGAAGTTACCCCTATTAATGGATTGTTTACTATTAACTTAGGCGACAACGGTACCAATCCTATCAATCCGGAAATATTCAAAGACAACGACACTCTCTATTTACAAGTGGTTATCAATGGCGAAACCCTAAATCCAAGAAAAAGACTAGCTGCTACTCCTTATGCTCTAAACTCTAAATATCTTGATGGGTATATTGCCACCTCCACTCCGACAACTACAAACTATATTCCGGTGTCAGACGCTAGCGGTAATTTTAGTTTTAATAATATTACTTCTACTAATATTGTTGTACAAAAAAATAACACTTCCGGAGTTGGTAGTACAATTTCCGTTTTGTCTGCAAATGGAAATGCTGTTGCAGGTTTATTTAATTATCATGTAGATTCCTCAACTTATCATGGGATTTTAACTCTGTACTCGAGTGTTGACGACCCTTCCACACCTTCTTTATTTTTTAATGCGGCCCCCGGAGGATCTAGCTGGATAAAAAGTAAACTTAGTATTGGTACGACCACTATTCCTTGGTATGATTTAGATGTTGCTGGTGATATCAATTTTACCGGTAATCTTTATCAAGACGGAGTATTATTTTCTACTGGATCTTTACCTTCTGGAATACTTGGACAATTTTTAGTACACAACGGTTCCGATTGGTCGGCAACCAATACTTTTACTACTACTACTTTTGTTACCGATATTTTACCCTCAACTCACCTTACTTACACTCTAGGTAATTCTTCTTCCAGATTTTCAGAAGGTTGGTTTGAAAATGTTTATATTGGATCTTCTACATGGAAGTTGGGACAAGATGAAAATAATTTATTGACTTTTACAGATATCAATTCTTCAGCTTCTTCAGCATTGGCTATTAATAATCAGGGTTTTGTTGGCTTTGGTATAAGTCCTGGCTCAGCCAAAGTTACTATAAGAGATGAGGGCGGAGTTGTAACTACCTCAAAGCCGACTAATGTCAGGTTGATAGGATTTCAATGCGGTGGTGGTATGCCGTCTTCTCTTCAGTGGGATGCCAAAGTTTTTGCTTTTAAAAATACTAAATCAGGACCAGTTTATTCTGAAGCAAGTATTTCTTTGAATTCCCCTAAAAATGCTGAAAGTGTTTGTGGTCCTGGTGTAGATGCTATACCAAATTGGGCGTGGGATGCCCCAGTTGATGATAGTGTAGATGGTTATATTTTTAATCTTTATTTAGGTGCCCCAGGCTATAATAATTGGAATATTTACGCAATTACTCAAAAAACTACTTTTGAAGCCCAAAACGGAGATTATGAAGGAGATAATCTTAAATTTACATCAGGTGGGCCATTTGACGCAACCCCTACTTCTGGTTTTGGGTCTTTGAGAAATAGAGATTCTTTACAACTAAGCTATGATGAAAATTCTTATGCCGCTATCAAGGCTTATGATACAGGTGCTCTAAGTATTAAAACTAATGGTACCAATAAAGGGTTGTATGTTTCTGAAACAGGTAATTTAAAAATAGGCAGCTCTTTTGAGAGTTCTGCTAAATTTTTTGTAGAAAATTCACAAACTGGTTTGGAAGTTATAATGCAAAATAGTTTATCTCCAAATATTCAAACATTAAAAGTGATTGACAATACGCTTTATGCAATTGACAGAGACCCAGCAACAGGAAATAAGACTTTTGTAATTTATGATGTTACAAATAAATTTTCTCCTAGCCTTATTTCTACTATTCCTCCACCCGTAGATTCGGAATTTGTTAAAAATTTAGAGGTATCTGGAAATTATGCTTATATTGAAGAGAGAGATGCCGTGGGAGATGTGTTTATCGGTATTTATAATATTTCTAATCCAGCTAGTGTTAGTCGAGTTTCACAGATATCAAATTCAAACAGTTTTGTTGATTATATAAAAGAACACAATGGTCGTTTATATTTTTCTACTATAGATATTACTGCTAATCCTATTTTAAGAATTTATGATATCTCTTCTGGTTTTCCAGCCGGGCATATTATCGATATCAATTTAAATTCTAATGCTTATAAATTTATTATAAATAATGACTTTCTTTATTATTATTGGGGAAGTAATGTAGAAATCATTGATCTTAATAATATTTCCAATACCAGCAACCGAGGTGTTCCCGAACCAATTAATGATATTTATATATTAGGAGATTATTTATATGTGGCCAATGGTTGGAGAATAACTATTTTTGAGAAAGTTAACAGCGACCCCCTTAATTTAGATAATGTTGGAGATGTTTGGTCGGAAAATGGAAATTTTACTAAAATTAAAGTAATTAACAGCTATTTATACGGTTCTATCAATAATGGATCTTTGGCTGGAGTAGAAGTTAAGAATGCTATTAATGGAAATTATATAGATTTTTATCGCAGTTCCCAAAGCAATATCGGGACTTTTGATGTTGATAATAATAATTATGTTTTTACTATTGAAGGAATAGCTTTGTCTTCGATTTTAAAATTAAATGAAATTGAAAACCCTGCTTATGCCGCCATTTTTAATGGTGGTAGTGTGGGTATTGGTACTACTAATCCCGAGCAAACTTTATCGGTTGTTGGTAATATCGGCGTTACTAAAGGTTTGTATTTTGGTAGAAATAGTAGATCAAGTGATACAAATTATAGTTTGTATAGTGAAAACGGAAATTTATATTGGAATGGTTCATCACTATCTTTGCCTTCTGGATCAGTTTTTGGCCAAACTCTTTATTACGATGGTTGGAATTGGCAAGCTTCAGATAATTTAATTAATACAGGATGGAATATTGGGATTGGTAATTCTTCTCCATCATATCGCCTAGATGTTGGCGGAGACATCAATTTTACTGGTACTCTTTATCAAAACGGAACACCTTTTTCTAGTGGTAGCTCTCTTCCTTCAGGTCTTCCAGGAGACATTTTGGTAAATGACAGTTTTGGTAATTGGACGAATAGTAGCTATATTTTTGTTAGCAGTAGTAGTGGTTTTGTGGGTCTCAACAATTCAAATCCTAGTGATCGTTTAAGTATATATGGGGGAGTTGATATAACCGGCATGCTTAAATTTGGTAGTACAGGTGGAACGACGAATCAAATTTTAATGATCAATCCCTATACCTTGCTACCTTATTGGACAAATACAAGTTCCCTTGGGATTTCTTCTGGTGATTCTTTACCGTCTGGTTCTGATGGACAGACCATGATTTATGGTACAGGTGGATGGGAAGCGACAAATTATATTTTTATTAGAAGAGATTTTGGATATACTGGTAATGTTGGTATTGGTACTACTACTCCAAATTCACCTCTAACTGTTTATGGTACTACAACCATCAATAATGGCGGATTGGCTTTTAATAATTATTCAGGTATAAACGGAGAAATTTTAATGGTTAGTTCTACCGGCCAACCTTATTGGACTAGTACTTCATCGCTTGGAATAAGTGGAGGTTCAGCCGCTGGATCAATTGGTGAAATTCAGTTTAATGACGGTACTGGATCTTTTGACGCTACTTCCACTTTTGTCTGGGATAATGTAAATGGGAGATTGGGGATAGGGACAAGTACGCCGAGTGAAAGTTTGACGGTGGTGGGGAATATCTCCAACCCCATTACTGCGCAATCTGGAGTAAGACAAATTTCTACTGTTTCTGTCGGTATCGGTACTGGTCCTTACTCCATCTATGTTTCCGGTAAATATGCATATGTAGCAAATATGGGTTCAAACAACATTTCCATAGTAGATATCAGTAACCCTACCGCACCTGTCCAAATTTCCACTACTTCTGTCGGTACTAGTCCTTACTCCATCTATGTTTCCGGTAAATATGCATATGTAGCAAATATGGGTTCAAACAACATTTCCATAGTAGATATCAGTAACCCTACCGCACCTGTCCAAATTTCCACTGCTTCTGTTGGTATTTTGCCTCTTTCCATCTATGTTTCCGGTAAATATGCCTATGTAGTAAATCGTAATTCAAGCAACATTTCCATAGTAGATATCAGTAACCCTACCGCACCTGTCCAAATTTCCACT
>DAIOHD010000001.1:810446-872681 GCA_036744835.1 Candidatus Magasanikiibacteriota bacterium | reverse complement strand
ATAGTAGATATCAGTAACCCTACCGCACCTGTCCAAATTTCCACTACTTCTGTCGTTTTCAATCCTTGTTCCATTTATGTTTCCGGTAAATATGCCTATGTAGTAAATATGGGTTCAAACAACATTTCCATAGTCGATATCACCGGCACAGAAGTATCTTCTCTCATCGCCCACTCTGCCGAAGCCGGTAACCTGAGCATCAGAAACGATCTTATTGTCAAAGGCAATACTGATTTATCTGTTCTTACGGTTGGTCAAGGAGGAATCTTATCTCAAGGTCCAATTGCGGTTAGCGCAGGTTTGTTTATTGCTTCAACTACTCCAGCCACTACTTCCTATGCTTTGTATAATCAAGGAGGAAGTTTATATTGGAACGGTTCGGCTATTGGAGGGGGAAGCGGAGGAACACCAGCTGGATCTAATACTCAAATTCAATTTAATAATTTCGGTTCTTTTGGTGCTACTTCTACTTTTGTTTGGGATAATGTAAATGGGAGATTGGGTATTGGAACTTCTTCTCCCTCAACCATTTTATCTGTTTCCGGTACCTCCACTTTACAAAATGTTATTCCCGAAGGCCCTTATACCGGAAATTTAAGTTTATATAATCTTGGTGCTTCCACTACTCGTTGGAACAGTGTTTGGGCCAATACATACAACATTGGTTCTTCGACTTGGTCTATTACTCAAACAGGAACGAGATTTGGGATATTTGATCAAGCCGAGGGAGTGGGAAATGAGAGAATAACAATTTTAAATACAGGACAAGTTGGAATTGGAACAACTACGCCTGATTATAAATTAAATATTTTTGGCACCACCGGACAAAATTTATTAAAAATTTCAACCTCTACAAATTCTGGAATATTTGTGGTTAATAATAGTGGTAATGTCGGTATAAATACTGGGAATACTACTGAAAAATTGACTGTAGTAGGAAATATTTTGCAAAACCAACAAACTCCCAAGTTGGTTGGTAACTACGGAACCTCCGCTAGTTCTGATGGAGTTTTTGTATCTGGTAATTATGCCTATGTAGCAGATGGTTATGAAGGATTAAGAATAATTGATGTTTCTAATCCAAATAATCCAATTTTAACAGGAACTTATAATACTAGTGGAGAAGCTTTAAAAGTATATGTATCTGGTAATTATGCTTATGTTGCTGGTGATTCAGCAGGACTTCAAATTATAGACATTGCTAACCCTAGTAATCCGACTTTGGTGGGTAGTTATAATACTCCGGGCTCGTCTTTTGGAGTATATGTTTCTGGAAAATACGCTTATATTGCAGATTATACAGCAGGTTTACAAATTATGGACATTTCTAATCCTGTTAATCCTGTTTTGGTTGGAAACTACCCCGCTCCAAATGGAATTGTAAGTGTGTATGTCTCTGGAAAATACGCTTATATAATAGATTATTTTCTAGGTTTGTTGGTTATTGATATTTCAAATCCAAATAGCCCGGTATTAACCGGATCTTATACTGTACCTAGTTATTCCGCCAATGGTATTTATGTCTCCGGTAAATATGCTTATATTGCTAATGAAGAAAACGGTTTGAGAATTGTTGATATTTCTAATCCGAGTAATCCAACTTTGATAGGAACTTATAATACTGCAGGTCGTGCTGAAGATGTTTTTGTCTCCGGTAAATATGCTTATGTAGCAGATAATACAAGCGGTCTCAGAATAGTCGATGTCTCTAATCCCGCATCTCCCAGTAGTGTAGGAAGTTATTATGTCTCAGGGTATTATTTCGGAATTTACGTATCGGGACGTTATGCGTATGCAGCCTCAAGATCTGGTGGTTTACAAATTATTGATATTTCTGGCACAGAAGTTTCTTCGCTCATCGCTCATTCTGCTGAAATAGGTAATTTACAGGTGCGAAATGATATAACTGTTAATGGCGTGGGTGATTTCAATAATTTATCTATTGGTATCGGCGGCATTCTTTCTAACGGTTCTATTTCTATTACTAACATGACCAGCCCAAATTATTTTGGTGGTTCTGTTGGTGTCGGCACCACCTCTCCTCTTTCCAAATTACATATTAATGATGGCGGTTTATTAATCACTGGTTCTACTGGTGCGACTCCTATTTCCGGTGCTGGCACGCGTTTGATGTGGATACCTAGCAAAGGGGCTCTTAGAGCCGGTTCAGTTGACGATTCTCAGTGGGACAATGAATTAATAGGAAATCAGTCTGTATCTTTTGGTTTTAATAATATTTCTTCAGGAACTCAATCATTTACTTCTGGTTATAATAATTTAGCAGGCAGTCAGTACGATTTTGTAATTGGTAGTTATAATACTTCAACAGGAGGGGGTTCATTTGTTAGTGGATATAAAAATAGTAATAGTGCTTTACTTTCTTTTATCGCTGGAGGTGTTGATAATACTATTTTATCTCAACGATCCGTTATAGCTGGTGGTAATTACAATGAGATTTCTGGGCCAGCTTCGTTTATAGGTGCAGCGGCTTCGACTACGGTAGCAGGAGTGCTCAGTTTTGTTGGTGGTGGTTATCAGCATACAGTATCTGGTTCATGGTCTTTTGTTGGCGGTGGTCGTGATAACAATCTTAATGGAGCATATTCTGCTATCATAGGTAGTGAAAGCAGTGGTGTTTTTGGCACGTCTTCTTTTATTGGCGGTGGTCAGAATAATAATGTAACCGGAACATATTCTTTTATAGCCGGAGGAATCGGAAATACAATCGGTGGTGATAATTCTTTTATCGGTGCTGGCGATGGTAGTCAAGCAAATGGATTAGGTTCTGTGGCTTTTGGTAAAAGCATGATAGTCAACGGAGATCGTTCCTTTGGTATTTCTTTAGACATATCAGGTGGTATTATCGAAAATGACAAAACTATGGCTATTATGGGAGGTAATGTTGGTATTGGAACTACCACCCCAAGTTCAACCTTGGCAGTTGTTGGAAGTTTTGAGGTTTTTCCGAGTTCGTCTAGTAGTACTCTTTCTGGTTGGGTTAGCCCGGATGATGGTAGTTGGGTAAATTCTTCCGATGAAAATCTCAAAAAGAATATTGTAGATTTTACCGGTAGTTTAGAAAAAGTAAAAATGCTTCGTCCAGTCAGTTATGAATTTAAAAATGAAAAAGATGCCAGGGGCACTACTCATATTGGCTTGCTTGCTCAAGAAATTGAAAAAATATTTCCACAAGTTGTTAGTAAAAACAGTAGCGGTCTCAAAGGTATCTCTTATGCCAACCTCACTCCAATACTTGTCCAAGCTATTCAAGAACAGCAAGAACAGATTGATGCTCTCAAAAATGCAAGCACTACTTTGACCGTAGAAAGTACAGGCGGACAAATTGTTTATACTGTAGACATGGGACAAGACATGCTCGGACGACCATTGCTCAATGTTGCTTCCGTAATTGGTGTCGATAACAAATGGGAAATTGATATTAATGGTACCTTGATTTCTAAAATTACCACCTCGCAAGGAACAGAAAAGAAATTATATGGTATGAGTTCGGAAAGTTTAGAAATAACCTTTAACGGTGAAGGTCAGTTACAAAATGGCGAAGCGAGAATATTATTTTCAGAAGATATTCAAGAATTGATAGATGAAACGCAAGTAATAAAAGTTAACGTAACTCTCACTTCGCTTGAAACCAATAATAATATAGCGGTTATCAATAAAGATAAAGATGGCTTTACTGCAAAAGAATTAAATAGCGGTTTAAGCAATGCGACGTTTGATTGGTTCGTAGTGGCTAAGAGGAAAATAGCAGATCCGTTTATTGAAGAAATAATAAGTGGGGATAGTGGCTCTATTGCAGAAACACCGATAGAAACAGAAACGAGTACTATTTCTGAAACAGAAACAATTGAACCTGCCGTAGAAACACCTACATCTTCTGAATCAGTAGTTGCTTCGCCCCTCACCGAACCAAGTTCAGGTGATGGGGAAACCCCGCCAAGTGAATCGGTGGTGGAAAATCCTCCAGCGGAACAACCCACAGAAGACCCACCAGTTGAGCCAATTATAGAAACGCCAATAGAATAAAATAAAAAAACTCTCCCAAAAATAGGGAGAGTTTTTTAATAATATGATTTATTAAGCATTGATATGAAAATATACCGTATCCCCATCCTGCACAACATAATCTTTTCCCACTAATTTTATTTTTCCACTTTCTTTCAGTTTTTCTCCCCATCCGCCTAGAGTAACAAAATCTTGCCAGGAAACAACATCGGCTTTGACAAATCCTTTGATAAAGTCGGTGTGTATTACTCCGGCTGCATCCGGAGCTTTGGTGTTGCGTTTTACTGTCCAGGCGCGGGTTTCCGGTTCCCCGGAAGTTAAAAAAGTAACCAAATTGAGAAGTTTATATCCGGCTTTGATAAGTCTGTCTAAACCGGTTTCCGTTAACCCAAGAGATTTTAAATATTCTTGGGATTCCTCCGGACTAAGATCGGCTAGCTCTGCTTCCATTTTTGCACAGATTTGAATTTGTTGAGTTTTACCTTCTTCACCTAAAGCAGGTGATGGAGTTACGGGAGCTTCTTCGGTGTTTATTACGTAAAGCATCGGTTTCATTGTGAGAAGATGTAAATCTTTTACAATTTCCATTTCTTCCTCGTCAAATTCTAGATCTCTAGCCGGTTTTTCCGCTTTGAGTTGAGTATCAATTTTTTCTAAAGTAGAAATAGTTTTGGCTAACTCTTTGGCATTGGCTCCCTTGGCGTCTTTTTTTGTATTACTTAATTTTTTTTCAA
Source organism: Candidatus Magasanikiibacteriota bacterium (assembly GCA_036744835.1). Lineage (GTDB taxonomy): Bacteria > Patescibacteriota > Patescibacteriia > Magasanikbacterales > GWA2-37-8 > JAKLGL01. The sequence continues at coordinate 867,924 of DAIOHD010000001.1, read as the reverse complement.
CCGTTTGCATATCCGCCAAAATCAATTCCAGGTTTATTACGTCCGCATCATTTTTCGGGTCTATTTTGTTGTTAACGTGAATAATATTATCATCTTTGAAATTACGAACAACTTGAGCAATAGCATCCACTTCTCGGATGTGAGATAAAAATTGGTTTCCTAAACCTTCGCCCTTGCTGGCTCCGGCCACTAGTCCGGCAATATCAACAAATTCAATGACTGTTGGAACAATTTTTTTGGATTTGGAAACTTCAGCGAGTTTGGTTAATCTGTCATCAGGTACTTCAACTACACCGACATTGGGGTCGATGGTGCAAAAAGGATAGTTCTGAGCATTGGCCTGTTTGCTGCGGGTCAAAGCGTTGAAGAGTGTAGATTTTCCGACATTTGGAAGTCCGACGATACCGATAGATAAAGACATAGTTTAGATATTGAGATATTAGGATATTGGATATTATTGCTTAAATTGAAGGAAAAAGCAAGCCCAGTAAAGTATTATGTATTAAGTATTAAGTATATAAACATTTGTCATTGAAAATTAATTAAAAATTGTAAAATTGCAAAATTAAAAATTTAAAAAAGAATTCCGAGGGGAATTCTTTTTTGTGGACCTGAGGGGATTCGGTCGCGACTAAAATTTTCTTCCGAAAATTTTGTCTGGTCACCGCCTCACGGTCTCGTTCGCTCTTCTGCGTCACTCGACAACGTTCCGGCGTTCTCATCCCCGTCGTCCGTCTTTGACGGACTCTTTGTGGACCTGAGGGGATTCGAACCCCTGACCTTCTCCATGCCATGGAGACGCGCTAGCCAGCTACGCTACAGGCCCATTTTTGTGTCATTATTGTGCCGTATTTTGGTTTATTTGTCAAGAATAAACCGCCAAATTTCGCGACCAACATGCTGATCATTTCGGCTATAAAGAATAGAGGAATATTTTTTTTCATCAACGGTAAGTAGTGACTCTGTTTTGAAACCAAGTTTGCTTAATTCCGTTTCCATATTTATTTTTATCCACTCGTTACCTTGTTTGAAACAGGGGATGATAAAGACAACTTCACCGCCAGATTTTAAAACTTTTTTAAATTCAGCAAATGCGTGTAAATATAAATTTTTTAAATCACCAGCTTGTTGAACCAGAGTTTCATATTTTTCATTTCCCTTGAGTGGTTTACCTAAGAAAGGTTCGGTCACGATTTTGTCGATACTATTATTTTTTAGGTGTTTGGAAATATTTTCAACAGGGGAGATAAAAATGTTTTTTGGGATATTGGATATTGAATATTGGATATTATTTTGCTCCATCAACCATTCAACATTTTCTTGAGTATCTTTTATCGCTCTTTCCGAATTGTCTGAACCAATGATGTTGTTTATCCCCAAATTAAGGGCTTCGGTGAGAATAGTACCAGAACCGCAGAAAGGGTCGAGTAACGTGTCAGAAGGGCTAATTTTGGCCAAATTTAGCATCATAAGAGCCAATTTTGGTGGTAACATGCCACTCAAACTATCTCTGCCCGGACGGCCAAAATCTCTTTCGCCAAAATTTTCAAAAGGTTGCACGCATACAGTTTTGGCCAAAGAAAAACCGGAATTTGTAGAGATATAAATATATTCTCCCCCCTTTTTTATCAAAAAGTTTTTATCTACTGAAACAGAAGAAAGAATTTGTTCGTTATTATAAGCGAAGCGTACGGATAATCCCAAAGCTTTAAGATTTTTTTTACTTTCTAATCCGATTGTTTTTAAACGATATAAGTTTTCATTGTTTTTCGGAGAATAATCACTTAACCCAAAATGTATTTTTCCTGTCTTGTCTTTTAAATCACTGACTATTATTTCAATCACTTCGTCTTTATTTAAATTTTTACCTAGCTCCACGGCAATTTTTATTGTTCCTCCTAGTTTTTTTATAAGTGTTTGTGCTTCAATTTTTTTATTAACAAATAAAAACGGAGGGGCAAAATCTTTTTTTTCAATTTTTTTCAAATTTAAAACCGCGCCGATTTCGGCAGCGGATAATTCCGGGTTGTTACCCAATAAAAACCAATAATTTTTTTGTGTTAAGTCGGTCATTTTTAAGAGTTATTGTTTTCCAAAGATATGGTAGTAGTTGAAGCTGCTGTTGGTGGAACATAACCGGTATTTTCTTCTTTGTCGTAGAAGAATACATTACGAATTTTCGAAGGAAGTGTCAAGGGGTTTTTTTTGTAATCGATAAGTACGGCGGCTTTTTCAAAAGCTTCCATATCTATATTTTCGATACTAAAACCGGATTTATTTACCACTGTATCACTGGTTTGGTCAAGTAAAGCATTAGTTTTTTGGTACCCCAAACGAACAAAATAAGAAACAGATAAAACCATCAAAATAAAAACAAAAATAGTCGTGGTCTTCCACAAAAAAAGCTCGTCACGATTTTCTACGGTTACAGAATTTAATTGTTTAGCTAATTTTTTTGTCCAAGGAATTTTTTTAAGGGTTGACATAAAGATTCAAGGTTAAACGTAAATCCGTTCGAGCCCCTTCCGGACTTTCGGGATTTTTCAAATCATAAACTGGATTAAAATCCAAAGTTTTTATTTGTAGAAAATAGTCATAATTTTCCAAATCCATTAAATAATTTAAAGTGTCGGTATAAGTGCCGGAGATTCTCAAAGTTAAAAAAATGGTATTGTTAACTATTTTATCCAAGTTGGAAGACTCTATTTTTTGAGTAACTTTATTTGTTTGCGCGATATTTTCTAAGTCGGTAATCAGGTTGAGCTCATTCCCACTTTTAAATAAGTATTTTTCAAAACCACTGATAATAACTTTAGTATTGCGAGCTTGTTCCAAAGCCTCTTTGAGATTTTGAGACCCGCGACTTTTTCTTTCTAGTTCGGATAAATATTCTTTAATTTCTTTGTCTTTGTTTTGAATCATAGTTTCTAATTTGTAGATACTAAATCCAGCCAAGCCGTTTAACAACAGAAAAAGAAAGATAGTCAGTTTTATTCTTTGAAGAAAAATTTGAATCATATTATTGTAACTCTAGACCAATATTAAAAGTGATATTTTCTTTTTGGAGTAGTTGAGTTTTGGGTATATCTACACTTTTTATCCAAGAAAGACTGCTTAGAATTTCTCCATAACGCAAAAGTGCATCTCTATCTTTAGCCACTCCGGGTAGAAAAACAGCTTTTTTGTCCAAGCTTAAAGAAAAAGAAGACAATTTAATATCATTTGGCACGGTTTCAATAATTTGTAAAAATTTTGAAGATAGTTCGTGATAATTTTTTCCGGCAACATTAAGGTTGTCAATATTTTTGTTCAATTCCAATATTTCTTGATTATATTCCACAAAACTATTATTAACCAAAGAACGACTTTTGTTGAGATTATCAAGTTGTTGGTTTAAATTATAATAAAAAATAACCAAAAAAACGAGAAAAACCATTAATAAATAAAAAGAATATATAAAAAAAGTTCTTACCAGGTTTATTCTGGTCAGTAATAATAATTCGTGTTTTTTTGATTTGGGCATTAAATTAAGATTGAGAATCATCATAGTATTAGTGTTTGAAACTTTTTAGATCTTCAGCGGCCCGTAGTCCTAGCCCTACAGCTGAAGCAAAAGAGAGTAGTTCGTGACGATCGCGGCCAATAAGTTTTTCATTGTAAATATTTTTCCAAGCATTTCCCGGATAAGCCCCTACGGCTAGTTTTTTGGTAATTATTTTATCTAAATTTTTCAAAGCGGCCACTCCGCCAGACATAGTAATGTGAGTAACGGGGTTAGGAGAAGGAAAGTGAGTATTATAATAATTTAAGGCTTTGACAATGTCACTTAAGAGTTTTTCCGTGATTTCAGAAACAGCTTTGAGATAAAGAGGGTATTGAGGATCGTAAGTTAAGCCGTTTTTATTTTTTAAAGCATCGGCTGCAAAGCGTTCTATTTTTAATGCTTGCATTAAAGCGGTATTGATAAGTTCTCCGGAAAAATTAATTACCTGACTGAATTGTATACTCCCCTTATCATATATTATAATCGCGGAACGTGAAGCTCCTAAATCTAAAATTGCGCGAGCTTCGCCCATGTAAGTTTTACTACCGGTTATCATCGCGCGAGCTATAGATAAATCTTCGAGTTCTACCGCGATTGGGTTTAATCCGATACTGTCCAAAATATTAAAATATGAATCAACCATATTTTTTGGTGCCAATCCAACCAGGACCCAAGAATTTTTTGCTTCCTCCTCTTCTTTATTTATGATTTGCCAATCAATATAAGTCTCCTTGATATCAAAGGGAACGTGTTTGACTGTTTCCAATTTTACATCTTCGTCAGTTATTTGCAGAGGGGGAGTTTTTATTTCAATTAGTTTGAGAAAAGTTTTGGTTACCGGTAAATTAAAAGCAAGCCAAGGGCAAGAAATTTTTTTAAATTCGTTACCTTCATAACCCAACAGATGAAGAATTTTTTGTTTAACCGCTTCTGGTTGCAAGATTTCTCCCTGGGCGATACAACCTGGCAAAAGATCAACCTTACGCAAATGTTTTAGTTCGAAAGTTGGTCGTCCGCGTAGATTGAATTTCTTTATAATTTGTACCAATTTAATGGATGAATCGCCAAAGTCTAATCCAAACGCGCCATAAAAAGGATTGCTTGTTAAAAACATATATTAAATACTTTGAGTTAAAGCGTACATCGGCATGATAACCGCTACCGCTATTCCCGCGACACCTAAACCTAAAATCAAAATAATTATCGGTTCAATGATTGAGGTAAAGTTATTCATAGTTTCACTAACCTCATTGTTATAATATTCGGAAAGTTCACTAAGCATTTTTTCGACATTCCCAGTTTGTTCTCCAACCATGATCATCTCTGTAACCATCGGTGGAAAAATCTGCGGACTGCGAGTTAGAATTTCGGATAAATTAATCCCTTTTTTAAGAGATTCGGAGGCTTCTTTTAATTTTTCTTTATAAATTACATTGCCCAAGACTTCCGAAGAAATTCTTACCGCTTCAATAATTGGAATAGTACTATTCAAAAGAGAACAAAGAGTTAAAGTAAAGTTGGCTAAATTTATTTTTTTGATAATCAATCCGGCAATAGGCAATTTTAATCGCAGACGATGCATAAATTTTTTGAAATTATAATTTTTCATTGCACGAAAATAAGAATAAAGTAAAATAACAAAAGCAATGATTACTAAATACCAATAATTTTGCATAAAATGAGTAATTGACATCAAGATGCGCGTTGCCAAAGGAAGTTCCGCATCCATTTCTTCAAACATAACTAAAATTTTTGGTAAGATATAAAGTACTACAAAAAAAGCAATTCCGACCATAGCTGAAAAAATGACTGCCGGGTAGATCATAGCGCCTTTGACTTTGCTTGATAGTTCGTGAGATTTTTTCATCTGGGTGGCCACTTGGGTCAAAGCCTCCTCAAGTTTTCCGGCTACTTCTCCGGCAGCGATCATACTGACATAAACCGGTGGAAAAACTTTTGGATATTTGGCCAATGCTACGGAAAGTTGTTGTCCTTTTTCCACTTCGGCTTTTATTTCGCCAATTATTATTTTTAATTTTTTATTTTCTGATTCTTCGCTGAGAATTTTCAGAGCAACGATAATGGAAAGTCCGGCTTTAGTCATTATTTGCAAATGGTGCACAAACATCATCTTGTCGACAAACGAGATGCGGGTCAAATATTTATAGATAAAGTAATTGATTTTTTCTTCTAAAGGTGAAAGTTTTTTACCCTCCATACAAAACATTTAAAAGATTGAAAGATTGAAAAGATTTAAAGATTGTAAAGGTTAATTTAATTTTTTAAATCTTTTAAATTTCTTAAATTTTTTTAATTTCAGACTACTCTTTCGTTACCCTGAGTATTTCCGAAATGGTAGTTATACCTGTTTTAGCTTTTATCAGGCCATCTTCACTCATGGTAATCATCCCGTTTTTACGAGCCGTATCTTTGAGAGCGTTAGCATCGGCATGTTCATTGATTTTGTGAATTATTTCTTGATTAACTTCCAATACTTCATAAATACCGATACGCCCTTTATATCCAGAATTATTACAGCGTGGGCAACCTTCGCCTTTGTAAAAAGTCATTTCTTCTAAATTTTTTTCATCTTTATTCAAGAGATTATTTTCTTTCAAAATAGTAGTAATGCGTTCAGCATCGAAAGCTTTGAGCAGTGCATCAATAGAAGTTTTATCGAGTTTATAATCCTTTTTACAATATTGACAAATTTTACGTACTAATCTTTGAGCCATAACAATATTGGTGGTATAAGAAACCAAAAAAGGAGGCACGCCCATATCAGTTAAACGCGGGATAGTGGTCGGAGCGTCATTTGTGTGCAGAGTGGAAAGTACTAAATGACCGGTCATAGCCGCATGAACCGCAATTTCGGCAGTTTCTTGGTCGCGGATTTCTCCTACCATGATAATATTGGGATCTTGGCGGAGAAAAGCGCGTAAACCAGAAGCAAAAGTAAAACCGATTTTAGGATTAATTTGGCTTTGGTTTACTCCTTGAATACGGTATTCGATAGGATCTTCGATGGTAGAAATATTTACACCTGGTTGATTTAAAATACCTAAAATAGAGTATAGTGTAGTAGTTTTTCCCGAACCAGTCGGACCAGTCACCAAAATCATGCCGTTTGGTTTTTTTATTGCGCCTTCGATTGTTTTTTTGACACCGGGTTGAAAACCCAATTGATCCAAAGTTAGAGGTTTGGCTCCTTCAGGTAATAAACGCATAACTATTTTTTCTCCGTCATAAACCGGAATGATAGAAACACGAAAAGCCATTTTGTCATTTTGTAGTTTAGTTTTGAAACGTCCGTCTTGAGGTACCATGTGTTCATCAATTTTCAAATTAGCCAAGATTTTAATTCTAGCTACTACTCCGCTTTGAAAATTTTTCGGTAGATTCATCACTAGTTTCAAAATACCGTCAATACGATAACGAATAGCCAGCTCTTTTTCGTTTGGCTCAATATGAATATCGGAAGCTCCTTCATATACTGCATGTTCCAAAATACTATTAACGATGTTAATAATAGGCAGTTCCTCAGCAGCTTTTTTTAGGTCACCGGTATCTTCTTCCTCTTTGTTTTCTTGAATTATTTTCATTTCTTCTTCCAAACCCACATGATAACGATGGAGAGTGTCGTTCAAATCTGATAAAGTAGTAATATGAATTTTTGGTTCCAATCCGGTTTTACGACGGATAAATTCAGCGGTTTGTAGATCAGTCGGATCAATCATTGCCAAAAATATTTCTTTTTCATTTTTATCAAAAGCGACAACTTGGTTGGCATTGGCCACTGGAGAGGGAATAAGATTTAAAATATCTCGGCGAATATCCTTACCTTTTAAATTAATAAAAGGTACGTTTAAAATTTCTCCGGCCTTGGTAAAAAGTCGGTTTTCATCAATTAAGTTTTTATTAAGCAATAATTCAACTAAAGAAGTATCTGTTTTTTCTGATTCTAATTTTAACTCCTGGCATGTTTTGGCATCTGGGCCTAAATTACATTTTAGAATGATTTTTTCTACAATATTTGCGGGAAGCATAAAGAAAATATAGATTTTTTAACTTCAATATCAAAAAATGTGAACAAATTATTTTTTTTGTTCTTTTGTTTATTATAACATGTTTTAGCATAAAGTTAACTGTGGATAGACTGTTTATAAAATAACCCACAAGGCGGGTGTTGACTATTTTGAAAAATGTGCTAATATTTAAGTACTTTAATTAAATTTTGTACTTAATCCTTGAAATTCCGTCAAAGAGCAAGGAAGTTTTGAGGGCGTTAAAAATATTATAAAATTATGCAGAAATATGAACTTTTATTAGTTTTGCCGGGCACTTTTGATGAAAAAGAAGCCGAAAACGAAGCCAATAAAGCGCTTGGTATTGTTAATGAAACTAGCGAAAAAGCCGCAATAAGTAATCTCGGTAAAAATCGTTTGGCTTATCCTATCAAGCAGATTCGCTACGGTTATTTTTATACCGTACTTTTTGAAACTGAAGCAGAAAAAATAAATGAATTAAAAAATAAACTTAATTTAGATAAAAATATTTTGCGCAGTTTTATCACTAAATATAACGAAAAAATGGCAACCGCACAAAAAATTTCTTATTTTAATTCAGAAATTAAAGAGGATTCTCGGGAAGAAGTTGAAAGTAAAGAAATAAAAGAAGATGTTCAAAAAGAAATCGTTAAAGAAGAAATAAAAGAAGAGGAAAAAACAACCCCGGTCATTGAAGAAAAACCCATGGATCTCAAAGATATTGATAAAAAATTGGATGAAATTTTGGCCGATGACAACCTAATGACTAAAGTTTAACCCGACTTCGTCCAAGCTTCGCTATAGCTACGCCGGACTAAGCCAGGTAAGTATACTATTTATTTTTAAAGAAAATTAGTATAAAAATAATAAATCTAAATTCAATCATATGGATTTAAATCGTGTAACCCTAATAGGTAATTTGACCAGAGATCCGGAATTACGCAACACTCCAAACGGTAAAGCTGTAGCATCTATGTCTATTGCTACCAACCGCTACTGGACTGATGCCCAAGGTCAAAAGCAAAAAGAAGCTGAATTTCACAATATTGTGATGTGGTCAAAATTGGCTGAAATTGCGTCTCAATATTTACGTCGCGGATCAAAAGTTTATGTTGAAGGTCGATTACAAACCAGAGAATGGACAGGACAAGACGGTATCAAGAGATATCGCACGGAAATAATTGCCGATAATATGATAATGCTCAATGGTCCAAGCGCCGCCGGAACTGGTGAAAAAACAGTTAATAATACCCCGGTTGCAAAAGAAGAAAACAATGGGGAAATTATCGAAGAAGAAATTAAAGTTGAAGATATACCTTTTTAAAAAAATAAATTATGCAAGAACAGAAATCAAAAAGTTGCTTTTATTGCACCAACAACAAAATGGTTGTTGATTATAAGGACGTAAACAATTTGAAAAAATTCGTTTCCTCCTATATGAAAATTGCGCCAAGACGCAGAAGCGGACTTTGCGCTAAACATCAACGTCAAGTAGCTATGGCTATCAAACGTGCTCGCCAAGCTTCTCTAATGTCTTTTTTATCTAGATAAAACAATCATCCCGATTTTCCGTCGGGATGATTTTGAATTATATTACTTATGGCTTCTACATCTGAAATAAGAAAAGGTGTGGTTATCAAACACCAAAACGATTTGTTTGTGGTGGTAGAATTTCAACACATCAATCCGGGTAAAGGCGCGGCCTTTGTGCGCACCAGGATGAAATCCCTGGCTACCGGTAAAGTGATTGAAATTACTTATAAAACCGTAGAAACTGTAGATATCGTCAGTGTTTCTTTTGTAACTATGCAATATTTATATAAGACCGGAGATAACTTCGCTTTTATGAATATGCAAAGTTATGAGCAAGTGGAAATGGAAGGAGATTTGATAGGGGATGATGCTAAATATCTCAAAGAAGGACTAGATGTAATTATCGGTCTTTATGAAGAACGACCGGTGAGTATTCAAATTCCGAAAAAAATTCAATACAAAGTAGTAGAAGCTCCGCCAGCAGAAAAAGGAAACAGCGCGGCTGGAAACGTGACCAAAGAAATAGTGCTTGATAACGGTTTACATATCCAAGCTCCGATTTTTATCAAAGAAGGAGAAGAGATTTTAGTAAATACAGAAACAGATGATTATAGTGCGAGAGCGTAAGGATGGAATTTAGACTACGGACTACAGACTATAAATAATAATAAAAAATCGACCGTTTGAAGCGGGCGATTTTTATTTTAAAAGTTATATAGCCTCTTGACTTTAGCTCAAAATCATAATATAATTTTTTTACAATTTACGGATATGATATGCGGGTATCATATACTAAGGTATATGCCACCCTCGTTCAAAAAAGAAAGTAAACTTTCTTTTCATTCACTGCGGGTATCATATAACGGCTATTATCCCAGTTTTCCAAACTGGTGACACGGGTTCGACTCCCGTTACCCGCTCATTATGGTTTTAGTAGACTTCTACAATTTACACCCTTGGCTCATCTGGTATTTAGTGACTATAAATTTGGTTACTTTTTTTATTTATGGCTTGGACAAGGCTAAGGCCGAAGGGCGATCTTGGCGAGTGAAAGAAACCAAGTTATTACTTTTAGCGCTTATTGGCGGAACGCTTGGCGCCATCACTGGGATGAAGATTTTCCGCCACAAAACTAAAAAAATCGGGTTTCTACTGCCGTTTGTGTTGATTTTAGCCGCACAAATAGGATTGCTTTATTACTTCTTGACGAATTTTTAAAACTTGCTATAATATTTTTCAAAATAGCCAATTTTTGGCTTTTAATAAAAATTTAAAGCACTATGCTTAACAACATTAATTTTATTGACGATGATGCCAATTACGACGAAAATGACGCCGCTTGGCAGGAAGAAGAAACAGACGAATTATCTGAAAATGGTTTCAAAGGAGAAGATGAAGAAGTAGAAGAAGAGGAAAAAAAAGTTGTAGCCGACGATGAAGATGAGGACGAAGAGGAAGATGATTTAGAAGGTTTTGGTTTGGAAAAAGACGTTTAAATTTTTAAACCCCGGTCAGCCGGGGTTTAATTTTTTTTGAAATATTTTGCCCTGTTAAATTGTATTATTTAGATATGACTGCAAAACTTGATTTGACCGATGAACAATTGGTTGTAGCGGTCAGAGAAAAAGACAAAGAGCTATACAGCGAGATTATTAGGCGCTATTCTGTCAAAATAGGGCATTATTTGTGTAATTTTATTAAAGATTATGACGATCGCCAAGATGTAATGCAGCTGGTTTTTATTAAAGCTTACCGCAATCTTTATGATTTTGACGCTGGTCGTAGATTTTCTCCTTGGCTTTACCGCATAGCCCATAATGAGGCATTAAATTATCTAAAAAAATACAAAAAGGAATCTCTTTCTTTGGATGAGAAAGAATGGGAGATTGTGGATGAAAAAATAGATCTTGATGAAAAACTGGATTCAAAAATTTTAAAAACAAAAATAGAAAAAGGTCTTTTAAAAATAAAAGACAAATATCGTGAAGCTTTGCTGCTTTATTTTTTTGAACAGAAAACTTATGAAGAAATCGGAGATATTTTACAAATTCCTCGCAGTACAGTCGGGATATTTATTTTGCGAGGCAAAAAAGCTTTAAAAGAAATTTTAAAAAGTGAAAAAATATGAACATCAAAAATAATATTGAAGAAAAAATAATGTCGCAAATAAAAAGCGGGAAAGTCAAACTTCGTTCTCGCTATATTTTTTTGGCAGAAAAACTTGGTATAGGCAGTGCTTTTGTTTTTAGTGTTTTGTTGGCGGTTTTATTTTTGGCATTACTGTTTTTTTATTTGAAATCTTCGGATAATTTGATTTATTTGAGTTTTGGTAGTCGCGGTTTATTCGCTTTTCTGGAAACTTTTCCTTATTTATTGTTGGTTAGTTTGATTATCTCTATTTTTATAGCTGGAGTTATTTTGAAAAAAAGTGGGGTGTTATACCAAAAACCTTTTGGCTATTTGGCTATTGGAATGGTTAGTTTTATTTTTTTGGTGGGGATAATATTAACTTTTACTAATTTAATCCAAAGATTGGAAGAAAGAAGTTACAAAAGAATAGGTCCGGAAAGATTTTTTCGTCCACTTATTCATCAAGAATTTATTAATAAAGAAAATGGAACCGCCGGTAGAATTATAGAGATTGGAGAAAACTTTGTTAATATTCAAACTCCGTTGGGGATACAAAAACTAGATTTGAATAAAGTGGATTATACTAGTATTACTCTGAAGGAAGGTTCGTTTGTGATGGCGGTTGGTGAAAAAGAGGAAAAGAATGTTTTTTTGGTAGAAAAAATTAAGGTTATTAATGAGGAAGAAATGCCTATGTTGCGTAGAGGAATCAACGATAAATTTGGGTCTTTTGAGAGAAGAGAAAAGCCCGGTTTTTTAGATCCGCAAAAAAGATGTTTGTTTGATTGTATAAATGAAGGCGAAACTACCTCTTCTTGCCAAACCAGGTGTTGGTAAAAAAATTTTTAAATAACCGCTCTATTTATTGGGGCGGTTTTTTAAATGAAATATTTTTAATATTTCGATTGTATTATTATCAGAAGGGCCCATTAATTTATCTAATTTAAAATATCTATGAATAAAAAATTCTTAGTAATACTACCTCTTTTGGCTTTGACTATTTTGTTTACTGCCGACAGTGTTTCCGCTTTTGATGGAAAAGGTTTTTTCAAAGCCGGAGATGATATAGTTACACAAACCAAAAATTGGGAAGAAAAAATCGCTCAAAACGCTAAAATAATTGGAGTTTCAGAAGACGAAGTAAAAGCTGCTTGGGCGGAAGGTAAAAGTCTCAGAGATTTGGCAAAAGAAAAGGGAATTAGTGAAGAAGAAATGCGAACTAAAATGCAAACACAAAGACAGGAACAACAAAAAACTTTTTTGCAAAATTTGGTAAGTCAAGGGAAAATCACCCAAGCGCAAGCTGATGCTCGTATTAAACATATGCAAGAAATGAGTGAAAAAAGACAGGCAATGAAAGGTATAGGTAGGGGTGGAAAAGGGATGAATAAAAATTGTCCGATGCAACAAAGCGAAACAGTAAAAAATTAAAAAAAGGAATGTTTAGTTACCCCGGTTCAAATTTTTTGGAACGGGGTTCTAAAATTTTCTTAAATAAATTTTTATATCCACCGTTTCACAGGAGATATAAATTTCATTCGTTCAAAAATATCTTTGTAAACAAATCTATTTTATTCATTCATTTCATTTATATCCATTACTTTGTAAGGATATAGACCCATTCGTTCAAAAATAAATTAATTAAATTTATTTTATTCACTCATTTCATTTATGAAAAAAATATTGACATACATTTTGAAACATAAGTTCATTGCTCTGGTAGCAATTGTGATTTTAGGTGGAAGTGGGTATTGGTCTTATCAAAAATGGTTTTCAGTGGAAACTGAAATTAGATATATTACCACCAAAGTGGAAAAAGGAACTTTGATTTCTTCGCTTTCTGGCACAGGACAAGTGTCTTCTGAAGCCCAAGTTGATCTCAAAACTAAAGCTAGCGGAGAAGTAATTTATGTTGGAGTAAAAGCCGGACAAGAAGTTAAAGCTGGAACGTTGCTTGTTTCTTTGAATGCCACCGATGCTTTAAAAACTGTTCGTGATGTAGAAACATCTTTGCGAAGCGCGCAAATAGCTTATGAAAAATTTATGGCGCCAACAGACGAATTAACTGTTTTGCAAGCGGAAAATTCTCTTTTACAAGCACAGGAAAATTTACATCAAACGCAAGATAATTTGAAAAAATATTACGATGACGGTTTCAATACTGTTTCCGGTGTATTTTTGGAATTACCGGGAATTATTTCCGGCATGAAAGAAATGATTTTTGATAATGATTTTGAAAAATATCAAGCCAATATCGATTGGTATTTGAACCAAGGGCTTTCTTATGATTATATAAATGAATTAAAAATTAAAGCTTATCGCCAAGATATTCTGGATGCTTATGAAATAGCCAGAACAAACTATGATAAGAATTTTGAAGATTTCAAAAATACTTCTCGTGATTCAAATACTTCCACCATTTCGGATATGATTTGGCAAACTTATGAATCTGTCAAAGCTTTGGCCGATACGGTGAAAAATATGAATAATTATGTGGATTTTATTCAAGATGCTATGAGTAAAGCCGAGTTTAAAGTTAATGTCCCATCTTTGATGAACACGCATCAAAATTCTTTGGATACTTATACTGGAAAAACGAACAGTCACTTATCTTCTTTGCTTCAGATCAAAAACAGTATTGAAAGTGCCAAAACCAGTATTGAAAGTTCTGGTCGTTCCATAGAAGAAAAGAAAATTTCTTTGGCAAAATTAAAAGATGGAAATGATGCACTGGATATTGAAACTCAAAAAATATCTCTCAAACAAAAAGAAAATTCATTATTAGATGCCAAAGAAAAATTGGTTAATTATTATGTTTACGCGCCGTTTGATGGGGTGATGGCTTCGTTCAGTGTTAAAAAGGGAGATACATTGTCTTCTGGAGCAACTGCGGGCACTATCATTACCAAACAGAAAGTAGCGACAATTACTTTGAACGAGGTTGATGCTGCTAAAGTGAAAGTCGGTCAAAAAGTTATTTTGACTTTTGATGCGATTGAAGATTTGACTATTACCGGCGAAGTGGCCGAAGTAGATGCTTTGGGCACGGTTAGTCAGGGAGTAGTAAGTTATAATATAAAAATTATTTTTGACACACAAGATGATAGAGTAAAAACAGGGATGACTGTGACTGCCAATATTACTATTTCAGTAAAACAGGATGTTTTGATGGTAAAAAATTCGGCGATAAAAACGCAAAATAATCAAAGTTATGTGGAAATTTTAAATAATGATATTTTGAATAGAAAAATAGTAGTTGTAGGTGATAGTAATGATACAATGACAGAAATAATTTCCGGATTGGAGGTAGGAGAAGAAATAATTTCGCAAATCGTGAGTGTTTCTCAAAACATCACCACAAACAACACAGCCAATAAAACAAATAATTTTGGTGGTGGGCAAATGAGGATGATGATGCCATAATAAAATTTATGCTTATCAAATGTGAAAATATAAATCAGGCTTATAAAGTGGGAACAAATTTTGTTCCTGTGCTTAAAAGTATAAATTTTGAAATAGCCAAAGGTGAGTTTGTAGCGATAATGGGACCAAGCGGTTCGGGTAAATCTACCTTGATGAATATTTTAGGCGCTTTGGATAAACCGATTAGTGGAAATTATTTTTTGGATGGACAAAATGTGCTTGATCTAAACGATGATGAAATTGCCAAAATTCGTGCGGAAAAAATAGGTTTTGTTTTTCAATCTTTCAATTTACTTTCTCGCTCTACGGTGTTGCGTAATGTTATATTACCGATGATTTATAACCAAAAAATAAGTAAAAAAGAAAGAGAAAAAAGAGCGCAAGATGCTTTGGTTTCTGTAAATTTAGAAGAGGATAGATGGAATCACAGGAGCAATGAATTATCTGGCGGTCAAATGCAAAGAGTGGCCATAGCTCGCGCTTTGGTAAGTAATCCGGATATTATTTTAGCTGATGAACCCACTGGAAACCTGGATTCCAAAACAGGGCATATAATTTTGGAAACTTTTAAAAAAATAAACAAAGAAGAAGGTAAAACAATAATCATCATTACTCATGATAAATATGTAGCAGAGCAAACCGATAGGATCATAGAAATAAAAGACGGGGAAATAATTTCTGATAAAAAACAATAAGATTTGAAATATGCTTATCGGCGACATTTTCGAAGAAACATTTTTTTCTTTATCAGCCAACAAATCACGTTCGGCTTTGACTATTTTGGGCATTGTCATTGGTATCGCCTCAGTTATTGCAATGATTTCTGTTGGTCAAGGATCAGCCAAGTCTATTACTGATAGGGTTAGTTCTTTGGGTACAAATCTTTTAACCATATCTCCGGGTTCGCAACGTGGGCAGATGGTTCGCGGTGGGATGGGTTCAGCACAAACCCTTGTATTGAGTGATGCGGAAGCGATTAAACAAATCAGTGGTGTTGATTTTGTGGCTCCAACTGTTAATTCGCGTAAGCAAATAACCGTTAAAGGCGGCAATACTAACTCCAGTGTCAATGGAATTGATGATAATTATTTTTCTATCAAAAGTATTGAGATAGAATTGGGAAGTAATTTTACTGTTGCTCAACTTAAAAGTAAAAATAAAGTGGCGATTTTAGGTCCAACCACCAGAGACACATTGTTTGGTGAAAATACTGATCCAGTCGGACAAAAAATCAGAATTGATGGACAAGAATTTACCGTTGTTGGTGTCACAAAAGCCAAAGGAGGTACGGGGATGGGTAGTATGGATGATTTGATTTATATTCCTCTTGGGACAGCTCAACAATATATCACGGGCAATGGAGGTTTGAATAATATAAATGTTCAAGTTAGTGATGCTGATTTGATGAATATTGTACAAGCTGAAATTTCGGCTTTACTTTTGGAAAGACATAAAATAGCTGATGCAACTAATGCGGATTTTAGTATTATGAATCAAGCCGATATGCTTTCTACCATGACAGAAGTCACTGATACTATGACTATGCTTTTGGCAGCTATTGCTGGTATTTCTTTGATTGTTGGAGGTATTGGAATTATGAATATGATGTTAACTACTGTGACTGAGAGAACCAGAGAGATAGGTTTGCGTAAATCGCTTGGAGCGACTAACAAAGAAATTACCGCTCAATTTTTATCCGAAGCTGTGACCCTGACTTTTTTTGGGGGGATTATCGGGATAATTATCGGTTGGCTATCATCTTGGGTGATGAAAAATTTTTTCAGTATTACCACGGCAGTCACAACTTGGTCGGTGGTAATGTCATTTGCAGTGGCAGCGCTTATCGGAATAGTTTTTGGTTATTATCCTGCTCGTCGTGCGGCCAAACTTGACCCAATAGATGCACTGCGTTATCAATAAAAAAATATTTAACATTTAAAATTTAATATTTAAAATTAAAAAAGAAATTATGAATAAAAAAATATTTTTTGTTTCTATTTTGTTGGTTAGTACAATTATTTTTTCTGGTTGCGGATTAAAAAAAGAAAATAATTTTAAAATGAACGAAGGAAAAAATAATTTTGGAAACGGACAAAATAGAGGAACTGGTCAAGGGATGTTTACTAGTAGTACCTGGCAAAATTTGGGAGAAAAAGGAAATATAGAAGATTTGAAATTGGGAGAAAAAATCATGGTAATGGGATCAATCAATCAAGATGGCAGTGTTAATGCTAATAGAATTATGGTTGGAGAAATGCCTAAAATTGAACGTCCTAGTACTACACTCGAACAAATCAGAGAAAGACAAGAAGAAGAGGGAGATTTCGAAGAAAAAAATAGTTTTATGAGAGATGATAATACGCTAGGAGGTGCTAGACAAGGTGTGACTATGCGCGGGGGATTTTTACAAGGAGAAATTTTGAAAATGGATGAAAACAGTTTGATTTTAAAAACTGAAACCACTGGTACAAAAATAGTTTATTTTACTCCGGGAACGGAAATTTATATTTTTTCTTCTACAACTTTGAAAGAAAATATAAGTACAGATTTAGTTGAATAAAAAAAGCCCCCGCGAATGCGGGGGCAGAAAGAATGAGCGGAGGAGCCTAAGCCGTGGCTCCTGTGATTTTTTCCAGAGGTCTGGCTTCTTCCTGTTTGAGCGGAAGTTCCGATTTTTCCTCTTCTTTCGGGAGGTCAACTACCTTTACCTCACCGGTGATTTCGGCTTTGAATTTAGTGTTTTTGTTGTTGACCTCTTTGAGATTCCTGAACTCGATTATCTCGCCACCGTCAAAACCGCGCATGCCGTCGGTTTTATTGATCGGGGTGTTGTGCCAGTGAATCCTGGCTTGGCCAAGATTGGTCATGACAGCACCCCAACCCATTGCTCTGTTGTACCAGAGCACGAATGCCTGGTTGTTACCGAGTTTTGGGATTTTTGCCTCTGGCTTGACAGGGATCTTGTACACCGGGCGCAAATTTTGTTCGGGTTTGGTAATCCCGAGTTTGCGTGCGCCAGCCGTGTCTTCGTTGATCAGTTTGTCGAGCGCCGGCCAGTTGAGTTCCGGAACCATGAGCGTACCCCAATGGATGCCAATTTCTTCACGACGAACCTCCTGTTCGGTGATGAACAGCTCGCCGTAATGGGCTACGACCGCGATCTCGGTCATGACGATGTTACGCCCGTCGCGCACCACGATCCGCAGATTATTCTGCGGGTACTTGGTACAAACGAATGGCATGCCTTCGACATGAGCCAGTTGGGTGGCGATATCGATGTGGTAGAGATTCTCCTTGCCCTCTGCACGGATCGGTTGAAGAACGTGGATGTTTTTCTGTTTGTCCACGCTTACCATGATCTTGAACCGGTCAAACAGCTGAACTTCTAGGGCCAGCTTGTCTTCCAGTTTCAGACTTTTTCCGTCAAAGGGAAGGCCGTTTTTTAAAAGTCTTGTCTTCATCTGGTGCCTCCTCAGGTCGTTGTTAAAAGGTACAAAACATATGATTGTAGCACATTTTAGCCTTTTTGTCAAGTTAGGCGCTAAATATTGGTAGATATAATTAGCGTAAATTCCTTAATTAAAAATTTGATTGTTTATGCTATATATTCATTATTTTTTTTAAAAATAAATTTTATTTAAAAGAAGGATGATTTTTTATAAGCTTGACAAAAGAAAAAAAAATTACTATAATCATTTTACAAAATGCGGTAGTAGTTCAGTTGGCTAGAATGTCTCCTTGCCAAGGAGAAGGTCGCCGGTTCGAATCCGGTCTACCGCTCGAGCCATACAGCGGGATAGAGCAATTGGCAGCTCGCCAGGCCCATAACCTGGAGGTTCTCGGTTCAAGTCCGAGTCCCGCAACAAACAAAGCAACACAATAATTTGTGTTGCTTTTTAGGACTTGAACACCGGACCGATATTGCGCGACGCAGATGAGCGAGCGCAATCGGGAGGCGGTGGTTAGACAAAATTTTCGGAAGAAAATTTTAGTCGCGACCAAGTCCGAGTCCCGCAACAAAAACCCGCCCTTATTTAAGGGCGGGTTTTTTTTATTTATTTATAATCTCATCTACTAATTATTATCCAACTGTTCCCTATAATACTCATCATACATTTCCCAAAAAGCCAAAAGCAATGAAGCGATAATAGGTCCGATAATAAATCCAGAAGGTCCAAAAACTACGATACCGCCAAGCATGGAAAAAAGAATAAGCAGTGGATGCATCTGTGCTTCTCTGCCGACAATGATAGGGCGCAGTAGATTATCAACCGTGCTAATAACAAAGACTCCAAAAGATAACATAAAAATTCCTTGCCAAACTTTACCTGATAAAAGTAGAAGTAAGCCTGCTGGGAACCAAACCAAGCTACAGCCAAAAGCCGGTAAAAGGGTCAAAACAAACATTATCAAACCCCAAATGAGAGCGCCTTGCAAACCGGCGATAAAAAATGCCAAAGCTCCTAGCCCTGCTTGTAAGCCCCCAACGATTGCTACGCCCTTGAGAGTCCCCAAAGCCGTATTAGTAAATTTTTCAAAAAGTATTTTTTCATACTTATCCCCCAAAGGACAAAGGTGCATCAAAGTTTTGAGGATTTTTTCTCCATCGCGTAAAAAGAAATAAAGAGTATAAAGCATTATCAAAACCATGGTAAAAAAGATAATAGAGTTTTGAGTTATTTTTGTAATGTTGGTAAAAATATAAGAAGTGACAAATTTGGCACCTTCGGAAAATTTTTCTACCCAAAAATTTTCATCAAAATTAAACCTGGCAGTAAAACGATTGTTTTTGATAGTTTCAGTCGCTTGAGTTAGAAAAGAAGAAATCTGATCTTGGTTATTACTAACTTTGTTGTAAATATCCACCGACTGAGTTATCAAAATTGTCCCGAAAATAAACAGTGGTATGGCAATGGCAAAAACAGTTACAAGTAATGTTAGAGTAGCGCTCAAATTTGGAGTTTTTAATTTTGTATTTAGTTTTTTATAAAGCGGATAAAATAGCGCTGCAAAAACTGCTGCCCAAAAAATAGGATAAATAAAAGGGCGAATAATATAAAGGAAGCTCAAAGTGACCAACAAGAGAGTTCCTAAAAAAATAAGGTTGCGAATTTTAGCAAAATCCATATATTTTAAATTTAGTTTTTATTTAATTTATTAAAAGGAATAAGTTGTAATAAACTGTCACGAGAAAATATTTTCAAAGCTATGGCACCCAGGGTGTAGAAAAGCCCGGCCAAAGAAATTAAGATCAGTATGTGTTCTTCTCTTAAATTATAAATCAAAATAGACATTAGTAAAGAGATAAACAAAATTTTGAGTAAAGTAAAGAGTTTTGGAAAAAAGCCACTGTAGTGGTAGGCCATTATCAAAAGTAATGCTCCGGCGTAAAATTCGGAGAAAATAGTGACATAAGCCGCACCGTACATGCCAAACTTGGGAATAAAAATAAAATAACCGACTAAACTTAAAAGAGCATCGCTGAGATAAACCCAGAAAACCTGTCGCTGTTTATTTATTGCCAAAGCCAAATGTCCAAAAACCATTCCAAAACAAACGCCGAAAATGGAAATGATAAGGATTTGTAAAATTTTTCCCGCCCCAGAAAAATTGGCACCGGCCACAAAACGCATAATTGGTTCTGCCAAAACAAAAGCACCAAAAACCATTGGAATAAGCAAAGTCATCAATAGATCAAAAGCCAATTGGGCATTTTTTTTGAAATCTGCCATTATTTGGCGAGACCAAGCAAAAGCCAGGAGAGGAGTCATGATGCCCATAACCATAGAGCTGACTTGTATAACAATATCAAGTACTCGATAAGCCGCACCATAAAAAGCCACGTCTGTTTGTGGAACATAAAGCGGTAAAATAACGCGGTCTCCTTGTAGATAAATAGCATTGAAAATAACCGCCAAAGCCGTTGGCCAAAGCTGAATAAAAATCGCTTTAGAAATATTTTTATCAATTTGTAGTGAAATTTTTTCGCTTTTATACCAAAGATAGCCGGTATAAAAAAATGAAGACAAAGTAATAATACTCATCATCGGTAAAAATCCGAAATCATTTTTTACAACCAATAGAGTTCCTATAACCAAAATAATGCGACCAATTATTTCACCAATAGACTGCAGATGCATTTTGAGTTTGGTTTGTAATGAAGCGATAAAAACCTGGTTAATTGAAGTGTTGATAAAAGACAGGGCAATAACCATGACGGCCAATTTTATTTCAAGAGGATAAGGGAAAAAGAAAATTATAAATGGTAAAAATCCTTGAAAAAATAGGGCGGTTATCAATCTTAAAGTAAACAGGTTATTAAAAAGAGTTTTTTTATCAAAATCTGGACGAGAGAGCATGTTGGCTGACACTACGGTAAAGCCAAAATCACAAAATATACCGATAAATTGCAAAAAACCAGTGGCCGTAGCATACCAACCAAATTTTTCCACACCCAAAGAGCGGGTCATGATAGCCACTACCACCAAGCCCAAAACAGTGCTGATAATTTTTCCTATCAACTGCACCAAAGTATTTTGATAAATTTGTTTAGTCTGACTCATAAAAACCAAACCACGCGAAATAATCCATTCACGTTATTTGTAATATAAGTATAACATAAAATATTTTTTCTGACCAAGAGTAAAAAAGTGTGGTATAATAAATCCATAAATAGAATTTTCAATTTTTAATTTTATAATTTTTATCGAATTTTTAATGAGGCAATTTACAAAGCGCCATTGATAATTGAAAAAATGAAAATTAATTGAAAATTTTAAATTAAAAATTGAAAATTATGCGCTTAAAAGCATTCCTAATAGTTTTATTTGTTGGATTTAGTTTGTTAATAACAAATAGTGTTAAAGCTATTGGCTTTACTCCTCCTCCTTTTAAAGATGCGGATTATTTGGGGCAGTATATGAGCGTATCGCTCCAAGAACCGATTGAATTGAAAACCGGAGAAACAAAAGAGATAACCGTAAAAATAAAAAATATTGGGAAAGCAACCTGGGAAAATACGGGCGCTAATTTTGTTTCCGTTTACACGGTTAATCCTAATTATCGTCAAAGTATTTTTACCGACAGTTCTTGGTTGAGTAAAAGTAATCCGGCTAAAATTAAAAGTAGAACTTTATCCGGACAAACCGCAGAATTTACTTTCAAAATTAAAGCTCCGGACAAGCCGGGAAATTATAAAGAAGATTTTTATTTGGCCGCAGAAAACAAAACTTGGATTAAAAGTAGTTATTTTTATTTGGACTTGAAGGTCGTCGCTCCAACAGTGCCAGTAGTTAATGTTGAACAAACAACAGGTCTAGTCACAAATTTTGTTTTTAATAAAAATTTAGAACTTGGCTCAACTGGTGAGGATGTTAAGCAATTACAAAAATATCTCAACAATAAAGGTTTTGTCGTATCTGTTTCCGGTGCCGGATCTATGGGCAACGAAACAACGCGATTTGGTTTTGCCACCAAAAGCGCTTTGATAAAATTTCAGCAGGCCAATAAAATTTCTCCGGCTGTTGGTTATTTTGGTCCGTTAACCAGAAAATTTATCAATGATGAAATAGCTACTGTACAAACAAAAGAAACGACAGATATCACCGGTAATGATACGGGTTATTTACCTGATGAAGCTCAAAAAGTCAGTAAAGAATATAAAACAAATTTGTCGGCCATGACTGCTTATAAAGTTACAGCTAAGGGTGGAGAACAAATAAAATTTATAGTTATGTATACTAATATTGGTACTCTGAAATGGGATAATTATCTTTGGCAAGAGGCCGGGAGTACCGCTGTTTCCAGTAGTTTAAACAAAATAAATATTGCCGATAGTAGTTGGTTATCGCCAGTAAAAATTTATCAAGGCGTGACTTATGTCGAGCCACAACAAACTATCCGAGTAGAATTTTATTTTCGCGCCCCAAAAACTAAAGGTGAATATACTGCCAGGTTTCAACTCACTGCTAACAATCATACACTCGACGGCGGGACTTTGGAAATTCCGATTTCAGTTACAGAAAATAATCCTTATTACCAAGAGCCGGAGTTCACGAATAATCGAGTTTTGGTTTCAGAACCTAATGTAAAAATAGGTCTTTACAAAGCTCTCGATGAAGTCAAATTTAAATCAGATTTTTCTTATGAAGTTTTTTCCGGAAAGGAATATAAAGGAGTTTTATATGGAGCGGAAAGTGTTTCTTTGAGATATACAGGAGGAAATTATTATTTTAATAGTCCAAATTTGAATTTTATTTCTGTGGAGAAAATTCGTTTGGTACCTTATGATTTAAACCATTATTTTACATTAACCAATTATAGTCGACTGGTAAGTTGGAAAGGAAATAAAAATTTCAATATTTATCGAGGAATAATGGAATTTGTTTATTCTCCCAAAACAGATATTGCTTGGGTGGTTAATGAATTGCCGATGGATCTTTATATTGCCGGGATTGGTGAAACCAGTAATGGTGCGGCTATGGAGTATATCAAAGCAATATTGGTTGCTGCCAGATCCTATGCTTATTTTCATCTTTATAATGGTGTTTCTTCTGACCAAAGAACTTTTGATTTATATGCCACTACAGTCGACCAACTTTATTTGGGTTATAACTCTGAAGTATTGATGCCAAGAGTTGTTCAAGCGGCGAGAGTTACTTATGGTGAAATGGTGACTTATGAAGATAAAGTTATTGGTACGCCTTATTTTGGTAATTCAGATGGTAAAACTAGGACATGGAAAGAGGTATGGGGTGGGACAGATAAACCTTGGCTGATACCTGTAACCTGTTTTTACGATCAAGGTAAAAAATTATTTGGCCATGGAGTTGGGATGAGCGCTTGGGACGCTTCGCAAAGGGCGGATAAAGATGGCTGGACATACGAACAGCTTTTGAAGTATTATTATACAGGGGTACAAGTGGAAAAAATTTATTAAAAATTAAAAAATAAATTATTAAATTATATGTCAGATTCAAAAAGATGGCGTGGAGGGGAAAAAGAAATCAGACCAAGAGTCGAAGAAGATTTTTTGGACCCAGATGATCCAAACTATATTCCCACTCCGGCAGAATATGAAGCAATGAAGAAAAAGCAACAAGAAGAAAAAGAAAAAAAAGATGAGGAAAAAGCAAGCAATGCTTAAAAATAAAAATCTCACCAGTAGGGTGAGATTTTTTTGATTTCCAATATTCAATGCTATTTTACTTCTTGGTGATATTTTCTATCAGTATCGGCTAAATCCAAAAGTTTTTGTCTTAATCCGTGAGGATCGGGGACATTGTGCATAACAAATTTTTGTTCTGTACCAGCAGTTTGAATAGTCAGGTTACCATAATTAAAAAAATGAGCTAAAAAACCCTTTACTTCAGAAGTTACATCCTGTACTCGATAAAGATCAACTTCGGAGATTGTTCTGGCAAATAAATTATTTTGTTCGATATCCACTAATCTATCATTGGTAATAAAAAGAATATCTAGATAAAAATCGATAAAGTAGGCAAAGAAAAATAAATTAATCGATAAAATATAAACAGCCCCTCCCAATACAATAAGTGGAGCATAAATCGAGGTGAGCAAATCATCTCCCATGGTGGTAAAAAAATATAAAACCGCTCCGACAAGTATGGCTACTGCTAAAAGATAAAGAGAAAAACCGGGTAAAAAAGTAATAATATGGGGGCGAACGCGAAAAATTTCTTTCTCGTATGATTTTAAAGTGACGATTTTTCCAATAGACATAGGGCTAAGTTAAAAGTTGAAAATTAAAAGTAAAAAATTGGAGGAATACAAGATTATCTGTTTAATTCAAAAGTCAAAATTAATTAAAAGTAAATAATTTTGTGATCCAGGAAGAATCAAAAATCAGCACAGGTGTTTTCCAATCTACATTTTGTAATAAGGACCAAGTAAAAAATAAAGATAAAGCAGAAACTGAAAAAATCAGAATAGTCACTGTTAAACTGATAATTGTCAAAGAGTTTGTTTCAAAAATATGATATAAATCAAAAAAAATAAAAATTACAAAAATAACGAGAAATCCCAAAAAAGCGAAGAGAAAAATATAAAGAGGGAGTGAAAGGATGAAAGGCATAATAACAATTTAAAATTTTTAATTTTCAATTTTTAATTAATTTTTATTTATCAATTTTTAAATACTAAAAAGCTTTTTTATAATAAAACTCCATTATTTTTCGGTTCCTCAAACCCCAAATGTCTGTAAGCCAGAGGTGTTGCTTTGCGTCCACGCGGGGTTCTTTCCAGAAATCCAGTTTGCAAAAGATATGGTTCGTAAATGTTTTCAATAGCATCCATTTCCTCAGATATTGCGGCAGCCAAAGTATTTAAGCCTACCGGTCCTCCATTAAATTTTTCAATCAGGACTTCCAAAAGTTTGCGATCTACCTCATCTAGTCCATGTTCATCGATAGAAAGCATAGTCAGAGCTTCTGATGCGATTTTTTCATTCAAAATACCTTCGTGTTTAACTTGAGAAAAATCACGCACTCGTTTGAGCAGTCTATTGGCGATACGAGGCGTACGTCGAGCACGACTGGAAATTATTTGCAAAGACGGTTCATCCGCTGCTATATTTAGAATTTGCGCACTACGGTGGATGATTTGTTTGATATCTTTTTCTTCATAAAAATTTAGATGATAAGCATGTCCGAAACGGTCACGCAGTGGCCCGGAAATCATACTCATTTTGGTAGTGGCTCCGATTAATGTAAAACGGTTTAAAGGCATACGAATGGTGCGGGCAGCTGGTCCTGAACCGATAATAATATCCAAACAATAATCCTCTAGAGCAGGGTACAGGACTTCCTCAATTGTTTTATTTAAGCGGTGTATTTCATCAATAAATAAAATATCGCCTTGTTCTAAATTGGATAAGATAGCTGCCAAATCACCGACTTTTTCCAAAGCCGGACCGGCGGTAGTTTTGACATTAGCTCCCATTTCTTTACCAATAATATGGGCTAAAGTAGTTTTACCCAAACCAGGATTGCCATAAAGCAGGACATGTTCCAAACAATCACCTCGTTTTTTGGCGGCTTGCATGGAAATATCTAGATTTTGTTTTAGTTGTTCTTGGCCGATAAAATCGGATAATTTTTGCGGTCGGAGATTATTTTCAAATACAACTTCTCCCGGCAATTCTTCCGGTTTTATTAAACTTTCTTCGTTTTCTATAATAAATTCTTCATCCATAGTGATTTTATTGTAATATAAAATGGTTATAAAAACAAGGAGATTGATTTTTTAATATCGGTTGTTTGAACAATCCAGCCGGTTTTATTTTTATTTGTGGATAACTTTTTTTTGAAACTAGAACGACCACCTTTTTTCTTTTTAGATTAGCAAAAATAGATCGATCATTGGCAGTGCTTGACGAAAGTGTTATAATGAAAATGCTCAAAAAAACACAATATGTTGTGTTGAAAAATAAACTTTAAACACAACATATAGAAAAGAGCAAAATACTTTAAAATCAATAATTTTTTAAAATATATGTTTGATAAAATCAAAAAGAGGGACGGCCGTGTGGTTGATTTTGATGCCGAGAAAATAGTCATTGCGCTTACAAAAGCCGGACAGGCTTCTGGAGAATTTGACGAAACCACCGCTCGTCGTTTGGCTATCAAAGTTGTACAATTGGCAAGTAAAATGATTCGCAAGGAAGTTCCAGGAGTAGAAGATTTACAAGATATGGTGGAAGCTGTGTTGATTGATTCGACTTATGTAAAAACAGCCAAATCTTATATTATTTACCGTGAGCAACACAAACAGTTGCGTGAATTAACCAATAAAGCCAGTGTTGATTTGATAGATCAATATTTGTCTCAAGCGGATTGGCAGGTAAACGAGAATAGTAACATGGCTTTTTCACTTCAGGGTTTAAATAATTATATTTCTTCTGAAATCAGTAAAGTTTATTGGTTGAATAAAATTTATCCAAAAGAAATTAAAAATGCCTATTTAGAAGGTGATTTTCATATCCACGATTTAAATATTTTGTCTGTATATTGTGTGGGCTGGGATCTGATGGATTTATTGACCGAGGGTTTTACCGGAGTAGCTGGAAAAGTGGAAACCAAACCGGCCAAACATTTGCGTCCGGCTTTGGGACAAGTGGTAAATTTCTTCTATACTTTGCAAGGAGAGGCTGCTGGAGCTCAAGCTTTTTCCAATTTCGATACTTTACTTGCTCCGTTTATACGTTACGATAACTTAGGTTATAAAGAAGTAAAACAATGTTTGCAGGAATTTATTTTTAATGTAAATGTTCCAACTCGTGTTGGTTTTCAAACTCCTTTTACTAACGTGACTTTGGATTTGAAAGTGCCAAGCTATTATAAAGATCAACCGGTAATCATTGGTGGTAAGCCACAAAAAGAAACTTACGGTGAATTTCAGGCAGAAATGGACTTGTTTAATAAAGCTTTTTTTGAAGTCATGATGGAAGGGGATGCAAAAGGTAGGGTATTTACTTTTCCGATTCCGACCTACAATATTACCAAGGATTTTGATTGGGATAATCCGGAACTCAAAAATCTTTGGGAGATGACCGCCAAATATGGCATTCCTTATTTTTCCAATTTTGTAAATTCGGATATGAACCCTGAAGACGCTCGCAGTATGTGCTGTCGTTTACGTATTGATAATCGTGAACTGCAATCTCGCGGTGGTGGTCTTTTTGGCGCCAATCCATTGACCGGTTCTATCGGTGTAGTAACAATTAACTTGCCTCGTTTGGGTTATACATCTAAAACTGAAGAAGAGTTTAAAGAAAAACTCGGTCGTTTGATGGATCTGGCCAAAGACAGTTTGGAAATCAAGAGAAAAATTTTGGAAACTTTGACGGAAAAAAATCTTTATCCTTACGCCAAATATTATTTACGCAATATCAAAGCTCGATTTGATCAATATTGGAAAAACCATTTTGGCACTATCGGACTAGTCGGGATGAACGAAGCGGTTAAAAATTTGTTGGGCAAAAATATTACGGAAAAAGAAGGTTTAGAATTTGCCGTTCGTATCATGAATTTTATGCGCGACAGATTGCAGGTTTATCAGACTGAAACTGGTAGTATTTATAATCTAGAAGCTACTCCGGCCGAAGGCACATCTTTCCGTCTGGCTAGTAAAGATAAAATTAAATATCCAGAAATTATAGTGGCCAATGAAGAGGAATATCAAAGAGGGGCCCATCCTTTTTATACTAATTCTACTCAATTGCCGGTAAATCACACAGATGATATTTTTGAAGCTATGGAATTGCAGGATCAATTGCAAACAAAATATACTGGTGGTACGGTAATGCATTTGTTTGTAGGGGAAAAAATCAATAGTGTAGAGGCGGTCAAGAGTATGGTTAAGAAAATTTGCAATACTTATAAATTACCTTACTTTACTTTCTCACCAACATTTTCTGTTTGTCCAAGCCATGGCTATATTGTTGGGGAACATTTTAAATGTCCGACTTGTGAGGCTAAAACCGAAGTCTACTCTCGTGTAGTGGGTTACTTGCGCCCGGTAGAACAATGGAATCATGGAAAAAAAGCCGAATTTGGTATGCGTAAAACTTTCAAAGTTCCTATAAATGAAGAAGAACCTATAATGCAAACCACTTGCGCTACTTGTTAAAATATGAAAATAGGCGGTTTGCAAAAATTTTCAATGATAGATTATCCGGATAAAATCGCTTGTATTATTTTTACACAAGGCTGTAATTTCCGCTGTCCGTATTGTCATAATCCAGAATTGGTAAAACCAGAAATGTTTGGGGAAAGTTTAAACGAAGATGAGTTTTTTGACTTCTTGAAAGAAAGAGTAGGGAAGTTAGACGCAGTGTCTATCACCGGTGGAGAACCTACTCTCCAATATGACTTGATAGAGTTTATCAAAAAAATTCGAGATTTGGGTTTTCTCATCAAACTGGATACCAATGGCACTAATCCAGACATGCTCAAAGAAATCATTGATCAAAAATTGGTGAGTTATCTAGCGATGGATATCAAAGCACCTTTCTCAAAATATGAAGAGATAACCAAAATGCCGGTTAATATAGAAAAGATAAAACAAAGCGTGAAAATGATAAAAAACTCAGGAATAGATTATGAATTTCGCACAACTTTGGTAAAAAATTTATTATCTCCAGAGGATATAATACAAATAGGCAGAGATATTGCTGGCGCAAAACAATATTTTTTACAAAAATTTGTTTCTACCAAAACGGTTGATGAAAAAGTTTTAAATGAAGAAACTTATAGCGAAGAAGAATTGGAAAATCTAAAAGAAAAATTAAAACCTTTTGTCGTAGCGTGCCTGTCGCGATAAAAGGGAAAAACTAAAAAAGCTCCAACATGCCTGTCTGGAGCTTTTTTGTTTGATATTTCTTGCGTGTTTTGATTTAAAAGGGTAAAATTTAGTTATAAATATTACAAAATTATATAATTGTATGAAAAATATGAACTACATAATTATCGCTTTCGTCGTAATTATTGCGCTTTGGTCTGCTTGGGGATTTTTTAGTTCCCGTGTTGAGCAGGCTGACTATAGTGTGGTGAAAAAAATGAATGATTACGAAATTCGGGAATATCCAGAACGAATTGTGGCGCAGACTACAGTAGAGGGTTCCTATGGAAAATCCATGAATAGTGGCTTTGGTATTTTGGCGGGGTATATTTTTGGTGGAAATACCAAAAAAGAAAGTATTTCCATGACCGCTCCTGTGGTTTCTCAAAAAGAAGGAGCAAAAGGGTCTTCAGAAAAAATATCTATGACTGCGCCGGTAGTAGCGATGAACGAGGGTGACTCGCAGACAATATCTTTTAGTATGCCTCGATCTTATACTTTGGAAACATTACCGACACCCAATGATCCTCGAGTAAAAATCGTGACGATTCCCGCCAAGAAATATGCAGTGATGCAATTTTCTTGGTATCGTTTCGATGCGAGGATAAAAAAGATGCAAGAAAAATTGCTTTCAGCACTTGCTCGTGATGGAGTTGAGACGGAAGGAAATGTGGCTTATGCTGGTTATAATGCACCAGGGACTCCACCGTGGATGACGCGCAATGAAGTATTGATTGAATTAAAAGAAATCAATACCGAAAAAGCGGTGTTGGCTGGTGGTTGTTTTTGGGGAATGGAAAAACTGATTAGAAATCAACCGGGTGTGATAAATACTACCGTGGGTTATACCGGTGGTAAGGTGGAAAACCCTACTTATGAAAATCACGAGGGTCATGCCGAAGCGATTGAAATAGAGTATGATCCCAAAAAAACATCTTATAAAAATTTATTAGATTTTTTCTTTCAAATTCATAACCCAACGACATTGAATAAACAATGTAATGATATCGGAAATTCTTATCGTTCGGCTATTTTTTACGGAAACGAAGAAGAAAAGAAAGAGGCAGAAAATTTTATTAAAATTGTAAACAATTCAAAACGTTGGAAAGATCCTGTGGTGACAACATTAGAAAAATTAGAAAAGTTTTATCCAGCGGAAGACTATCACCAGGATTATTTACAAAAAAATCCTGATGGATATAGTTGTCATGTTATTTATTTTGAAAGTTATCTAAAATAATTTTATTATTTAAAATATAAATAAAACAAAAAATATGAAAAAAAGATTACTTGTAGCTATTTTAACCGGAGCTTTTTTAGGAATTTTTTGCATAATCGGGGTAAGTAGTAGACTTGGTTTTGTCGGAAATGAATTGTTTATATTGGCCACATGGGTCAATAGGGTTGTTATGGGTTTGGTAATTGGTTTAGCGCCGTATTATGTAATTCAAAATAATAATAAAAATATTATATTGCGCGGAGCATTTCTTGGTTTGATAATAAGTGGTTCATTTTTCTTAGCAACAGGTTTCAAAGATGTCCCCGGATTTTTTGCAGGAATTGTTTATGGGATAATTATAGATTTTGTTGCTACAAGATACGAAAAAAATAATGTTAGGTAGATATTCTTTATTTAGAAACATTAGTTAATACATTTATTTATAAAATAAAAAAATAGGTCTTCGGATCTATTTTTTTGTAAATAAAAAACCCACGGAAATGTTTCCCGCGGGCGAATAGTGGTGATAGTAAGAGATGATTCATTGAATAAGTTTGAGTTCACTCTCTTTATCGTTTTGTAACTTTGCAAAGCGTCCGTCTGGATCTTTTTTATCCCACTCGAAAGTGAGTAATCCCGATCTTTTATTGACGTATCGGCAGAATGGCCGATATTCAACAACTTTAGCAAAAGCATCAATGAGTCCTTGTTCTTCCTTGGACATACTAATCATAAGAAAAGTATTAAATATCCATGTGACAAAGAACCTTGTACCGTTTTTGGTTGTTCCTCCACAGCCGCAAGTGTTTACGCTTAACGGGTCGATTACAACTTCTTCTAATCCACCTTGGACTTTAAGATCGTTCATGACATTATACCAATGCCATCTCATCTTTCCATCGCATCCTTTTTCGATTGTTTCTGCCATTAGTCTTCTCCTTTATTTGGGTTTATAAACTATAAATTTTGCTGATTTGAAAGTTTATTATGATTTAATGAACTATAACAGATGATTTTAGCGTATTTTAGCCTTTTTGTCAATACTTTTTCGTTTTCTCGTCGTCTTCCGACTCCTCGGGCTAGCCACCGCCTCCCGCCTACGCTAAAGCTACGGACGGGCAAGCGCGATTATCGCGGAGTTTATCTGCCGGAGTTTTAACGAAGGCGGAGCGTTCTCATCCCGACGCGAGCAAACAGTTTTGCTCGCTCTTCGGACAAAATAACACAGACCAAAAAAGGTCTGTGTTATTTTTGCCCGGGGCGGGAATTCCTCGTCGTCTCGCCGACAAATATCGGCTCGACTCCTTGCCCTGGGCAGCGTCGGATTTTCACTGGAAATCCTCCGACACTCGTCATTTCGTTTTTGCTTCCGCAAAAACTTCAAGCCTCGTTTCTGCCCGTTCGATTCCCGCGACCAACAAACTCATAATAAAAAATGACCAAGCTAAACACTTGGCCATTTTTTATTATGTGCCCGGGGCGGGAATCGAACCCGCACGACCGAAGCCGCAGGATTTTAAGTCCTGTGCGTCTACCAATTCCGCCACCCGGGCTTTTCGTAAAAAATATTATCATAAAAATATAAATAAATCAAGTGGCAAATACTTGTTTTTTATGCTACAATATTTGCATGATAAAAAGAATAAATAAAAAAGGTTTTACTTTGGTAGAGATTATCGTTGCCATAGCCATATTGGCCATGTTTGCAGTTGGTATTTATTCCACGCTTATTTCTATTTATAAGATTGTACGATTGGCAAAAATTAAAACGATTGAAACGGCGATTTTGAGTGAAGAATTAGAAATTGTTCGTAATTTACCTTATAACGAAGTTGGTTTACAAGATGCCTTTGATGTTCCGGGTGTTCTGTTACCAATTAAATATATAACACGAAATGATCTAAATTTTAAAATTATTAATACTGTCAGATTTATTGACGATCATTTTGATGGTACTATAACGTCTACTCCCCAAGACAATGCTCCGGCTGATTATAAATTAGTCGAAATGGAAATTTATTGTTTATCGATTGATCAACAAAAGCCTTTAATTTTGAGTACTCTCATAGGCCCGAATATAAAAGAAGACGAAAGTAATTTGGGAGCTCTTTTTATAGAAGTGGTTGATTCTCTCGGACGTCCGGTTTCTCAAGCCAGTGTTCATATAGAAATGTTTGGTTCTTCTTCTTATAAAGACGATGTCACCGATAATAATGGACACCTCTATGTTATCAATGTCCCTACGGGAACTTTTCTTTATAATATTACCGTATCCAAAGAGGGTTTTACTACTGATGCCACAGCTTCAACTACAGATGAAAATCCGACCCCGGTCAAGCCCTATGCTACTGTTTTGGAAAATAAAGTGGCGGAATTGAGTTTTTCTATAGATTATTTATCAAATTTACAAATAAAAACTTTAAATCCGACTTGTTCAAACATAAGTAACGCCAGTTTGCGTGTATTCGGTAAAAAACTTTTAGGTTTGCCGGAACTGCTAAGATTTGATGTTACCAGCAACACAAATAGTAGCGGAATTTTAAATTTTAATAATATTGAATGGGATGAATATTATTTTGCTCCAAGTGGTACCAGTTATTATTTAGGCGGTTCAATCCCAATGCTTTCTTTGAATTTAAATGCCGGAGAAACTCAGATGTTAACTTTGATTTTACGCCCACACAATCCTTATCCGCTTTTAGTTAGTGTAAAAGATAATATTACTGGCATGCCTATTTCTGATGCTACGGTTAAGCTTTATTCTACAACAACTGGATATAGTAGTACTTATCAAACAGGATTAGGTTATGCTCGGCAAACTGACTGGAGCGGCGGCTCTGGACAAGAGATAATGAGTGATGAAACAAAATATTACAGCGATGATAATAGGTTGGATATAGATGATGAAGGAAAAATAAAATTAAAAAAAATCGGCGAGTATTACTATGAAGACGGCTGTTTAATGTCTTCTATTTTTGACGCTGGCGAAGCGGTTATTTTTCGAAATATTTTTAGTGAACCTTTTATTCAGCCTTTGGAAGTTGGAACAAATTCTACAAAAATGCAAATTGCAACCAGCGATACATCTACTCCGGCTAGTTGGGATTTTATAGGTCCTGATGCGACAGTGGATACGTGGTATTCTTTTGAAGAAACGACTATTAATTCATCGCACAACAATCAAAGATACTTACGTTATAAAATATGTCTTTTTACCGCCAGTACGACCTTTACTCCAGAAATCGAGGATATATTTTTTACCTATACCAATGACTGTGCTCCTCCAGGCCAAGTTTTTTTTAGCAACCTTTCTTCAGGTGAATATTTTTTGGAAATTGATAAAAATGGATATCAGTTTGTAACTACTTCTGTTGAAATACCAACAACTAGTCATGAAGTAGTTAATATGCTGTCATTATAATAGAATATGAAAAAAATTTTAAATAATAAAGGACTAACTTTGTTTGAAATTTTATTTGGTTTCGGTATTTTTTTGATTGTAATTTTTGGAACCGCGGCTCTTTTTAGTGCTAGTTCCAAAGCGGATAAAAATGTTTGGGAAAACAGCTTTGCACAATCTATAACATCTAAAGCGACTAGGATATTTGTTGATGAGATGCGGACTATTAATTATTCGACTGTCGGAGGATATCCATTGGCCTTTGCTTCAAGTACGGAAATAATTTTTTATGCCAACATAGATAGCGATTCTCTGATGGAAAGAGTCCGTTATTTTGTAAGCGGTACCACATTTAGCAAAGGTATTACAAAGCCAACAGAAGATGTTTTGTACGAATATGATACTAGTACGGAAGAAGTTAGTGAAGTGGTGCGAAATTTACAATCCGCGACGAATACCATTTTTACTTATTATGATTCTAATTATGATGGAGCTGGCAGCACTTCCTCTATGACGTATCCGATATTTTTGCCGAATGTCAGAATTGTAGAAATAAAACTATTGGTAAAACAAAACAATTTGCCAAATTCACCGGTTTTTGAAATTCAATCAAAAGCACAATTGAGGAATTTGAAGGCAAACTAAAAATTTGTAAAGTTATAAATTTGTGAAAATTGAAATAAAAAATTTTTTAACAGATATTCGCGGCGGGGCTTTGCTTTTCGTTTTGATTTTTGGTTCTCTCAGTTTTATTTTTGTGGTTATGGGTTTATCCGGTTACGCGATTTATCAAAATAAATTAGCTGTAGCAAAACACAATAAAGAAATGGCTTTTCAAGTAGCTGATGCCGGAATATCTTATTATCGTTGGCATATTTTTGCCGATGAAAATGATTATCAAGATGGCACTACCACAACCGGCCCTTATATCCATGATTATTTTGATAAAAATAAAAATAATATCGGTAAATTTTCTTTGGATTTAACAGCGCCACGAACCGGATCAACCGTCGCTACTATCAAATCAACTGGTTGGATGAATTTTCAACCAAATACTTTGCGAACCGTAAAAGCTAGAGTTGGAAAACCTTCTTTAACTGACTATTCTTTTTTGACGAATTCTGAAATTTGGATAGGGCCTGATGAAGTGGTTCATGGAAAAATGCATAGTAATGGAGCGGTTAGATTTGACGGTGAAACAGATTCCATAGTTAGTAGCCAATTGCTTGGAGCTTATTGTCCACCTGCTCAACCGCTTTGTTCGGGCAGTCCATGGAAAGGCGGAGTTTGGGGCGATGGAGGTCCAAGTGTATTTTTTGTTTATCCCGCTTCTTTTAAAGATTTTGGTTTAATAAATAATAAATTGGATGAAATAAGAACTAATGCTATAAATTTTGGGGTTTATTTAGACAGCTCTCCTAATCGAGGTTGGCATATAATTTTTTCAACAACTTCAGTAAATGGCGATGAAGTTATGCAAGCAAAAATTTACAATGTTAGCACTTGCGAAAGTGATGGCTGTTCTTCTAATAAAAATTCGCCCAATTATTGTGGTAATTATAAATGTAGAAATTGTTATAATACCGACCATAAAAAACCCGGAGCAACAGCTTGTTGCTTAGATATAAGCAGTGAAACTCTTTATTTGACCACCACTTCGCCGGAAATCGCTTACTTTTATTCGGAAAAAACTGTTTGGGTTGAGGGGATAATAAAAGGGAGTGTAGCTGTGGGTGCAAATAGTGATATCGTTATTAAAAATAATTTGATCTATCCAAATAAAAGTGAAGAAAACATTCTTGGTTTAACGGCAAAAAATAATATTTTGATTCCGTATAAGGTTAGTTCAACTTTGGAAATTAATGCTTCTATGATTGCTCAAACCGGAGCGATACAAAGATATGATTATTATGAAGGTGTTTCTCCATATATAATATTAGATACCATCAGGGTTAATGGATCGATAGTTTCTTATAAAATTTGGACGTTTACCTGGGTTGATAATCAAATGCGGATTGTAAGTGGTTTTACTAATACGGAAACAACTTTTAATATTTATTCCTTATTTAATCCGCCTCCATCATCTCCGGTTGGCGCAAATTATGCGCTTATTGAATGGCAGGAGATTAAATAGCGCTTTGCGCTATTTAATTTATTTAAAAGATTGCAAAGATTTAAAAGATTTAAAGATTAAAAAATGAAAGTAACTTGTTGCGGAAAAGAAAAGACAATGTTATAATAAAAAGGTTAAAAAAGACAGGTATTTTTGTTATAAACAACTTTTTAATATGGGAACTATCAAGAAATTAGTCATTCCGGTTGCGGGTTTGGGAACCAGATTTTTACCGGCTACCAAGGCTCAGCCCAAAGAGATGTTGCCGATAGTCGACAAACCTATTATTCAATATGTAGTTGAAAGTGCCGTAGCTGCTGGAATTACGGATATTATTTTTATCACCGGTCCAAGCAAACGAGCGGTTGAAGATCATTTTTCTCCAAATTACGAGCTTATTAATTGGCTTAAAAAACAAAAAAAAGAAGAAATTGCCGAGGATGTAAAAAAGATAGCGGATTTGGCTAATTTTATTTTTATTCGTCAAAAAGGTCCTTATGGTAACGGTACCCCGATTTTGTGTGCGAAAAATATTATCGGAAATGAGCCTTTTGCGGTTCTTTGGGGAGATGAATTTTTTTATGCTCCTCATAAACCTCAATTGAAACAATTGATAGAAGTGTTTGAAAAATATGGAGACCCAGTTTTGACTGCCTATAAAGTAGATAAGGAAGATACAAAAAAATATGGTATTTTAGATGCGTTGGAAGTGGAAAAAGGGACTTATCAAGTAAAAAACATCGTAGAAAAACCCGGTCCCGATAAAGCGCCTTCGCGTTTGGCGGCTTTGGGTGGTTATATTTTGACCCCGGATATTTTTGAAGCTTTAGAAAAAACCAAGCTTGGTAAAGGCGGAGAACTTTGGTTAACCGATGCTATTTTTAAATTAATTAAAAAACGTCCAATTTATGCCAAATTGATAGATGGCCAATATTATGATACCGGAAGTAAAATCGGTTATTTAAAAGCTAATGTTGATTTTGCTTTAAGAGACAAAAAATTAAACAAAGAGTTTAAAAAATACCTTAAAAAGATTATTAAATAAATATCAAATTTCCAATATCCAATGTCAAACCCGCCAATTGGCGGGCAAATATCAAATTTCAAATTTGTAATTGGTCATTTGGATTTTGAAATTGATTGGAAATTGGTAATTTGACATTTGAAATTAAGAAAGTATGTTTTTCAAAAAAATAAATTTTAAAACCATAAGTTTGTTTTTGATTTTAGGTCTGTTTGTGGTGTCTGGATTTGGTTGCAAAGGAGTGGTTACCAAAGAACAAGCCGCAGCTATCAAAAGCACAACTTTAGAATATTGGACAGTTTATGACGATGTCGGGGCTATTAATGCGATTGTTACTAATTTTAAAACTTATAGACCATACGTCACTATAAACGTTCGCCAATTTCGAGCCGAAGAAATATACGATAGGTTAGTAGAGGCTTTGGCTGAGGATAAAGGGCCAGATATTATTTCTGTTCCGGTCAGACAATTGCCTTTTTATCAGAGTAAATTAGCAACCATGCCTTCCGCTGTCAAAGATGGTATAGTGGAAACAAAAAAAACGGTTACCGGTGGTACGGAAACGGTAATTAGCCTGAGAAATGTAACTCTTCCAACCGCTTTAAATATTGAAAGAGAATTTTTTCAAACAGTAAAAAAAGATGCGATTATCGGAGGTAAAATTTATGGCTTACCCCTTTCTCTTGATAGTATGGTTATTTATTATAATAAAGATATTTTGGACAGATCAGGCGTTCCCGAGCCACCAAAAAATTGGGAAGAATTTCAAAATGCCGTAAAGAAAACAACTAAATTTAATAAAGAAACCGGGAGTATCATTCAATCCGGTACGGCTTTGGGTACTGCTAAAAATATCAATAATTTTGACGATATTTTTTATGTTTTATTAAAACAAAGCGGAGTGATTCTTGGTACGAGTGGTTTTACTTGGACTGGAGGTAGAGATAATAACTCTTTGTATAATGTTTTAGATTTTTATACCGATTTTGCTAATCCGGAAAGGGATACTTACACTTGGAACGACCAACAAGAAACAGCGCTTGATAGATTTGTAAAAGGTGGTTTAGCTTTTTTCTTTGGCTATAACTATCATTATAATTTGATCAAAGCTCAGGGTGCAAATATCAATTTTGATATTATTCCGCTTATTCAACTTAATCCGGAAAATCCGGTTAATGTAACAAATTATTCGTTACAGTGTGTAGTGGCTAAATCAAAAAATCAAGAACTCGCTTGGAATTTTATAAATTATTTATCAAATTTAAACGTTAAAGATTATTTAGATAAAACTGGTCGTCCCACCGCAAAGCGCGCTTTTCTAGTTGAACAAAAAACTAAACCAGAATTGGCGCCTTTTGTAGATGATCTTTTGATTGTGGAAAATTGGTATCGGGGCAGAAATTACGAAGCCGCGAAAGAAGGTTTGGATCTTTTATATAGTGATTGGTTAAAAACTCCAACCAATCAACGTGAATCTGATATTGAAAAATGGCGAGCCGAAGCTATTAATCGTGCAGCCACAAAAATTAATCAAACTTACTAATATGAAAAAATTTACCAAATATCTTATTTTATTGGTAATAATTTCTGGGGTTTTAATACCACTCTTTTTTGTACGAGCGGAGGAAGAAAGTTGGACAAAAATTTATCCGGAATGTATTCAAAAACAAATGAATGCTAAACCAGGAGATACCTTTGATCCAAAATGTGATGACGTGGGGGTTTTTATAGAGTTGGCCATAAATATCGGTGCTTATCTATTTTCTTTTATAGGTGCTTTAGCTCTGTTGGTGTTTGTTTATGGTGGTTTTAAAATGATTATCTCTGCCGGTGATGCCGGTAAAATCAAAGAGGGTAGAGATGCTATGGTGGCGGCGGTTATTGGAATAGTCATTGCTTTTTCCGGTGTGGCGATAGTTAGATTTTTAAGTACGACGTTGCAAGTTGAAGATATTTATAGAATTGATAAAGGATTGGAAGTTATTTGTTGTAGATTACCGGACGGAAAGACGGTTAAAGATACCTTGCCAAATTGCGAAGAAAAACTTAATGGTTTTCGGGTTATAATGAGTCGTTGTGAAAATAATGAATAAAATTATACTTATGTTTAAAAAAATATTCAAAATTTCTGCTTTTATTGTAACAGTATTGTCCCCTAAATTTGTTTTTTCTACTGATTATTCTACTGCGACTTTAAAATCCAAAGCTTTTAATGATTTAAGTAAAATATCTAGCGTTGATGATTTGATGAGTCGTGGCATAAATGCCATGGTTATGTTTATGGGTTCTATTGCTTTAGCCCTGGTTGTTTATGCAGGGTTTTTGTGGATGACGGCCGGAGGAAATGAAAGTAAAATAGAAAAAGCGCGTACGATTATGGTTTGGACAATGCTTGGCACAGTAGCTATTGGTGCCAGCTATGCTTTTGTTAGGTTCATTGTCGGAATATTTGGCTAATTTTTTAAAATTATGAAAAAAATTGTTTTTAGCTTATTACTTTGTTTGTTTATTTTTTTGGTTCCATTGACGGTTTTTGGTCAACAAACGGTTGATTTACAGAATCCTATAAAAATTGAGGCGGAAAGTCCTGCTACTATTATAGGTATTGTTATCCAGTCTTTTTTGGGGATAGTCGGCGGTGTTGCTTTGATAATGATGGTTTACGGTGGTTTTCAATGGTTAACTGCCGCTGGTAGTGAAGAAAAGATAAAAAATGGAACACAAACTATGCTTTGGGCGGCTATTGGGCTTATTTTGGTTTTTTCTAGCTATTTATTGGTTTCCACAGTTTTTCAGATTGTTGGTTAAAAAGTTTGCGAAAAAAAAGAAAATAGCGTAAAATGAATATATGAATAGTAAAAAAAATAATTATAGAAAGGGGGTGAATATATGCAAAAACTAGTTTCAATCATAGTCATGACCTCGATGATGTTGGGCGGTTTATTTTTGGTAGCTAATAATGTATTAGCTGTCGACACCCCGGCTCCTACAGGTTTGATAGATACCGACAGTTTGGGTGTTTCTTACGGTGCTAAAATAGGTTTAGGTACTCAAGATGTCCGTACCACAGTAGCTTCTATTATTAGAGTGATGATGGGCTTACTTGGTATCGTAGCCGTAGTTATCATCCTTATTGGTGGTTTTTATTGGATGACAGCTGGAGGTGACGAGGGTCGCGTAGAGACCGGTAAAAAATGGATTTTCTCCGGTATTATCGGTTTGGCGATTATCTTGTCAGCCTATGCCTTGGCCAATTTTGTTATCAATTCTTTGGTCGGCGCCACAACCGGCACAGCAACGTTTTAATTTTTTTTAAAAGGGGGTTCGCGCGCGCAACCCCCTTTTAAAAAATTGTTTTTTGTAGACAAAATTTTGTCTGTAAAAAACAATATGATAAAAAATATTTTAAAAAAATTTAAAATACCTTTTTCAATTCTTTTAATTGCATTTTTTTTATTGTTGCCGTTTTTGGTATTTGCTGATGATGTGGCCGATAAAAAAGCCATTCAATACGGGGCGCAAAAAGTTTATCACAATAGTTTGCTTTCAACTATCGGCATAGCCAACAAAGAACCTTTGGCAATCGCCCAAAGCATAGTGACGGTGATTTTGGGTTTTGTTGGAATAGTTTTATTTACTTTGGTCCTTTATGCTGGTTTTATTTGGATAAAGGCCAAAGATAATTCCAGTGAAGTTGAAAAAGCCAAAGGTATTATTGAAAATGCTTTGACGGGAATAGTGGTTATTTCTTTGGCCTACGCCATTTCTGAATTTATATTCAATCGCTTGGTTGGCGGAGCATAATTTTTTAGAAAATATGCGTAAAATTATTTTATTATTATTTTTAGTTTGCTGTTTATCAGCCTCTATTGCGTTTGCTCAAGGGGGCCTAGAAGAAGCGGGGATAATTTCTGGTTTAGTTAGTACTAGTGTTTCTCAACAAAAAACTATTCCCGGCGCTGTTGGTTTGATTTTGGGGCAAGCTACGATTTATCTGGGTATTATCTTTTTTTTATTGGTCGTTTATGCTGGATTTTTATGGATGACCGCCAGCGGGGCGGAAGCCAAAGTAGAAAAAGCCAAAGGTATTTTGATCGCTGCAGTTACTGGTTTGGTGATAGTTTTGGCCGCCTATGCCATAGTTAATTTTGTTTTTGGAAATCTATTAAGTGTCACTTCAGCCAAAGGTTGTACAACATTGATGCAAGAAGCCGATTTTGCCGAATGTCAACCAGATAATATGGAATGTGCTTATCAAGGCGTACAAGGAAATTATGTTGCTGGTAAATGTGAAGGTGGTACAAACATCAAATGTTGTGTAGTTAAACTTAAAAAATAACAAAATTTTCTTTTTTAAACTTATTTCATTTATATCTGTTATTTTCATATATGAAAAAAATTTTTCTTTTAATTTTGACGATAGGCTTGTTTTTTGGTTCATTGGTTTTTGCTCAGGATTTGGGTCATTCAAAATTAACTACTATTGCCAGTAAAGCAAAAATTTCTCAAGCCACATTAGAGTCCAGAGTTGGAGGAATTATTGCAGCTGTGCTTGGGATGCTTGGTACTTTGTTTTTGGTACTTACTATATATGCTGGTGTTTTATGGATGACTGCAAGCGGTGAAGAAGGAAAAATAGAAAAAGCCAAAGACATCCTTAAAGCAGCGATTATTGGTTTAGCAATCGTATTGTCTGCTTATACGATTACTTATTTTGTAGGAAGTAAGTTGGGAGGGGCTAGTCCGACAAGTGAAAGTTGTAATTGTTTTCAACAAGATCAAATAGATGCTTGCGAAGAAATAGGCGGTTATTTTGGAGATGCGACAAAAGCAAATTGTCAAGAAGGAGAATTTGCATGTTGTGTTAAATAGTTTTTATACCAAGTTTTTAAGTTAACGTTATGAAAAAAATAGCTAAATTTTTTCTGACAATTTACTTCTGTGTCTTTTTGTTTGGTTTTGTTTTAGAAGCTCAAGCAGTCACGTTCAAAGATTCAGGAACAAAGATGTCAACTTTTGCCAAAGGTTTGAAATTTTCCAATTTTGACGATGCTACTTCCAATATTGTGGGTAATGTTATGATTTTGGTAAATACATTATTTTTTATTTTTATGATTTATGCCGGTATTTTATGGTTGAGCTCTTCTGGTAACGAAGATAAGATAGAAAAAGCCAAAAGTATTTTGATGTGGTGTGCCATTGGGATGGCGGTTACTCTTGGTTCTTATGCCATAACGACGTTTATTTTAAACAGAGTTTCTTAAAAGGATATGTTAAAGAAAATTATTTTATTCTTGTTTATTAT
Organism: Candidatus Magasanikiibacteriota bacterium; assembly: GCA_036744835.1. GTDB lineage: Bacteria > Patescibacteriota > Patescibacteriia > Magasanikbacterales > GWA2-37-8 > JAKLGL01. The sequence goes on along the minus strand of DAIOHD010000001.1, from coordinate 825,829 downwards.
AGGTTTGTTTTTTCCAACTGTTTTTTGTTTTGCGGTTGAAAAAGAGTATAAGGATCCTTTGCAAAATGTAGCGCAGGGTTCCGGATATTCTACGGAGGTAGATGATACTTCGTTGTCCACTACTATCGGAGGAATTATAAAATCTGTTTTGGGGATGCTCGGAGTAATATTTTTTGTTTTGACATTTTATGCTGGTTTTTTGTGGATGACTGCCAGTGGGAATGATGAAAAAATAGAAAAAGCTAAAAATATTATTACGGCTGCCACTATTGGTTTGATAATTATTATTATGTCTTATAGTATTACTTTTTTAATAACATCATCAACGCGTAAAGTGACGACACCGCAAACGCCTATTGGTGATTAATAATATGATTAAAAAATATTTAATTTTATTTTTTACCTTAGTCTTTCTTTTTTTGGGCATTGCTGTTTGGGCTCAGCCGGATATTGGTTTAGGTGCGGCCCAAGGAATAGCACAGCAAGGTGGATTATCTGTTGAAGGGGTTAAAGATACGACGTTGTCTGAAACTGTCGGTCGATATATCAATTTTCTTTTAGGTTTTACCGGCGCTATTTTTCTTGTTTTGATGATGTATGCCGGATATCTATGGATGTTTGGTGGAGGTAACGAAGATAATATTGCTAAAGCCAAAAAAATTTTTCCGTCTTCAGTTATCGGAATGGGGATCATACTGTTGTCTTATAGTATCACCGCTTTGATTATGAATTTTGTAGTTGGCACAACTGCTCCGGAGCCATATGGTGAGCTTACTCCGACTGGCCCAAGTCTTTACAGTGGATGTTGTTTTGTTCAAGAACCTGGTTGTACAAAAAAAGTGGGTGTTGGCGCCGCCGCTTATAATATACCTTGTGGTGATTGTTACGAAAATCAAGGAGAATCGAAATGCATTGAAGTTTCCGGAAGGTGGTTTACTGACAATTGTGTAAAAGCGCAAAATGATTTTGAGTTTAGATGCTCGCAATACAAAGGGATAGTCTCTGATTAATCCATTTAATTTTGAAAACTATGTTTAAAAAAGTATTTATAATTTTATTCTTTATTGCTTTGTTTTTTGGAAGTTTTGAATTTTGTTTAGCGGTTCAAAGCAATACTACTGAAATGGAAAGACAACTTCAAGCGGCCGCAGGTGAGCAAGGTGCCGGATTTAGTGATCCGGTCGATCCGCGAGATACAATTTTTTTGATAATACGATATGCCTTGGGGTTACTTGGTTTCGTTTTTCTCCTTTTGACTTTGTATGCAGGATTTTTATGGATGACAGCCGGTGGAGATGAAGGAAATATAGAAAAAGCCAAAAAAATTCTTACTGCTTCGATTATCGGTTTAACAATTATTTTTTTATCTTATTCAATTACTATTTTGGTTTTCAAAATACTTCTTTTGGAAGGTGCTCCTTTTAGGAGATTTCCTTAATTTTTTCAAAAAAACAGCCCGTCAAGGGCTGTTTTTTAATACTATTTGAAGGATTTGATCACTAGAATTTTTGGGTAAAAATGAAACTTTATCTTCTTGTATCAGTAGATTTTTTATTTGCCAAGCAATATTTTTTTTGTCTAAATCAAAAGCTAATCCGTGTTTGATAAAATAATTTTTATTTATTTCTTCTTGTCCCGGGATCGGGCAATTTAAAATTATTTTTTTATTTAAATAGGCACATTCGGTTAAAGTGATGCCACCTGGTTTGGTGATAATAATATCAGAAAGTGTCATTAGATCTTCTATTTTTTCTACAAATTCAAAAACTTGATAATGGTTGGTTTTTTCATTTTTAAGCGATAAATATTTTTTTATCAATTTTTTATTATTTTTTCCGGCGATAACCAATAAATTAAAATCAGGAAAATTTTTAAGAACTTTTTTTATTAAAAATTTTTGATTTTTTAAACCAAATCCGCCTGACATTATTAAAATAGTCGGGTTGTTTGATTTTATATCATATTTTATTTTTAAAGATTCTGAGTTTTTTTCTTCAAAAAAACCGGGATGAATCGGTAAGCCGGTGGCAAAAGCCTGTAGTCCGCGATTATTTAATATGTCGGCCATTTCTTGTGTTGCGACATAAAAATTTCTTATTTTTGGGTTTAACCAAAAACCATGAAGGCCATAGTCCGTGATAACCATATCTATAGGTAAATCGGGAAAATTTTTTTTGAGCATGGTTGGAACTAAAAAGTGCGTGGCCACTATCAGATCGGGGTGATAATTTTCTATAAATTTTTGAAGTTTCAAACTGTTTAAAGCAAAAAGTCCGGAAAGTTTTTCTATTGAAATAGTGGTTTTTGAGAAATTGGTAATTTGGTAAGCTAGACGATAAATAAAAGGAAAATATTTAACCAAAAAGTGATAGGCTTGTGCCGTATTTAAATTTAAAAATTTGGTAGAATAATCCAAAATATCAATATGCTGAGATTGAATTTCAGGATATTCTTTTTGACAGCTCAAAAAAAGAGCTTCTGCTGCGCGTTTATGACCGGCACCAGCAGACATGGATAAAAACAATATTTTTTGGATTTGCTTGTTCATGATTTAAGTATAGGGGTAAAAGAGGTTTTTTGTAAAGAAGAAAAACAGATATTGAATGCATAAATTTTAAAATCACAAGATTGCAAGATTCGTCAATTTTAGATTAATAATTGAAAATTGATAAATGAAAATTAATTAAAAATTGAAAATTAAAAAACACTCTTTAGAGGGTGTTTTTTTGGGGTGGCTATCGGGAAATTTCACTCGGTGTTTCACACCTCTTTGAAAAACCTTCGGGTTTTCCAATATCTTTCCTCAGTAAGAGAAAACTATCGTTTTCTCCCTTTCCTGTTCAATTTTAATGGACATTTTTATAATAAAAAACACTTCTTTTTGTAGAAGCGTTTTTTGTATTTGGGTGGCTATCGGGAATTGAACCCGAATTATCGGTACCACAAACCGATGTAATAACCATTATACCATAGCCACCGTATATTGGACTTCAGGATAAGTTGGACTTCAGTCCATCAGACTACGGACTACGGTCTACTTACCATTCTCGTTTTAGGTGTGGTCTGTAGTCTGTAGACTGAAGACTAACTAAATTGAAATCTTACTAACACGTTTACGTAAAATTTTGGTTTTTGTTTTCAAAATTTTACCAATTTTTGTGTTTTTTTTGCAGTGTCTGATTCGAGCACGATAAGCACTATTCATAAAATTTATGTTAAGTATTAATTATAATTATAAACATTATAGCAGAAAGTTTTTATTTTTCAACCCCCCGGCTTCATCATATTACGTCGGGCAAGTTTTTTACTTTCAACTTCCTTGTATCCCCAGTAGGAATCGAACCTACATATTCAGCTTAGAAGGCTGATGTTCTATCCATTGAACTATGGGGACAAAAATGCACCAGCAACTATATCATTCTTTGCTCAAAAAATCAAGATGTGTTAGAATAAAGATAGCTTAAATATAATTATTAAGCATTTTTGTATGCATTTTACAAATAAAACAATTAAAAAAGTATTTATTTTAGCTATTTTTGCAATAGCGCTTTGCGTTCCTCTTTTGACTTTTTCCCAAGGATTTGGTTTATCTCAAACTGCGCAAAAAGCGGGTTATGAATCCAATCAAGGAAATATTTATAATACTATTGGTTTGGTGATTAATATTGCCTTTGCTACGGTAGCCTTTATATTTTTTGGTTTAACGGTTTATGCTGGTTTACGTTGGGTAACAGCTCGTGGCCAGGAAAATTTAATAGAAAAAGCTAAAAGTACTATGGAACAAGCAATCATTGGTTTGATTATAGTAGTTTTATCTTATGCAATTGCTAATTTTGTAATTTCAAGAGTAGGCTCTTTTAATGCGGAAACGGGTTGTTGTATATATGTTGATAGTTGCATTAATGTAGCTAACCAGAGTGATTGTATTGATGGAGGTTCTTTTTATCCTGCCGGAAGTACAGAATGTATCACAAATGTAAATTGTCCAGCTGAAAGAAATGAACCCGATGTTAGTAATATGGCTTGTTGTCGTTGTACAGACAATAACAGTGGTTTAGTAGCTAGTGATCCTCAAACAATGATGGATGTGGGCTCACAGGGAGAGAAATGTAAACAATATTGCACAGATAAACTTTATCCGAATTCTTTAACCTCCGGTACGTGTAATAATTAATTAATATATCCTTGACAAAACCCTATATTTTTGCTAATATCTTTATATTAAAAGATTCTTATCCGCCTAAGGCGGACAGGACAGTTTATTTAACCCGTTCGGGACCCATACCCCAGATCGTGGTATTAATCAATATTTTTGTATGTTGGACAATAAAAAGAAACAGCAAATCATCAAAAAATTTGCTACTCACACTGGAGATACAGGAAGTTCCGAAGTGCAAATTGCTATTTTAACTCATGAAATTGAGGAATTAGCAGGACACTTAAAATCTCACCCAAAAGATCATTCTTCTCGTCGGGGATTACTTCGCAAAGTCAGCGCTCGACGTCGTTTGATAAATTATCTTAAAAAAGAAAACTTAAAAAGTTTTGAAGATTTGGCTAAAAAATTGAAATTAAAACAATCAAGAGTGATAAAAAATCCAAATGCCAAAGAAGTGGAAACTTCCGAGGAAGATGTTTTGGAAGAAGAAATAGAAAAAGATTTAGAAAATGAAAATGAAACCGAATAACAAATCAAATCCACTTAAACACCCCGAACAACGCGTTGGGGTGTTTATTGATGTACAAAATATGTATTACAGCGCCAAAAATTTGTTTGGCGCCAAAGTTAATTTTGGTCAAATTGTTCGTGAGGCGGTAGCCAGTCGTAAACTTATTCGGGCCATTGCTTATGTAATTTCGACCGAGAGCAAAGAAGAACAGCCTTTTTTTGAAGCGCTCTATAATCTCGGGATAGAAACTCGCGAAAAACCCCTTCAAACATTTTATGGTGGAGAAAAAAAAGGAGATTGGGATGTAGGTATCACAGTTGATGCTATTCGTTTGTCACCAAGTTTAGACACCATTATTATTGTTTCTGGAGATGGAGACTATCTACCTTTGGTAGAATATTTACAAAATCAAGGTAAACAAGTGGAAATAGTCGCTTTCGGCGGAACTACTTCAGCTCGTCTCAAAGAAGAAGCTGATGATTTCATTGATCTAAGTGAAGAAAAAGGAAAGTTTTTGATTCGTAGTGTTGGATATAAAAAGAATTTTTAAACTGTAAATTAAAAATTTAATTAAGGGTTGGTTTGGAGACAAAAGAGACTTCACTAAAAGAGGTCTTCCAAGCTTCCAAATCATCCCATAACATTTTAATGTTATGTTAGACGTAAAACAATGGTCTATGGATTGGGGCGGTCGTACTTTAACGGTAGAAACCGGTAAATACGCTTTTCTCACCAATGGATCTTGTACTGTGCGCTATGGCGATACGGTACTTTTGGCAACTGTAGTCATGAGTAAAAACATTCGTGATGGTTTAGATTTTTTTCCTTTAATGGTTAATTTTGAGGAAAAAATGTATGCAGCAGGAAAGATAAAAGGTAGTCGTTTTATCAAACGTGAAGGTAGAGCTAGCGAAGAAGCAATACTTTCAGGCCGTTTGGTAGATAGAGCTATTCGTCCACTTTTTAATCAAGAAATGCGCAATGATGTACAAGTTGTTTTGACTGCACTTTCTTTTGATGGAGAAAATGATTCTCAAGTTCCAGCAATGATAGCTGCAGCAACTGTTTTGGCAATTTCTGATGTGCCTTGGAATGGTCCGATTGCTGGCGCCCGTGTTGGAAAAATTGATGGAAAATTTATTTTAAATCCTAGTATTGCTGATTGCGCAAAGAGCGATCTAGATGTTTTTGTTGCTGGGACTCCAGAAAAAATAATTATGGTTGAAGCTGAAGCCAAAGAAACCAAAGAAGAAGAGATGATTGCGGCGATGCAATTTGGGGCAGAAAATTTCAAACCGGTAATTGAATTTATAAATAAAATTCAAAGTGAAGTTGGAAAAGAAAAAATAAATTTAGAAGCAAATTTATCTGAATTTGATAAAAAATTGCGTGAAACCGAAGAACAAGTTCGTGCTTTTGTTAAAAGTCATGTAGCTGATTGGATTTTTGATACTCCTAAAAAAGGACGTTCCGAAAGAGTGGCTATGGTAGATAAATTTAGTGAAGCCATAAAAACCTTACTTGAAACACAAGAAGTAGAAGAAGGTGTTCAAAAAGTGGTTTTAGCTCGGATAAAAATTTATGTTGAAGAAGTAATAACCGCTAGAATTTTAGAAAAAAACGAACGTCTTGACGGTCGTAAAATTGAAGAAGTAAGACCTCTTTATAGTGAGGTTAGTTTATTGCCACGTACTCATGGTTCCGGTATGTTTATGAGAGGTGACACACAAGTTCTTTCAGTGATAACTTTGGGTGCCCCTGGAGATAAACAAACTATTGATACTATGGAAGAAGATTGTACCAAGAGATACATGCACCATTATAATGATACTCCAGCTAGTTACGGTGAAGCCGGACCTCTTCGTGGGCCGGGTAATCGTGCTATTGGTCACGGAGCTTTGGCAGAAAAAGCTTTATATGCTGTTTTACCGGAAGAAAAAGATTTTCCATATACTATTCGCATAGTTTCCGAAGTAATGGGAAGCAACGGAAGTTCTTCTATGGCTTCAACTTGCGGCTCTACTTTGGCTCTTATGGATGCTGGTGTACCTATCAAAAAACCGGTAGCTGGTATTGCTATGGGCTTGGCAAGTGTTGGTAACGATTGGAAAGTTATTACCGATCTTCAAGATATTGAAGACGGTCCGGGCGGAATGGATTTCAAAATTACCGGAACTCGCGACGGTATCACTGCAATGCAGATGGATACCAAAACAGAGGGTTTAAATTGGGAAATTGTGAAACAAACTTTTAAACAATCTTTTGAAGCGAGAAAACAAATTTTGGATGTAATGGAAAAAATTATTTCCGAACCAAGAAAAGAAATGTCACCATTTGCTCCTCGTATCGTAACTATAATGATCAACCCAGATAAAATTCGTGATGTTATCGGTCCTGGTGGAAAAATGATCAATAAAATTATTGATGAAACCGGTGCGCAAATTGATATTGAACAAGATGGTCGCGTGATGATTACATCTTCTGATTCTGAAGGTATGAAAAAAGCGGTAGAATGGGTAAAAGCTTTGACTCATGAAATTACTGCCGGAGAAACTTATGATGGTGAAGTTGTGCGTTTGGAAGATTTTGGTGCATTTATTAATGTATTACCTGGACAAGATGGATTGGTTCATGTTTCTGAAATTGCTTGGGCTCGTACCAATAAGCCAAGTGATGTTTTGAAAATTGGTGATAAAGTAAAAGTTTTAGTAAAAGAAATTGATAGTTTGGGACGAGTGAATTTGAGTATTCGTGCTTTACTTCCAAAACCTGAAGGTTATGTGGAATATGAGAGACCACAAAGAAGTGATAGAAATGACAGGGGTGGTAGAAGTGGTGGTGGTAGGCCATCTCATGGTGGTGGAAGAGGAAGATAATAAATTAAAAAAGAATTTCTTTAAAGAAATTCTTTTTTAATTTAAAGTCACATGTCAAAATTCAAAAGTCAAAACTTTGGTGTCCCGACAAGTCGGGACGATTTAGTATAAGTTTTGAAGTTTTAAGTTGTGGTTTTGAAATTTGACAGTTGAGATTTGAGTTATTTTTATCATTGACTTTCCACTATTTTTATGATTTAATATGTTAGTTAATTTGCGGGCGTGGTGAAATTGGTATACACGCGTGCCTTAGGAGCACGTGGAGCAATCCGTGAGAGTTCGAGTCTCTCCGCCCGCACTTAAGAGGAATGTAATAGTTTGTTATAAAAAATTCTTAACCCGCTTAATCGGCGGGTTTTAAAAACTATGTCTGATAAAAATAAATTTTTAAAATTATCTTTTGAGCTTGGAGCACAAATTCCGGAGTTGGATTTGCATGGAGAAAATATAAATGGGGTGGAAGAAAAAGTTGATCAGTTTTTATATCAAAATTTTTTGAATAAAGAACCCGCGGTTCGGATTATTACCGGCGGGGGAAAAGGAATTTTCAAAGAAAAAGTAAAAACTTATTTATTAAAAAATAACTTAAGTCAGGAGGTTGTGGATGAATTTGGTGGGTTGATAGTAATATTGTCAAAAAAGGTTTAAAACAAGGGAAAAAGAAAGTTATTTTATTGTGGATAACTATCCACAAACCTGCTCTTGACACCTTTAAAATAATTTGCTATTATTTGCTTTGCAATAAAAAACTATTAAAAACCACGTCCACATTAAACTTTTCGACGGCAACGTCAAATTGGACCTCTGGGTAAGAAGCTCAAAAGCTTAAAAAAATGTTTACGAGAAAAACAAATTATCTTACTTAGAATCCAAGCGGTTTAATGGGGCACTCCCATAAATTTTGACACCGCTTAGATAGGCGGTTGTTTTTTTTAAAAAATTTAAAAAATATTAGCAGATGATTTTAACTGAAAAAATCGGTTGAAAACATCTGATAAGATTACGGATTGTAAATTGACAATTTAAAAGAATATTTTGGGGCACGAGAAAACACTGTTTAGTGTTTTTGTCGTGCGCAATTTCAAATAAGAGCATATGGTGGATGCCTTGACACTAAAAGGCTAAGAAGGACGTTGTAGGGTGCGATAAGCCTCGGTGAGGTCCCAAACAACCTTTGACCCGGGGATTTCCGAATGGGGAAACCCGTCCCGACTTGATCGGGACAGTGCATGCTGAATACATAGGTATGCAAAGCAAACCTGGTGAAGTGAAACATCTCAGTAACCAGAGGACAAGAAATCGCAGAGATTCCCTTAGTAGTGGCGAGCGAAAAGGGAACAGTCTAAACCGTATAAATGTTTCTATAAAAACTGGTTTATCGTAAGATTACCGTGATTTATAGATTAAAGGACAGGCCGTTGTTTATACGGGGTAATAAGATAGTGACGCCAATTACCTGATATATTGGACAATCGTTTAAAATTTAACAGAATAAACTGGAAAGTTTAACCACAGAAGGTAATAGTCCTGTACGTGAAAAATTTTAATCGGTTGCAGTCATTATTCTTGAGTAGGACGGAACTCGTGAAATTCCGCCTGAATTTGGGCCGACTATGGTCTAAGACTAAATACTTTTAGTGATCGATAGTAAACAAGTACCATGAGGGAAAGGTGAAAAGCAGCCCGGGAGGGCGATGAAATAGTATCTGAAACCGTATGCTTACAAAGAGCCAGAGCCGGTGTTATACACTGAGGAATTTTAAAATTAAATTTTGATTCTTTAGTGTATAACGTCGGTGATGGTATTCCTATTGAAGAATGAGCCTGCGAGTGTGTGTGTGTCGCGAGCTTAAGCCCTTATGGGGCGGAGGCATAGCGAAAGCGAGTCTTAACGGGCGCCTAAGTGGCATATACACGACCCGAAACCGGGTGAGCTATCCATGACCAGGATGAGTCCTGTAGAAATACAGGAGGAGGTCCGAACCCACGCGCTGTGCAACACGCGGGGATGAGTTGTGGATAGGAGAGAAATTCTAATCGAACTCGGTGATAGCTGGTTCTCCTCGAAATAGCTCTAGGGCTAGCCTTGAGTGTTCCTTTTGGTGGTAGAGCACTGGATAAGAATTGGGTCCTTCGGGATACCGTTCTCAATCAAACTCCGAATGCCAAAAGTTAAAAACTCAGGAGTCAGACGGTGACGGCTAAGCGCCATCGTCAAAAGGGAAACAGCCCATGATCATAAGCTAAGGCCCCTAAATCCATGTTAAGTGTAAAAGGTGGTTCTAATTCTTAAACAACCAGGATGTTGGCTTAGAAGCAGCCATCATTTAAAGATAGCGTAACAGCTCACTGGTCAAGAGTTTTAGCGCCGAAAATGTATCGGGGCTCAAACATGGTGCCGAAGCTATGGGATGTCACAAGAAACTTTCTGTTCAACAGAAAATCCTTAAATAACATTTCTCAGAAAAAATTATTTATAATTTTTTCTGCAAATGAGAGAAAGGAACAAATAAGTTGAATGAAGGGTTTCTTGTGGCATCGGTAGAGGAGCGTTCTTAACGCGCAGAAGCCAAAGACGTGAGTCATGGTGGAGTGTTAAGAAGTGAGAATGCAGGCATAAGTAGCAAAAAGGCATGTGAGAATCATGCCCGCCGTAAACCCAAGGTTTCCAGGGCAACGAGAATCGTCCCTGGGTTAGTCGATCCTAAGGCGAGGCCGAAAGGCGTAGTCGATGGAAGAGCAGGTCAATATTCCTGCACTTTATATAGTTTGGTTTAGCTGCGCATTAGAAAGCTTTGAGCGTGTTTTGAATATACACGTTTCGCAAGATAGAGATGAAGCCTCCGGGTGGATTCAATTCAAGGGGATTTGGTGCCAAGAAAAGGCGAAAATCGTTAAGCTATATAAAATCGTACCGTAAACCGACACAGGTGGGTGAGTCGAGTAGACTAAGGCGTACGAGAGAACCTTCGCTAAGGAACTCTGCAATACAACGGCCGTAACTTCGGGATAAGGCCTGCCCCGTTTATCGGGGTTACAACAAAAGACGCACTGCGACTGTTTACCAAAAACACAGCTCCCTGCAAAAGCGCAAGCTGAAGTATAGGGGGTGATGCCTGGCCAGTGTCAGAACGTTAAGGGGAGAGGTTAGACGCAAGTCAAAGCCTTGAACCGAAGCGCTGATGAACGCCGGCGGTAACTATAACCGTCCTAAGGTAGTGGATTTAATTCTTGAATCTACTAGGATTGGGACGGATATAGCGATATGTAAACAATCGATTTAATTTAAACGATGCAGACGTTTAAAATAACAGCCATTTAAAAAGCTGCCTTATTTTACAGTAATGTAAAATGTAATCCAATCATAGCCGTATGCTGGGAAGCTCAGAAATGAGCGATCAGCAGGAAACCAATTATGAATCGTTTAATTGGGATCCTCAGAGACTAAACGCTATGCCCCCGATGTAAAATCGGGGTGAAGATATAGTCCTTCGCAAAAAGGAAGCGAAAAGCGAAATTCCTTGTCGGGTGAGTTCCGACCTGCACGAATGGCATAACGATGGTGCGACTGTCTCAGCGAGGGACTCGGTGAAATTGCAAGGGAGGTGAAGATGCCTCCTACCCGCAACTAGACGAAAAGACCCCGTGAAGCTTTACTACAATTTGATATTGGTATAAGGTTATTTATGTTCAGCGTAGGTGGGAGCCGCAAGGCGCCAATGAGACACCACCCTTAAATTATTTTATATCTAATTTTCTCCCTTGAATCAGGGAGAGAAGACAGTGTCTGATGGGTAGTTTAACTGGGGCGGTTGCCTCCTAAAATGTAACGGAGGCGTTTACAAAGGTCAGCTTAGCTCGGATGGAAATCGAGCTGGACGCGCAAACGCACAAGCTGGCTTTACTGCAAGGACAACGATCCGAGCAGTTACGAAAGTAGAAGTTAGTGAACCGACCATCCTATATAGGAAGGTGGAAGATCAACGGATAAAAGCTACTCCGGGGATAACAGGCTGATCGCGCCCAATAGTCCACATAGACGGCGCGGTTTGGCACCTCGATGTCGGCTCATCGCATCCTGGGGCTGAAGAAGGTCCCAAGGGTTTGGCTGTTCGCCAATTAAAGCGGTACGCGAGCTGGGTTCAGAACGTCGTGAGACAGTTCGGTCTCCTATCTGTTGCGGGCGTAGAATGTTGCGAAGTCTCATTCCTAGTACGAGAGGACCGGAATGAACGAACCTCTAGTGTACCAGTTGTTCCGTCAGGAGCATCGCTGGGTAGCTATGTTTGGTTAAGATAAACGCTGAAAGCATATAAGCGTGAAGCTGTCTTCTAGATTAACATTCGTTATAGACCCCTCGTAGATTACGAGGTTGATAGGCGTTAGGTGTAAGCATAGTAATATGTTGAGCTGAGGCGTACTAATTGGTCGAGCGTACGACAAAAGCATTAAGTAGTGTTCTAGTGTCCCAAAATATTCTTTTAAATTTTAAGTGTAGAGTTCAGGTGCTTTAAGCGAAGGTGTCACACCCGATCCCATCCCGAACTCGGCAGTTAAGCTCTTCGGCGCTGATGATAGCCCTAAAGGCAAAAGTAGGCCAGCGCCTGAACTTTATACTTAAAAACATAAACTCGTCGTAAAGACGGGTTTTTTGTTTGTTATCCCCGCGGATCAAAGGCCTCCCTTTGGGAAACGTGTGGAATCTAGGAAAATTAAAATAAACCCGAGCCACCTAGTGTGGCTCTTTTTTATTTCTTTACTTTTCGGTTCAAAATTGGTAAAATGAAAACGTAAAATAAGATTAAAATATGAATGATTTAGTCAAAAAGACAATTGAATATGTCAAAGCCAAACTCAAAGAAGAATATACTGGTCATGACTGGTATCATACGGAAAGAGTTTGGAAGTTAGCTAAAAAACTTCAAGAAGAAGAGGGTGGAAATAAAGAGCTGATAGAACTTGCGGCTTTGTTACACGATTTGGGAGATTATAAAAAATACGAATTTAATCAAATAAAAGGAAATTTTGTGCTGTTGGGGATGATGGATGTTTTGGGTATAGAGGAAGAATATAAAGAAAAAATTTCCCAAATTATTGAGGATGCTCAATTTATTGGTGATGACACAAAATCTCCGGATACAGTTGAAGCAAAAATAATTCAAGATGCGGATTTTCTCGATGCTTTGGGCGCCATAGGAATTGCCAGAACTTTTGCCACAGGTGGTAAAATAGGTCGTTTACTACACGATCCTTACCGTAAACCTAGAACCAGATTGAGCAAAAAAGATTATCAAACCAAGAAAAATGCCGGTACGAGTATAAATTATTTTTATGAAAAAGTTTTGAAATTGCCAAAAATGATGAACACTAAAACCGGTAAAGAATTGGCACAAAAACGCGCGGAATGTGTGAAAGATTTTCTAGATAAGTTTTATAAAGAGTGGGAAGGGAAACAATAAAAAAAATTTTTAATTTTTAATTTTGCAATTTTTAATGAATGTAAAATGTTTAATATTGCAATTTTGAAAATTATAGCATTAAAAATTAATTGAAAATTACATTGTATGTTTCTATACCAGAAGTTTGGATTTGTTAATACAGAACAGCTTTTTAAAAAAGCAATGCATGGTCATTATGCTCTTCCAGCGTATAATTTTAATAATATGGAACAGCTTCAAGCTATCATTGAGGCTTGTTTGTTGACTCAATCGCCGGTGATTTTACAAGTGAGTAAAGGTGCTAGAGATTATGCTGATGCTACGATGTTGCAACACATGGCTTTTGGCGCGATGAAAATGATGAAGCGATTGGCTAAAGAAAAAAAATTAAAAAATATTCCGGTTGTGCTACATTTGGACCATGGCGCTGATTTTAAAATTTGTAAAAGCGCGATTGAAAGTGGTTTTTCATCAGTGATGATTGATGGCTCTTATTTACCATACAAAGAAAATATTAAATTAACAAAAAAAGTTGTTGAATTTGCCCATAAACGTGGAGTAAGTGTAGAGGGAGAGCTCGGAGTGTTATCTGGAGTAGAGGATGATGTAAAAGCCGAAGTTGCTCATTATACCGACCCAGAGCAAGCGGTGGAATTTGTCAAAAAAACAGGCGTTGATTCATTGGCTATTTCTATCGGCACATCTCATGGTGCTTATAAATTCAAACCCGGAACAAATCCGAAAATTCGTTTGGATATTTTGAAACAGATTGAAAAAGAAATTCCTGGATTTCCGATAGTTTTACATGGAGCTAGCTCAGTCCCGCAAGAATATGTCAAAATTGCTAATAAAAATGGAGCAAAATTAGGTAAAGCTATTGGGATAGATGAAAAACAATTACGTCTCGCCTCCAAATCCGCGGTGTGTAAAATCAACGTAGATACAGATGGGCGATTAGTCATGACCGCTATGGTTCGTCTTGTTTTAAATAATAAAAAAGAAGAAATTGATCCGCGTAAATATCTAGGGGTTGCCAGGGAGGAATTGAAAAAAATGTATATGCGTAAAAATAAAGAAGTTTTTGGCAGTAACGGTAAAGTGTAAATTATGTTTGATTATATTTTTGTCGATTTGGACGATACAATTTTTGATACTACCCAGTTTAAAGCCGACATGTTTGAAATTTTGTCGGTTTTTGGTGTTAAAGCGGATGAATTTCAAAAAGCTTATTTGAAAGCCGGGGATTTACCAAAGCCGGGGTATTATAATTATACTTTTGAAAAACAATTGGAAGCGTTGCGAGAAATGGGATATATTTTGGAAGACAAAATTATCATTTCTTTGAATGATTTGTTTAATAATGATTACAAAAAAGACGGCGCAGAGGATTTTTTGAAGAGTTTGCAATGTGTTGGTAAAAAAATAATTTTATTGACTGCAGGTAACCATTTTTTTCAAGATAAGAAAATTAAAAATTTAGATTTAACTAAATATTTTGACCGAGTGGAAATTATTGATGGTGGAAAAGATTTGATTTTAGAAAAAATTGAATTAAATAAAAATAAAGTTTTATTTATCAATGATAATCTAAGAGAAAATAAAATGATAAAAGAAAAATTCCCGCAAACGGAAGTATTGAGCATGGTGAATGAAACTTATTGGATGGAGGAAGATTATAAAGATGCAGGGTTGGTTTATTTTGAAAGTTTGGGGGAAATGAAAGAATATCTTATAAAAAATTATAAAATAAGTTGTTAGAATAATATCAAATATATGCCGGAAAAATACACAAAACCTCAAATTGTTGAGGAAAAACCTAGAAAAAAACCGGAAATAAGTCCAAAAGAAGAGTTGGATAGTTTAGAGCAATCAAAAAAACAAGAACAAATACTAACGGAAGAACAGAAAAAAATAATGGAAGAATTATTCGAAGCTTTAAAAAAAGGCAAATTATTAGAAAGTCTTGAAATTAAAAAACAATTAGAGAATAGCTTTGTTTTGGTTAATCAAATGCCCAGAGCTTATAATTCACGATTATTTGTTAGATCTGATTTTATCGATACAAAAGATATTGGTCTTAATAAAAAAATAAACCTAACTAAAATAGAAGGATTTGAAGATTCTCTAAAACAAGGATTTATTAATCGTTTGGAAAATGGTTATATTGATGAGGCTATCAAAATAAAAAAAGAATTATCTCAAGGAATAGATTTAACTGATTCGTTAAAAAAAGGATTTGCTTCTTGTTTACAAAATAGAAATATTGATGAAGCAATCAAAATCAAAAATAGTGAATTAGCTCAAGGAATAGATTTAACCAAAATAGAAGGGCTTGAAGAATATCTAAAACAAGGTTTTATTAGTTGTTTACAATTTGGAGATGTTGATAGGGCAATCAA
>DAIOHD010000001.1:704409-810346 GCA_036744835.1 Candidatus Magasanikiibacteriota bacterium | reverse complement strand
AATAAAAAACGAACTAGCTCAAGGAATAGACTTGACCAAAATAGAAGGATTTGAAGAATATCTAAAACAAGGTTTTATTGGTTGTTTGCAATTTGGAGATGTTGATAGGGCAATCAAAATAAAAAACGAACTAGCTCAAGGAATAGACTTGACCAAAATAGAAGGATTTGAAAATACTCTTAGAATAAGCTTTATTAAGTACTTAAAGTATGGAAATATTGACAAGGCTACTAAAATTAAAAATAGTGAATTAGCCCAAGGAATAGATTTGGCCACAATAGAAGGATTTGAAGATTCTCTAAAAGAAGGATTTACTGATTGTTTAAAAAAAGGAGATATTGACGAGGCTATTAAAATAAAAAAAAGTGAATTAGCCAAAGGGGTAGACATTACCGACTCTCTAAAACAAGGTTTTATTTTTTGTTTACAAACGGGATATGTTGATAGGGCTATTAAAATTAAAAATAGTGAATTAGCTCAAGGAATAGACTTGACTAAAATAGAAGGGCTTGAAGAATCTCTAAAACAAGGTTTTATTAGTTGTTTACAAAATGGAGATGTTGATGGGGCAATTAAAATTAAAAATAGTGAGCTAACTAAAGAGATAGACCTAATAGATTCTTTGAAAAAAGTTTTTATTTATTATCTAAGTTATGGAGATGTTGATAATGTTATTGCTATTAAAAAAAGTGAATTAGCCAAAGGGGTAGACATTGCCGGCTCTCTAAAACAAGGTTTTATTTTTTGTTTGCAAACTGGATATATTGATAGGGCTATTAAAATAAAAAATAGTGAATTAGCCCAAGGAATAGATTTAACTGATTCTATCAAACAAAGATTTATTAAATTGTTACAAGACAATAAAATTAACGATGCTATCAAAATAAAAAACAGTGAATTAGCT
Organism: Candidatus Magasanikiibacteriota bacterium; assembly: GCA_036744835.1. Classification (GTDB taxonomy): domain Bacteria; phylum Patescibacteriota; class Patescibacteriia; order Magasanikbacterales; family GWA2-37-8; genus JAKLGL01. Next base: position 809,442 of record DAIOHD010000001.1, on the reverse strand, counting down.
CAAGGAATAGATTTAACCAAAACGGAAGGATTTGAAGATTTTTTAAAACAAGGATTTACTGATTGTTTAAAAAATGGAGATATTGATAATGCGACTGAGATCAAAAACGAACTAGCTCAAGGAATAGATTTGGCCACAATAGAAGGATTTGAAGATTCTCTAAAACAAGGATTTACTGATTGTTTAAAAAATGGAGATATTGACAAGGCTATTAAAATAAAAAATAGTGAATTAGCCCAAGGAATAGATTTGGCCACAATAGAAGGATTTGAAGATTCTCTAAAACAAGGATTTACTGATTGTTTAAAAAATGGAGATATTGACAAGGCTATTAAAATAAAAAATAGTGAATTAGCCAAAGGGGTAGACATTACCGATTCTCTAAAACAAGGTTTTATTTTTTGTTTGCAAACTGGATATGTTAATAGGGCTATTAAAATTAAAAATAGTGAACTAGCTCAAGGAATAGATTTAAAAGAATTTGATGAAGAAATAAATAATCAGTGTATTTTATCTTTAACAAAATATGCAGGATTAATTAGTGAAGTTTACAAAAATTCTCAAATCACTGAAAAAAATCTTACTTCTGATAATTGGATAGAAACCCTAAGTATTTACGGTACTTGTCATTTAGAAGATGAAAGCAATGAAATTCCTGATGAAATCAAAGAAAAAATGGCAGAACTTTTTCCCGAAAACGACGCCACCAATAGAAATTTTATTTTCGATAGATTATACGAAGTTTATCAAAAATTATTAGATGAAGGTGAAAAAAGCCTATCTTTCAAAGAACAAGCAATATTAAAAGTCATCAGTGTCAATGGTGCTGGTAATATGTCTTTAGTAGAATCTCTTGGTGAATTTATGCACCAACTTAATGAAAGCTTTAAAGCAAAAACTACGGTGGACCGAACTAAAAAAGAAATCAAACAAGGTTTGCAAAAAATGGAAAGTATCATCGCAAAACAAAACTGGGACATAGAAGATAGAAGGCATTTTTATAAAATTAGTGAAGATGTGGTAGGTGCCTCACCAGCTCTTTTTGCCAGCTATGTTCATGAAACATTTCCAAATCTATCCAAAAAAGAATTAAGTGAATTTATTGAAAGACTTTGGCCGCTTTATCACACTGAGATAGTGCTTGGTGAAAATATTGATAATAAAGAAGCAGACTTGAGATTTTTGGCTCAAAACAGAAAAGATTTGTGGTCATTTAATAAAGAATTAAAAGAAAATGAAGACGAGGAGAATATAAACAAACTTTTTATCAAAGAAGAAAGTAGGTTGCTTGAAAACATCAAAGGTATTTTTAAAGAAAAAATGGGTATAGTTAAAATACCGGAAAAATTAAACGAAAATCACGTGGAAAGTATCAAAAAATATGGCACATATTTGGTTAATATGGCTGATAAAAATGAAAAAAAAGAAGAGATTCTCGGTTTGTTTTTAGCTCTTAAATTAAACGGTAAATGGGAAGAATTTAGAGAAAATCTAGATAGTGTTAATGTAAATGAATACATGGCCCCAGAAGTTGCCGGGAAATTAAAAGAATATCTTAAACTACGTTCTAAAAACGATATTTTTAAAGATATTAGTCCGGAAACAATGCAAAAAATAGAAGAAGAACAAGTTTCAGCTATTATGGGTAACGTGCAAACTATTGATTTGAGATTACAATCCATAAATAGCAATATTAAAGAATTGGCAGACGAAGATATTTTTGAGGGTAAAGAAAAAGATATTTTAAGGATAGTTAATAAATACGGCAAACAAGCGGGAGCTAGTTTAGCTGCCAAATTTAGAGAATTGGAAAAAGGACAACCGGTTTCTCCAGAGCATCAGGAAATATTGGGTGAATTGCAGAAAGCTTTTGAAATTGAATCCTGGACCAAAGAAAATATCAAAGAGGTACAAAAACTTTTAAGTGACACCATGCCAAATAAAATTATAAACCTGGTTAATAAACTCGGTGATATTTATGAAAAAGAAAAAGTGGAAGAAAAGATAGGCAGTTTAAATAAAGAAAAAATACCAACTGAGGAGGTAGTAAAAATTTTTCAAAAACTTGGCGAAGACTTTACTTCCGAATCAGGTATTGTCCCGATTGGCAACGATGTTCACTATTTGATGACTTTAGTAGAAAAAGAAGAAAATAAAAAATTAAAGAAGAAACTGTCTCCGGAAGAAATTAAAATAGCCAAAGAATATCTCGCTGGAGTTGGTGATAAAATAAGAAACTTGGAAAGTGTTTGGACAAAATTGTATGAAATGGTAAAATCATTTGAAAAAAATACTGAAAATAGCAATAATGAGCAACTCAAAGATAGGTTTGATAGTATTAAAGGTGAATTAGAAAAAAGTATAGGTACGGAAGCAAGAAATATTGTCGGTATTATGACTTGTGATTTGGAAGAGGTGATTAACAATATTCGTGCCTGTCTCAAATGTACCACCAATGGATGTAACAATGATACTAATTTGAGTTTTGGCGATAGAAACAGGTTTTTCCTATATTGCAAAAATGAAAATAGCAAAAAAAGCTTCGCTGATCAGTTAGTCACGGTGTTGCCCGTAAAAAAAGAAAACAACGAACAAAAACTACATTTTGTTATGGATAATGTTTATGGAGAAAGAGTGCCTGATGTCCTGGTATTAAATACGTTAAATGTATTGAAAAAACTCAAAGCTGTGAATGATAAAAAATTTGAAATATTTGTTACGGATGCCGCCGTGAGTTCTACCAATGTTTCGGACATTTCTTATTTGGAAAACAGGCTTAAAGAAAATACCGATATTCAGTTTCAAATAGAAAAAGCAAACAATATAACAGTTACCGTACCGGAAAAATCAGCTGAAGATGCCTATCAGGAATTTGGTGGCGGTGTTAGGTCTTCCGGAGATAGACAGGTTTCCGGGTATGTGATTAAATTAAAATAAAATTAAGGTATGAACTTAAACACTTCCGGCGTCGTTATCCTTTCCGCCGGCAAAGGCACTCGCCTTGGCTGTACGGACAAACCCAAAGTCATGCTTGAAATCGGTGGAAAACCAATAGTTTCTTATTTGGTTGAAACTTTAAAAAACATGGGATTGGAACGCGAGCAGATTTGTCTGGTCGTCGGTTTTTGTAAAGAAAAAGTGATTGAATATTTTGACGGACAAGTTATTTATGCAGAGCAAAAAGAATTACTCGGTACTGCTCATGCAGCTTATACTGGGATGATTTCTTTACCACCAAATATTAAACAAATTTTGGTAATGAACGGAGATGACGGTGCTTTTTATACAAAAGAAACTTTGGAAAAATTTATGCAAGGTCACGCGGAAAGTAAAGCGGTGTTGTCTATTTTGACCGTAGAATTACAAGACCCGACAATGTATGGCCGGATTGTGCGAGAAGAAAATGGAACTACACATATTGTAGAAAAAGAATATTTGACCGATGAACAGAAAAAAATAAATATTACCAGCACTGGCACTTTTTGTTTTGACAGAGATTGGTTTGAAAGTATTTTCCCAAATATGCCTAGAATGCAAAAATTAAATGAATTTGGTTTGCCGACAACATTATCCGTGGCCAATGAACAAGGGAAGAAAATACAGGTGATTAAGTTGCAAAATAATAGTGAGTGGTTTGGGATAAATACGGTAGAAGAATTATCCAAAGCAGACAGTTTGAAAAAAGAGTAATTTTTTTAAAAAGTAAGTATTAATTTTTAATTATCTCAAAACGCAAATCTCAAATCTCAAAACTAATGTATCGCTTCGCGATATTTAATTAAATTGTCCCGGAGGGACACCAAGGTTTTGACTTTTGACTTTTGACTTTTGACTTTTATTTTATGTGCGGAATCATGGCTTATATTGGTAAAAAAGACGCAACTCCGGTTTTACTTTCGGGTTTGCGTCGCTTGGAATATCGCGGTTATGACAGCGCTGGTTTAGCGATTTTACAAAATGATAAATTGGTGCGTTTTCGCGCTGTAGGTAAAGTAGATAATTTGACGGAAAAAGTTAAAAATGAAAATTTAATTGGCAATATCGGTATTGCACATACTCGTTGGGCAACTCATGGTGGAGTTACTGAAAACAATACTCATCCGCATAGTGGATGTGACGATAGTTTGATGATCGTGCACAACGGGATTATTGAAAATTATCGTGAAATAAAAAAAGAGCTTGCAGATCATAAAATTATTTCTGAAACAGATACAGAAATTTTGGCACATTTGATAGAAAAAAATTATGAGGGCGATCTCAAAGAAGCAGTGGTAAAATCTCTGTTGCAAGTGCGGGGAACTTATGGGTTGGTGGCAATGCATAAAAACGAACCGCAAAAATTGATAGCCGCGAGAATGGGTAGTCCGCTTGTGATTGGAGTAGGTGAAGGAGAATATTTTTTGGCTTCTGATGCTTCGCCGATTTTACCCTATACTAAACAGGTGGTTTTTCTCAACGACGGTGAAGTAGCGGAAATCACAGAAAATTCTTTACAAATTTATAATCTCAAAGATCAAAAAGTGGAGAAAAAAATAGAAGAGTTAACCTGGAATGAAGAGCAAGCACAAAAACAAGGTTTTCCACATTTCATGTTGAAAGAAATCTTTGATCAGCCAACTGTGTTTGAAGATGCTATCGCCGGACGCATCCATTTTGAAGAAGGTTCAGCTATACTTGGTGGGCTCAATATGACTCCGGAGCAAATGAAAAGTATAAATAGAATTATTTTGATAGCTTGTGGCACAGCTTCTTATGCTGGTATGATCGGAAAATTTGCTTTTGAAAGATTGGCCGGTATTCCGACAGACGTAGAAATTGCTTCCGAGTTTCGCTATAAAGATCCGATAATAGATGAACACACTTTGGTATTTGGTATTTCACAATCAGGAGAAACTGCTGATACTTTGGCTGCACTTCGTGAAGCTAAGCGCAAAGGTGCATATATCCGTGGAATTATCAATGTGGTGGGTTCTACGATAGCGCGCGAGACAGATGGAGGAACTTATATCCACGCCGGACCAGAGCTCGCTGTGGCCTCTACCAAGGCCTATACAAATATGGCGACGATTTTACTTTTGTATGCAATACAATTTGGTCGCAATAATAAAATGACTTTGGCTACCGGTCAACGTTTAATAACAGCACTCAAAGAAATCCCGGAAAAAATGGATGCGATTTTAGCACAAAGCGAAAAGATAAAAGAAATAGCGCTCAAGTACAAAGATTATAGAGATTTTTATTTTTTGGGTCGTGGTATAAATTATCCTGTAGCTTTGGAAGGATCTCTCAAGCTCAAAGAAATTTCTTATATTCACAGCGAAGCTTATCCTGGTGGAGAGATGAAACACGGGCCGATTTCACTTTTGGATGAAAATTTTCCGGTTTTTGCCATAGCTACTCAAAATCAACTTTACGAAAAAATGGTTAGTAATATCACCGAGGCCAAAGCGCGTAAAGCAAAAATAATTGTTTTGGCTACAGAGGGGGATGAAGAAATAAAACATGTAGCTGAGGATGTGATTTATGTTCCACCCACAATGGAACTTTTGGAGCCGTTGCTCAATACTTTGCCTTTTCAATTATTCGCTTACCATATTACCGTGGCACTTGGCAAAGATGTAGATAGACCAAGAAATTTAGCCAAGAGTGTGACAGTCGAATAATTTTTATAAACAATATGTTTAATCCTATCATAGAAAATATCAAACCAGGGAAAGATTATGCTTTGCTTGATAGTGGTGATGGTGAAAAACTAGAACGCTATGGCGAGTTTGTTTTGCGTCGTCCAGACCCACAAACTCTTTGGCCAAAAAGTTTGAGCGAAAGTGTTTGGGAAAAAGCGGATGGCTATTTTGAACGCACAGGGAAAAACGCGGGTTGGAGATTTAATAAAACAATTCCAGAACGTTGGGAGATAGAATATGAAGGTTTGAATTTTTGGATCAAACCTAGTGCTTTCAAACACACTGGTTTGTTTCCGGAGCAAGCAACCAATTGGCGATGGTTTGGTAAATTGATTGAAGAAAAAACAAAAAAAGGTGAAGAAATAAATGTTTTAAATTTATTTGGTTATACTGGTGGGGCTAGTTTGTACGCAGCAAAATATGGTGCGAAAGTTTGTCATGTTGACGGTAGTAAAAGTGCCATAGGTTGGGGGAGAGATAATGCGGAAATTTCCGGACTCTCTGAAAAACCTATCCGATGGATACTGGACGATGCGATGGAGTTTGTAAAACGTGAAATTAAACGCGGGAAAAAATACGATGGCATCATCATGGACCCACCAGCTTTTGGTCATGGTCCGACAGGAGAGATGTGGAAAATAGAAGAAGATTTTTTGAAATTACTTGATGCCACACAACAAATTTTGACCGATAAACCATTATTTTATTTGATCAACGGTTATGCTTCTGGATATTCTGCAATTGCATATGGAAATTGTTTGTTGCCAATGCAGAAAAAGTTTGGGGGGAAAATAGAAATTGGGGCGTTGACGATTGAGGAGGAAAAAAGTGGGAGATTACTTCCGTGCGGGATATTTGGGAGATGGAGCAAGTAAGAATTTTAGATTTTAGATTTTTGATTTTAGAATTATAGATATTGAATATTGGATATTGGATATTAAAAAATCGCTTGAAAGGGCGGTTTTTTGGTTTTCAGTTTGGTTAATATTAGCCACGTTTACCTCTTGACAAAAGTGCCAAAATGTGCTATGATACTCCGTTCTTTGAAAAATAAATTACTGCGGTTTTCTTTTGGTTTATTTAAATTTAAGTAGTTCAAAAGAAAGCCGTAGAAATAATCTTTCGGCTATTTCAAATTAGCGTCTGTTTGTTTTTAAGAAAACAATATGTTTGACAATGGTGTCAGGTGTAAAGTTTCGTTTAGCAATCAGATGTGGGAGAATGAAAATGGGAAAAAAGTTTGTAACACCCAACCAGATGAAAGAATTCTGGGAGCTCGTAGAAAAAGGAAAAATTAACAGAGAGAATTTTCAAAAATTTCTTTCTAATCCGGAAAATATTATCAAGAATAATAAAATTGTTGATGATATTTATTCGGTCGTAGTCGATTATGACATGTCGCTTGCCAATATGATCAAAGTCGGTAAATACGACTATGTCAATGGTGAGATCACTTCCAAAAATTTCCCGATCACGGGAAGTGGTAAGGTGGATATTTCTTTTGAACTAGTTCATCTTAACAAATCAGCCAGCTCAGAGGAAGTTCTTCTCCACATGGAAAAGAACAATCTTCGTCCGGCTACTCTTGCAGAACTTTTGGCTTTCGGGGCGAAATATCCCGAAATTCAGCGGGAGTTTCCCGTGGTCGCTCTCGGCTCTTCTTGGGTCAATAGTTATGGCCGCCGCGACGTGCCTTGCCTCCGCAGGAACGGCTCGGTTCGCTACCTCGGTCTCTACTGGTTTGGCGATGGTCGGGGTGATTATTGGCGCTTCCTCGTCGTTCGTAAGTCATCATAGTTTCTTGAGTTCCTGTGTCCTTGGTACTTGTTCCTTGGACACTTGGATTCTTGGTTCGTTCTTTATACTCCTGCATGTAATGTGCAGGAGTCTTTTTTTGCCCAAAAATAAAAAATCCGCCCTTTCGGACGAATTTAAATTTTTTTATATTAGCGAAAATAGACCACCTTGTCCGCCCGTAGTCCAAAAGGGCGAAGGAGGGTTGACAAAAGTGTCAAAATACACTACAATATGCAGTTAGTAAATTTCGTTCCTTATACATTAAAAAAATTTTTTGATTGGAGAGAAAAATGGAAAAAGTATTAGAACTTCGCTATCCAGTCTCGGTGGATTATAATGTTCCGCTTGCTGATATGATCAAAGCTGGAAATTATGGTTGGGTTAGCCGTGATATTACTAATTATAATTTTCCGGTTAAAAAAAGTGGTAAAGTTGAACTGAATCTGCAGTTTGTTCATTCGAAGAGAGATGTTAGTTCTCCAGAAATTGCTACTCATTTGAAGGATATCAGCTTCCGTCCGGCAACCCTGTTTGAACTTCTTGCTTTCGGGATGAAATACCCTGAAGTTCACAGAGAGTTTCCTATAATCGCCCTTGGTTCTCTTTGGAGAAATAGCGATGGTTTTGTGGCAGCGCCTTTATTTGGTATAAGTAAAGATTATGTTCGTGAACTTAAGCTTCAATGGATTGGCTTCGATTGGAGTAATAATCCACATTTCCTCGTCGTTTTTCAGTCGTTATTAGACAATGATTGGTGTGATTGGTAGAGTAGCCCAAAGAGTTTTTATTGGCTAATTGATTTGTTCTTTATACTCCTGCATGTTATGTGCAGGAGTCTTTTTTTACCCAAAAACAAAACCGCCTTTGCAGGCGGTATTTTTTTATTCTAATTCTCCAATATAATATTTATTTAGCAGTATTTGTGTGACTCTGACATGAGCGGAAACTTTTTGAAACATTTCCGTTATATCTTTTCCGCAACCGTTGAGTATTTTATCTCCACCCGGATGTAGGGAAACATAATCAGTCACATCATAAACTTTGTTTTCCAAAACAACTCGACAACTTTCTTTGGAATTGTGTGTTTGCACATCTGTCAAAGTATATTTTGTTTCCGGTGTAGTTGTTTGCTCTTCTGTAATTGCGATTTTTTTACCACAACCGCCGATAATAATAATTGCCGTTAACAAAGTGACGACTAAAAATTTTTTAGACATATTTTTTTAATATCCAAGCATGGATAAAATACCAAGCATGCCGTGGAAAAAACCCATTGCTAGAGAAATATAAGCCATACGATAATGCCACTTTGGCGGGATGGTCATATTGCCTCGCATGTTTTTATAGCCGATGTAGGTGGTGAATAGAAAACAAAGGAATGTAAAAATTCCTCCCCAAGCTATCAAAGGCAAGCCGATAATAGGGTAAAAAGCTATTTGTCCGATCATATTGATTAAATTAAGAATTAGTAATACTATTATAGCATATTTACTTACGAACGTACGAATAATCTACGAAACTACGAACATAACACAGTGTTTTCGTAATTTCGTAATATTTCGTAAGTTCGTATATACTAGTATAACCTATGCCCACGCTCAAAGTCATTTATGAAGACAACCATCTCATAGTCGTCATCAAACCGGCTGGTTTAGCGACTCAAGGGGATGAAACAGGGGATGTTTGTTTGATGGATGTTGTAAAAGATTATCTCAAAGAAAAATATAATAAACCAGGAAAAGTATTCTTAGGTTTGCTTCATCGCCTGGATCGACCAGTTTCTGGAATTGTAATACTAGCCAAAACTAGCAAAGGTGCAAGTAGATTATCTGAGCAAATCAGAAATCATGAAATGAAAAAAGAATATTCCGCTTTGGTGACAGGAAAATTGAAAAATAAAAAAGGCACGCTGATAAATTTTCTCAAACATAATGAAAAAAATAATAAAGCGGAAATTTTTGATAGAGAAGTTGCTGGCAGTCAACGCGCGGAATTGGATTATGAAGTGGTAAAAGAAATAAAAGGAAATACTTTGGTAAAAATAAATCTCAAAACCGGACGCCATCATCAAATCCGTGTGCAATTTGCACATCTTGGCCATCCATTGATTGGTGATATTAAATATGGAGCTGAAAAACCACTTTCTGATAAAAGCATTGCATTATTTGCAGATAAACTGACTTTCAAAACAGCGACTGGGGATAAGGAAATGGTGTTGGAATACAATGATTTTGATTATGGAAAAAATTCTTGATTTACATATCCACTCCAAATATTCACGGGCTTGTAGCCCGGATTTGGAATTGCCAAAAATTGCCGCCATGTGTCTCAAAAAAGGGATTGATATTGTGGCCACCGGTGATTTTACCCACCCGAAATGGTTTGAACATATTCAAAAAGAATTGAAAGAAATTGGTAATAGCGGACTTTTTGAATTAAAGACTCCACCCTCGCCCTCCTCTTCACAAAAGGAGGGGAAAAATCCGACACGCTTCATACTTGGTACGGAAATTTCTTGTATTTATAAAGACAAAGATAAAACCCGTCGGGTACACTTGCTCATTTTCGCGCCGAGTTTGCAGGCGGTGGAAAAAATCAATGATGATTTTGATAAACTGGGTTTGAATCGCCGATCCGATGGCCGGCCGATTATCGGCATGTCGGCAAAAAAACTTTTACAGCTGATTTTGAAAGCCGACAAAAGATGTTTTATGATTCCGGCGCACGCCTGGACTCCTTGGTATGCTATTTTCGGTTCCAAATCCGGTTATGACAGTTTGGAAGAATGTTTTGAAGAGCTCACTCCCCAAATTTGTGCGATAGAAACAGGGTTAAGTAGTGACCCAAACATGAACCATCGCTTGGAAAAACTAGATAAAATAACTTTGGTATCAAATTCTGATGCCCATAGTTTGGATAAACTAGGACGTGAAGCAAATGTTTTTTCTTTTGCCGACGAAAACAAAATTACTTATGATGAAATCAAAAAAATAATTTTTACTGGAGATAGAAAAAAGTTTTTATATACAATTGAATTTTATCCAGAAGAAGGAATGTACCAATACGACGGTCATGCGGTTTGCGGTGTTTGTTTATCTCCCAAACAAAGCAAGAAAGAAAAAAATATTTGCCCGAAATGCAAAAAACCTCTGGTCATAGGGGTGGAACACAGGGTGGATGATTTGGCCAGTAGGGAAGTGAGCGAAATTCCGTGGGAAAAATTTATTCCGCACAAATATATTGTCCCGCTCCTGGAAATTTTATCGCAAATTTTGGAAGTTGGCCCCAAATCCAAAAAAGTTGTAGCCGAATACGAACATCTGATCAAAAATATCGGTTCGGAATTTTATATTTTGACAAAAGCTGGTGAAAAGGAAATTTTGCAACATACAAAATATCCGGAGCTGTGGTTAGCTATCAATAATATGCGTACTGGCAGGGTAGATCTGTCTCCGGGATATGATGGGGTGTATGGGAAGATAGGGTTGGTGGGGGAGAAAGAGATAAATAAATTCAGACAGGTACCTTTGCTGTAGTTTCCCTCTCTTCCTCAAGAGAGGGATTAAGGGAGAGTTTTTGTCTCCCTTGTTATTCCAACATCCTTCTTTCTAAATATTTTTATTTTGCTTCGCAGTTTTGTCCACTTTCTTTTTAGAAAAGAAAGTGGACTGAAAGAAAATCGCTCGCTGTTATAATCGCTACGTAAATTTATGACGTCGCTTCACTAAAATTCCAAACTCACCCTTCGGGCTCAAACAAGTGGAATTTTTTAACGCTCAGCTCGTCTATAAATTTTATCTTCGCGATTACAAATGCTCGCCTTACCAGTTGTTTTTTATAAAAAAAGAAGGTCCGGGCGGGGTGGGGATGAGGGTATTGACAAAAACGTCAAAATAAGGTAATGTAACTCGTTCTTTGTTTTATTTTTTATTATTTTTTTGTCGGAGGTTATCATGGTTACCCAAGATTCAAAGGGCTGTGAAGGTGATAAAAAGAGTCTGACTAGGTTTGTAAAAGTGGAAAAAGGTGATAAGTTAGAAAAACTTGAGATGGGCACTGTTTATTATTTTCCTCAAAATATAATAGTAAGCTCGGAAAATCATCAAAACAACAAAAAAATGGTAGAGGTGAAAGACGGCCAGAAGATAAAAAATTTTGAGAGAAATACAATCTACTGTTTTCCTCAAAATATCATTTTGACCGAAGATGAGAGTTTTAATAGATATCTAAGAGACTGGCTTACAGTCTTAATCTCACAGCGCGACCGTAAATAAGGTGGCGCTTTTTTTATTTACCCTGTGAACTTTCACCCGCCTTAGCGGGTGACCCTGCCGAAGGCAGGAGTTCACAGGGTAAACCCCATGAAAGTTCACGGGGATAAAAACTATAGATCCAAACACCTTGACAAGGTCATCTGATTTTGATATTATTTTATTCGAACGTAAACGTCTAAAAAACGTTAAGAAATCGTGGCTGATTTTGAAACGTTGTTTTTTTATTACTTAATTTACAAAAAGCTCATTTTTGAGTTTAAAATTAAAGCATTTTTATGCCGACAATTAACCAAGTTATCAGAAAAGGGCGCAAAAGTAAGGTGGTTAAAAGCAAAAATCCAGCTTTACAATTTACGATTGATAATTTACATCGTCGTAAAACCGTATTTGCCAAAGGATGCGCTTTTAAACGAGGTGTTTGCACCAAAGTTTATACCACTACTCCAAAAAAACCAAACTCCGCTTTGCGTAAAGTCGCCAAAGTTCGTTTAAGTAATGGTGTAGAGGTTATCGCTTATATTCCTGGAGAAGGACATAATCTTCAAGAACACTCTATAGTTTTGATTCGCGGTGGTAGAGTAAAAGATTTACCAGGTGTTCGTTATCATATTGTACGTGGTGTTTTTGATACTCAAGGTATTGAAAGTCGTCGTCGTGGTCGAAGTGTTTACGGTACAAAGAGACCGAAAGCCAAGAAAGCATAACTCAAATAAAATATTTTAATATGCGTGGAAAAAAAGCAATAAAAAGAAGTATTGTTGCCGATCCAAAATACGGTAGTGTATTATTGGCTAAATTTATCAATTATGTGATGCAAGACGGCAAAAAAAATACCGCTCAAAGAGTAGTTTATGAAGCTTTGGAAAAAATAGCTTTATTGGCCAAAAAAGACGCCATGGGTGTTTTTGAAGAAGCTGTTCGTACTGTATCTCCTCAAGTTGAAGTACGTTCCAAAAGAGTCGGTGGTGCCAATTATCAAGTTCCACTTCCAGTTCGTGGCGAACGCCAAAATTCTTTAGCTTTCAGATGGATTATCGGAGCGGCTCAAGCAAAAAAAGGACAGCCAATGGCTCAAAAATTAGCTACTGTTTTATTTGAAGCCTCTCAAGGATTGGGTGATGCTATCAAAAAACGCGATGATGTCCACAGAATGGCCGAAGCTAATAAAGCTTTTGCTCATTTTGCCAGATTCGCCAAATAATATTTAAAAGATTTAAAGATTAAAAAGATTTAAAAAATTATTTGTTTTTATAAAAATCTTTCAATCTCTTAAATTTCTTAAATCTCTTAAATTTCTTAAATAAATTTATTTATGCCTCGTGAATATCCTTTGGATAAAACTAGAAATATCGGGATCATGGCTCACATTGATGCCGGTAAAACCACTTTTTCCGAACGCGTTTTGTTTTATACCGGACGCAAACATAAAATTGGTGAAGTGCACGAAGGGGCCGCAGAAATGGATTGGATGGAACAAGAAAAAGAGCGTGGTATTACTATCACTTCTGCTGCCACCACTTGTTTTTGGAAAAACCATCGTATCAATTTGATTGATACTCCCGGACACGTAGACTTTACCGTAGAGGTAGAGCGTTCTTTGCGTGTACTTGATGGAGCTGTTGCTTTGTTTGACGGATCTCAAGGTGTAGAACCTCAATCAGAAACCGTTTGGCATCAAGCTACTAAATATAATGTACCTCGTATCGCTTTCGCCAATAAAATGGATAAGATGGGTGCGGATTTTTATATGACCTTGGCTTCTATTAAAGAACGTTTGAGTAAAGATGCAGTAGCTATTCAATTACCAATTGGTGCTGAAAGCACTTTTTCAGGTATCGTTGATTTGATAGAAGAAAAAGCTTATAAATTTGAAGGGAAAAATGGTGAAAATATTGTGGAAATTCCTATTCCGGAAGACATGAAAGAAAACGTTGTTAAATATCGTGCGGAAATGATTGAAAAAATTTCTGAAGCCAACGATGAAACTATGGGCAAATTTTTAAATGGTGAAACACTAACTGTCGAAGAAATTAAAAAAGCTATTCGTGAAATGGTAATTGCCAGTAGAGTTTTTCCAGTGATGTGTGGTAGTGCTTTAGGAAATATCGGTGTTCAATTAGGACTTGATGCTGTAAATTATTATTTACCTGCTCCAACCGATTTACCAGAGATCAAAGGTCTTAATCCGGATACCGACGAACCGATGACTCGCAAAGCCAATGACGACGAGCCTTTTTCTGCGCTTGCTTTTAAAGTGGCTACTGATCCATTTGTTGGTCGTCTTATTTTTTTCCGTGTTTATTCAGGAAAAATTTCAGCCGGTTCCTATATGCTTAATTCCACCAAAGGTGAAAAAGAAAGAATTTCTCGTATTGTGCGTATGCATTCTAATCACCGTGAGGATGTTAACGAGGTTTTTGCCGGAGAAATTGCGGCTGCTATTGGGCTCAAAGATACTGTTACCGGAGACACTCTTTGTGATGAAAATAAACCGATTGTTTTGGAAAAGATTACTTTTCCGGAACCGGTTATTTCCGTTGCTATTGAGCCAAAGACCAAAGTTGATCAAGAAAAAATCGGCATGGCTTTACAAAAACTTACTGAAGAAGATCCGACTTTCAAGGTTCACACCGATGAAGAAACTTTGCAAACTATTATTGAAGGTATGGGTGAGCTTCACTTGGAAATTATCGTGGATCGTATGAAGCGTGAATTTAAAGTTGAAGCCAATGTCGGGGCGCCACAGGTTGCTTATAAAGAAACTATTAAAAATTCCGCTGAAGCCGAGGGTAAATATGTCAAACAATCCGGTGGTCGAGGTCAATACGGTCACTGTTGGTTGCGCGTGGAACCACAAGAAGAAAATAAAGGTTTTGAATTTATTGATGCTGTTAAAGGTGGCGTTGTTCCTCGTGAATATTTACCGGCGATTGAAAAAGGTGTTAAAGAAGCTATTACTCGTGGTATCCAAGCTGGGTATCCGGTAGTGGACGTTAAAGTTACTTGTTATGATGGCTCTTATCACGAAGTTGATTCTTCTGAAGCTGCTTTCAAAATGGCCGGCTCCATGGCTTTTCAAGATGCTTGTCGTAAAGCTAACCCGATAATTTTAGAACCTATTATGAAAGTGGAAGTTTTGACTCCAGAACAATTCATGGGAGATGTGATTGGTGATCTTAATTCCAAACGCGGTCAAATTCAAGAAATGACTGATCGTGGTCAGCTCAAAGCCGTACGTGCCATCGTACCGTTGGCATCTATGTTTGGTTATACCACCAACTTACGTAATATTACTCAGGGTCGTGCCAGTTCTACTATGGAATTTTCTCATTATGCTGAGGTGCCTGGTAATGTTGCACAAAATATTATTACCGGAAAAAAGAAATAAAAATAAAATAAAATAAAAACGACCCTTTGATTTTGGGTCGTTTTTATTTTTATTTTTTAAGCCGCAGGACGCATCTTGTCTATTTTATCTCTTGTTTTTTTAAGATCAATTTCATCGGGATTAATTTCATAAGTTTTTGTATCTCCGGACATTCCGACAAAATTAGGGTCAGCTTTTTTGAAAGGAATAGCATCAGGACGGTTTTGGAAGTTAGTTCCTTTCATTTGTTCATCAAGAATTACTTTGTAGGCTTCTTTGGTTCCACTATTGCTATTATCAGTATTTTTTCCCCAATCTATTATTACTCCTCCTTTATCCAGGTTTTCATCATAACCGACGGTATTTTTGTAAGACGGTTTTTCTTGACTTTTTCGTGTAGTTGAACTGATAGTCTCTACTTTTTTACCAGAGATTTTTTTATCGGGAGGTGAACTAAAAAAATTTTTCATTCCTTCAAACATAAAGTTAAAATTATTTATTTTAATTTACAATTTTTTTAAGAATTAGCTTCTTTTCCAGTTTCATTATAATTTTCTTCAAGTAAAGGATTAATTCCTATTTTTGTTTCTTCTTCATCATCCGTACCTTCTAAAATTTTACCTTTAAATTCTCGTGGAATAGGCTGTGCTTTTTTTGCTCCTGTATTATGGCCGGCAATTTTTAGTTTAATTATTTCTTCACCCTGTTCTTCTATGGTTTTAATAGCTTCTCTTATGGCTTTAAACAGATTTTCTTGGGTTTTTTTGGCATGCTCGGGAGAATTTAAATATTCTTTCATGTTTAATATAATTTGATCAACCATCTCTTCTTTTTTTGCTTTTTTTCTTAATTCCTCCTCTTTTTCTCTGTCTAAATCTTCCGTTAATATTTTGTAGAGTTCATCAGTTCCAATTTTTGGGCGTTCCATCAAAATATCACTCATTTCTTCGCGAGTTACTTTTTTTTCCATAGAATTTTTTGTTAAAGATTTTTTAGATGTTTCCGGTGTCTTAAAATGTTTATAGTCCGGCGGGATATAACCCGTGGTTTCTAGTCCCATATAATTTGTTAGGTTAAATTATTTATAATTTTAAGCATTAAAAGCTGGCGGTGGTCCCATGATTTGAGTTTCATCATCTTTTAAAATCGAGCTAGTTTGATTTTTTTGAATATTTTCCACAGTATCAAAAAAACCAAGCAATTTTTCATAAAAAGTTTCAATATCTTTTTTGTCTGGATTGGAAAAAATACTTTTTAAATCAAAGATCAGTTTTTTGGGTTCGGTTTTTTCTTCAGTGGAAATTCTGCCTATCAAAATTACGGCTTGGCGAATAGAATCATCACTGCTTTCTTCTGGACTATAAGTTTCGGCTAAGTTTTGAATTTTAGCAATACATTCATCAATATTACTTAGTTCGTTTGTTTTTAAACCTTCTTCGTGAAAATATAGTTTTGCTTTCTTTAAAACATCTTTTTTGGCTTTATCGGGATCTGCTTGATGGCGAATGTCAAATAAGCTGTTTTTTAAACTTTGAATTTTTATTTTTAAGGTATTGTTTAAAATCTTTTTTTCTTCGTCGGTTAATTTTTCAGAAGTTATTTTTTCTTGCCAGTTTTTTGTTAGTTCAACCGCTTCTTTTATAAAATTATAAAGAGGTGAATGTTCATAAATTACACCACCACCTTCGGTTTCCCCGATTTCTTTTGGTGAGACCAATTCTTTTCTGGAAAATCCTGAAGTTAATATTGATTCGCCACTTTCTGTTTTGCCGAGAAATTTTATTTTTGTTTTTAAAACCTCGGCGTTTAGTTGAGTAAAGTCGTTTTCAAGATTGCTTAAATATTCTTTACTTAAGTTGCCGATTTTGGATTCCCAAGTTTTGGATTTTTTTTCTTGAGAATTGATTTTATTTTTTATTGTTTCAAATGATTTTTTTAAAAATTCCATATTTTTTTGTTTAATCTTAGCTATATAACGTTTAATTATAGCACATTTTAGCATTTTTGTCAAGGCCTTTTTGTTGTATTTTAGCTAAAATTAGCCAAAATAGATTTTTTAATTCTATAAATATTTTATCACAAAATCAAAAAAAAGCAAAATAGCCAATATTTCGTATCATCGTAGTCTATATTCCGAAGTCCGGCTTGACTTTTTGCTAATCAATGCTACAATTAAAAAACTTTTTAAATAATTATTTGTATGCTTAATAAAATTTTAAAAGAATTGTTTAAATTATTACGCCAAACAGAAGGTAGGGGGGTTTTGGCTGATAGCGAAAATGGTGATTTATACGTTATTTTACCGGCTTTTGAATACGAACGTTTAACTGCAGGCACGCATCGTCAAATTGTGGCTAATCTTAATGAAACAGAGATGTTAGAAAAGGTTAATAAAGAAATTGCTTTTTGGCACTCCTTACAGGAAGAAAAGCAAAAATATGAAGAATTCGAGGAAATTTTACGTAAAAATAGAGAAAAAAATAGCATTGAAAAAGCCGTAGAACAATTTATCAAAGAAGATAGAAAAAATGTTGATTTTGAAAATTTTGCCCGTATTGAGAGAAAAAAACCACTTGGCCCCGGTCTATCTTCTTTAAAAGATGTTCTTGACACTCAAGATTTATTTCGCCGTCGTGATATAAAAAAAGAGGAAATTGAACAAAAATTACGTAAAAAGAATGATCCCGATCAAGAGTTTTTTAACAATGCTTTTTTTCAAGAAGAAGACCTAGCTGGCATTCCGGAGGAAGAAGAAAGATTTTATTTAGAACCAGTTGAATAAAGCATATAGCATATATAAAACGATAAGTCATAAGCAATAAGCAAAATAGAGGGTGGCTAAACGGTGCACAAAATGTCCACATCTGCCCTCTTGCCAAAAAATAAATAATCTGTTATAATGCAAAAGCTATTAAAAAAAAGCTATTAATCTAAATTATAGATTAGGAGCTGTTGTTTGATAACATTTTTTAATTTAAAAATATTTTTTCGCGGTTGGATTACAAAACTTAAGCTCGACCACTCGGGCAGAGTACCGCAATATTTATGTTAACCAATATGGCTGAGTTTGTTAGAAGTAAGCCACACGTCAACATCGGCACTATCGGCCACGTTGACCATGGCAAAACAACTCTTACCGCCGCTATTTTGCAGACTTTAGCTGCAAAAGGTTTGGCCGCTCAAAATAAGGGCGTTGATGATTTGGACAAAGCTCCAGAATCAAAAGCTCGTGGTATTACTATTTCTACTGCCCATGTAGAATATGAATCAGAAGCTCGTCACTACGCTCATGTTGATTGTCCTGGACATGCTGATTATGTGAAAAACATGATTACAGGTGCTGCTCAAATGGACGGTGCTATTCTTGTAGTTTCCGCTACTGACGGTCCGATGCCTCAAACTCGCGAACACATTGTGCTTGCTCGTCAAGTAGGTGTGCCTTATATTATTGTTTTCTTAAACAAAGTTG
The DNA here is from genome assembly GCA_036744835.1 of Candidatus Magasanikiibacteriota bacterium. GTDB lineage: Bacteria > Patescibacteriota > Patescibacteriia > Magasanikbacterales > GWA2-37-8 > JAKLGL01. Next base: position 790,851 of record DAIOHD010000001.1, on the reverse strand, counting down.
ATCAAGTTTCTGATCCGGAATTGATTGATTTGGTAGAAGCAGAAGTTCGTGATTTGCTCAAAAAATATAAATTTCCTGGTGACACCACTCCTATTATTCGTGGTTCCGCTTTGAAAGCTTTGGAAAATCCAACTGATGAAACTGCCATCAAACCTATTATGGATTTGATGAAAGCGGTTGATGAATACATTCCAACTCCTCAACGTGATGTTGAAAAACCTTTCTTGATGCCAGTTGAAGATGTATTTTCTATTGAAGGCCGTGGTACTGTAGTTACTGGTCGTATTGAACGTGGTATTATCCATGTTAATGATGAAATTGAGATTGTTGGTTTGAAAGAAGAAACTTCCAAAACCGTAATAACCGGTATTGAAATGTTTAATAAACAACTTAAAGAAGGTCAAGCTGGAGATAACGCCGGATTACTTCTTCGCGGTACTAAAAAAGAAGATGTAGAAAGAGGTATGGTTTTAGCCAAACCTGGTTCTATTACTCCTCATACCGAATACGAAGCTCAAATTTACGTTTTGAAACAAGAAGAAGGCGGTCGTCATAAACCATTCTTTAACGGATATAAACCTCAATTTTATATTCGTACTACTGATGTAACAGGTGAAGTTACTTTACCTGCCGGCACTGAAATGGTTATGCCTGGTGATACCGTTAATCTAGTTGTGAAGCTTATTAAACCGGTAGCTATGGAAGATAAGATGAACTTCGCTATTCGTGAAGGTGGTCGTACTGTAGGTGCTGGAGTAGTAACAAAAATTATTAAATAATATAGACGAGGGGGTGCAAGAAATTGCGCCCCCTTGGACTATAAAGTTCTTTAATGTTAATCACATGACAGAAAAAAAACCGACAATCAAGAAAAGTGTTGAGGTTAGTCGAATCAGAATCAAGATCCGCGCTTACGATAATAAAATTATCGATCAAGCAACCAAAACCATCATTGAAACGGCTCAGCGTAACGATGCCAAAGTTATTGGCCCAGTACCGCTACCAACCGAAGTAAATAAATTTACCGTAAATCGTTCGACTTTTGTGCATAAAGACGCTCGCGAACAATATGAAATGCGTGTGCATAAAAGATTGATTGATATCATGGATGCTTCGGCCAAATGCATTGATGCTCTGATGAGTCTCAATTTGCCGTCAGGTGTGGATGTGGAAATAAAAATGTAGTTTAAATAAAAAGTTATTTACAAAGAAGTAAAGAAGGGCCCTTGACAAAAACGAAAAATATGTTTAAGATAGGGCAAAATTTTGTTATCAAATCTTTAGCTAAATAAGATTGTCCGTTTTGGCGGATAAAAACCTTTAGACGAAAGATCAAAGATAATATCAAAAGAAAGGAAATCGCTAACAGATATAAATGTATTGTTACAAGCCAAAACTCTAAAGTTTAGAGTTTCTGCCATTTTGTTTTAGATTAAATTTTTGGCAGAAAAGGGCTAGAAGCAGTATCATTGATATTAATCGATGTTAGCGCTTCTAGTTTTTTTGTTAAGCACCTTGTTTTTCCCAAAAAAATAAGAGGCCAATGACGTTAAATATTTATGAAATTTATTTTAGGACAAAAATTAGAAATGACACAGGTATTTTTACCAAATGGTGAAGTAGTGCCGGTAACTAAAATTAAAGCTGGTCCTTGTGTTGTTGTACAAGTAAAAGATGGAGAAAAAGACAATCAAAAAGCGATCCAAATTGGCTTTGGAGAAAAGAAAGAGTTTCGTTTAAAAAAACCGCAAGCCGGACATTTAAAAGGTTTATCGCCGGTTCGTTTTTTGAAGGATTTTGCTTTGGATAAAGTAGAAAATATAGAAAAAGGAGATTTTATCGCTGTTGATACTTTTGTTTCCGGCGATGTTGTGGATGTTGTTGGTTTTTCCAAAGGACGTGGTTTTGCTGGTGTGGTTAAGAGACATCATTTTCGCGGTGGTCCGGCTTCTCATGGTCATAAAGATAATTTGAGAATGCCTGGTTCTATCGGTGCTGGTGGCGTACAGAGAGTTTTTAAAGGTATGCGTATGGGTGGGCGTATGGGAGGAGAGCAAGTAACCATAAAAAATTTAGAAATTGTGGAAGTTAATCCACAGGACAATATTTTATATATAAAAGGAGCGGTGCCGGGCGGTCGCAATGGTTTGATAATTATCAAAGGCCAAGGCGATTTGAAAATTAATAAAAAATCGGCAATTGAAGAAAAAGTGGAAAATAAAGAGGTCGAAGTTCAAGTTACGGAAAACAATGTTTCGGAAGTGTCGGCAGAAAATAACGCTTAATATTTGAAATTATATGAAAACAGTAGTTTATAATATTCTAGGTAAAGAAATCGGCGAAGTCGAATTAAACGACGCTATTTTTGCCGTTAAAATTAAACCGGAAGTTGTTCATCAAGTTTTTGTTTCTCAGTCCGGAAATCAACGAGAATCAATAGCTCACACCAAAAATCGTAGCGAAGTGCGTGGTGGTGGTAAAAAACCATGGGCTCAAAAAGGTACTGGCCGAGCTCGTCACGGTTCTATACGTTCACCTATTTGGCGAGGTGGAGCTGTTATTTTTGGTCCAACCAGTGAAAGAAATTGGAAAACCAAAATTAACAAAGATACCAGACGTTTGGCTTTAAAAATGTGTTTGACCGATAAGGCTCAAAACGGTGCTTTGTATGTGGTGGAAGATTTCTCTTTTGAAAAGCCTAAAACAAAAACAGTTGCAGAATTTTTGAAAAATCTCCCTGCCAAAAACAAAAACTTTCTATTATTAAATGATGAAAGTAATAAAAATTTGGTAAAAATGAGTCAAAACATTAAAAAAGTAAATACTATTCGTGCCAAAGACGTAAATGTTTTATCTCTTTTAAATAGAGAAGCTGTGATTGTTAGTAAAAAAGGATTAGAACAGTTGACGGAAATTTTGGTTAAATAATTTTTAAGATTTTGTAAAGCATATGACAAATGAAAATAAAAAAGAGATAAAAACCAAAATTGCACCAAAAGTTATCTTACGTCCGGTAATAACTGAAAAGATGGCGATTGAGGCATCAAAAAATAAATATGGTTTTTTTGTTAGTCGCAATGCCACCAAAGGACAAATTAAAAAAGCGATAGAAGAAATTTATAAAGTTAAGCCGGTAAATGTAAATATTCTTAATTTGGAAGGCAAAAAGGTTTATCGTGGACGAACTGTTGGAAAAAGGGTTGATACAAAAAAAGCCATTGTAACTTTGGCTTCCGGACAGACCATAACTCACGAAGGTGTTTAATTACTCACAAAAGTACGAAAATATACGAAATAAATAATAAAAAGTATGCCTATTAAAGTTTACAAACCAACTACCGCCGGTCGTCGTATTAGTAGCGTTGATTCTTTTTCTGATATTACGAAAAAAAATCCAGAAAAATCTTTGGTTACTATTTTGCGTCCAAAATCTGGTCGTAATAATCAAGGTATAATTACGGTGCGACACAAAAGAGGGGGAGCTAAAAAACTTTATCGTTTGGTTGATTTTAAACAACAAAAATTTGATATTCCAGCTGAAGTTTTGGCTATTGAATATGATCCTAATCGTGGCCCGAGAATCGCTTTGATAGAATATGCCGATAAAACCAAATCTTATATTTTGGCTCCGGAAGGACTCAAAGTAGGGGATAAAGTTATGGCTTCAACAAAATTGATAGAATCTAAAGTAGGCAATCGTATGCCTTTTTCTCAAATTCCGGTAGGTCTTTTCATTTATAATATCGAAATTACTCCTGGCAAAGGAGGGCAATTAGCTCGTGGCGCCGGACTTTCTTCTCAATTCATGGGAATTGAAGGAAATTATGCACTTGTTAAATTACCTTCCGGGGAAATTAGAAAAATTCGTAAAGAATGTTTTGCTTCAATTGGTGCTTTGAGTAACGCTGATCGTCGTCTTATCCGTTGGGGAAAGGCTGGGCGTATGTATCATCGTGGAATTAAACCTAGGGTAAAAGGCAAAAACATGAATCCGGTTGATCACCCACATGGTGGTGGTGAAGGACATTCTCCTATTGGTCAAAAAAGAGGTCCACGTACTGTGTATGGTAAAGCCGCTTTGGGTGTGCGTACTCGTCAGCCTGGAAAATGGAGCGATAAATTTATTGTTAAAAAACGTGTTAAAAAAACAGCTTAATAATTTAAAATATGTCTAGAAGTTTAAAAAAAGGACCTTACATTGATCCGCGTGTCCTAAAAAAAGTAATGACCATGAAAGAAAGTGGTAAACATCAGCCGATTAAAACCTGGTCTCGTGCTTGTGTTATTTCTCCGGAAATGGTAGGTACAACTTTTTCAGTACATAATGGAAAAGATTTTTTGACTGTTTTTGTTGAGGAAAATATGGTCGGACATCGTTTGGGAGAATTTGCGCCAACCAAGAAATTTATTCGTCATGGTGGTAAAATGGCCAAAGATCAGGCAACCGGTGCTACTGCCACTGCTGCTGCACCAGCGGCTAAAAAATAAAAAAATATATGAATCAGGAAATTATAGCAAAATTGAGATTTTTGAGAATGGGACCTAGAAAAGTGCGTTTAGTTACGGACTTAGTAAAAGGACGTTCTGTCAAAAAAGCCCAAGACATCCTTTCTCTTACAAACAAAAGAGCGGCTAGACCAATTTTAAAATTGCTTAATTCAGCCATAGCCAATGCTAAAAATAATTTTAAATTGGAAGAAGATAGTTTAAAAATAAAAAATATTACTGTAGATGGTGGACCAATGTTAAAACGCTGGATGCCGAAAGCCCATGGTCGTGCCACTCCAATTCGAGAGAGAACTTCTCATGTTACGATATTTTTAATATCTGTAGAAAAGATTGTTAAAAAAGAGAAAAAAGTTAAAAAATAATTTTAAAACTATGGGACACAAAGTACACCCGAAAATTTATCGCATTCCCAATATTTATACTTGGGATTCTAGATGGTTTGGTAAAAAAGAACAATTATCACTTTTTTTGAAACAAGAAGTAGGTATTAGATCTTTTTTGGAAAAGAAATTAAAAGAAGCTGGCATGGATTCTATTTGTTTTGAACGTACTGAAAAAGAAATGGTTATAACTATTTTAGCAGCCAAACCAGGTGTGATTATTGGTCGTAGCGGTCAGGGATTGGAAGATCTTCGTAAAGAAATTGAAAAGAAATATTTGGGTTTAAAATTAAAAGTTAAAATTAATGTTTTGCCTGTTAAACAACCGGCTTTGTCGGCTAAAGTGGTAGCTTTGAATGCTGTAGCGGAAATTGAAAAGCGTATGCCTTTTCGTCGTGTTATGAAACAAGTTTTGGAAAAAGTGATGGCAGCCGGTGCCAAAGGAGTAAAAATAAATATGGCCGGTCGTTTGAACGGAGTGGAAATTGCCCGTCGCGAAAATCTTTCTGCCGGAAAAATGTCACTTATTACTTTACGTTCAGATGTCGACTATGCTTTTGAAGAAGCACACACGATTTACGGAAAAATAGGAGTTAAAGTTTGGATTTATTACGGAGAATCTTTTGGTCGTCGCGATAAATTTGAAAAAAGAGAAGAAAAGAAATAATTTTTTAAATATATGTTGTTACCTAAAAAAGTTTTACATCGTAAATGGCAAAAAGGACGCAGTCGCCAAAAAGGCATTGCTACTCGTGCCAATAATTTGGCTTTTGGTGAATTTGGTTTAAAATCGGAAGATTTTGGCTGGATTACTTCTCGTCAAATTGAAGCCGCCAGACGTGTTTTGACTCGCTATGTTCGTCGTGGTGGAAAAATTTGGATTCGTATTTTTCCGGATAAACCGGTGACTCAAAAAGGTAACGAAACTCCTATGGGCGGAGGGAAGGGTTCTCCGGATCATTATGTAGCTGTGATTAAGCCCGGGACTGTAATTTTTGAAATGGGTGGAGTAGAAAAAGATTTAGTTGCTGAAGCAATGAAATTAGCCGGTCATAAATTGGGAGTCAAAACAAGATTAATTTCAAAATAATATAATTTATTAAGAAGCGTATGGATTTTAAAGAAATTAAAACTAAAGCCACCGAAGAACTTTTGGCTTTGGTCGAGGAATTAAAAGAAGAATTGCGAGTTTTGCGCTTTAAAGCCGGAGCTCAAAGTTTGAAACAAAATAATAAAATTTCTAAAAATAGAAAAACTATCGCTCAGATTAAGACCGAGCTAAAGTTACGCTTTTTAAATAAATAATTAAAGATGTATGGAAAAGAAAATTATAAATAAAATTAAGCGCAGTTTTATCGGTCAAGTTGTTTCTAATACGATGAAGCAAACTTTGGTAGTAAATATTGATACGATGAAAATGCATCCAAAATATAAAAAGTCTTATCGTGTTTCTAAAAAATTTCATGTTCATGATGAGAAAAAAGTCGCTAAAATAGGTGATACGGTAAAGTTTGTAGAATGTCGTCCGTTATCCAAAACCAAAAAGTGGCGTTTGGTGGCTGTGATTAAAGAAAACAAATAATTTTTGAAATATATGATTCAACATCGTTCCATGTTAGAGGTGGCCGATAATTCCGGAGCCAAAAAATTACAATGTATTCGTGTTTTGGGAGGTTATAAAAAAAGATATGCTCATTTAGGAGAGATTATTACCTGTTCTGTAAAACAAGCTGCTCCTCGCGGTATGGTTAAAAAAGGAGAAGTGGTACACGCTGTTTTGGTTCGTATACGTAAAGAAACTCGTCGTCCTGACGGTACTTATATTCGTTTTGATGAAAATGCGGCTGTGGTAGTAGATAGAAAAAATAAAGAACCGAAAGGAACACGTATTTTTGGTCCTGTTGCTCGTGAATTACGTACCAAAGGTTTTCAAAAGATTATTTCTTTGGCACCGGAAGTTTTGTAAACAAATAATGCAATTAAAAAATATCTTATGAAAATTAAAAACAACGACAGAGTAAAAATAATTGCCGGAAAAGATAAAGGCAAAGAAGGCAAAGTAATTCAAATTTTTAAAAAAGAAAATAAAATTGTTGTAGAAGGCGTAAATTTGTTAAAAAAACATATGAGAGCCAGAAAACAAGGTGAAAAAGGTCAAGTTATTGAATTACCGGCCCCGTTTAATGCCAGCAATGTTAAGATTATATGTCCAAAATGCGGCTTAGCCGTTAGATCAGCTTGTAAAGAGGAAGCTGAACAAAAAAAACGTGTTTGTAAAAAATGTCAACAGTTTATTGATTAAAAATATGACTCCAACTTTGTATCAAAAATATAAAAAAGAAGTAGTTCCGGCCATGGTAAAAGAATTTGGGTTTAAAAGCATAATGCAATCTCCCAAAATTACCAAGGTTACTTTGAATGTCGGTTATGGCAGATTTTTAAAAGAACCTAATTTTGCCGAATTGGTGGAAAAAAACCTGGTTAAAATTTCCGGTCAAAAAGCAGTACGTACCAAAGCCAAACAATCAATTTCTAACTTCAAAATAAGAGAAGGTATGGAAATCGGAGCGATGGTTACTTTACGCGGTACAAAAATGTATCAATTTTTGGAAAAACTATTAAACATTACCTTTCCTCGTGTTCGTGACTTCAGAGGTATTTCTGATAAATCTTTTGATCGTCAAGGTAACTATAATTTTGGTTTAAAGGACATGACAGCTTTTGCGGAAATTAAACAAACTGATATTGAAAAAAATCATGGTTTGGAAATCACTGTTTCCACTACAGCCAAAAGTAAAGAGGAAGGCAAAGCGCTATTATCTTTATTGGGCTTTCCATTTACAAAATAATTATAATTTTATGGCTACACAAAATCAAATAGCAAAATCAAATCGTAAACCAAAATTTAGCACTAGAATAGTGCGTCGTTGCTGGAAATGCGGTCGTCAGCACGGCTTTTTTCGCAAATTCGGCTTGTGCCGTATTTGTTTTCGCGAATTGGCCAATGACGGTAAAATTCCTGGTGTTCGCAAATCAAGCTGGTAAATTTTAATTTGCGATTTATTTAAATATTATAATAAAAAAGCTATGATGACTGATCCTATCGCCGACATGCTTACAAGAATACGTAATGCTTCAGCGGTAAAAAAAGCCGAAGTAACGGTGCCTTTTTCAAAAATTAAAATGGCTATTGCCTTAACCTTGGTAAAAGAAGGTTATTTAGATAAAGCGGAAAAAAGCAAAGACAAAATTCCGCAACTGGTAATAACTTTGAAATACGAAGATAGAAAACCAGTAATTCATTCATTAAAACGTATTAGTAAACCTGGTCAAAGACGTTATGCAAAGAGTAGTGAAATTGATAAAGTTTTGAATGGTTTTGGAATTGCAATTATTTCTACTCCAAGAGGTGTTATGACAGGATGGGAAGCTTCTCGTGATAAAATCGGAGGAGAAATCATTTGTGAAGTTTACTAAATTACGGAATTTAATTTTAAAATCATATGTCTCGTGTAGGTAAAATTATTAGAAAAATTCCTTCCGGAGTAACCGTGGAAATAAAAAACGGAGAGTTGTTGGTTACCGGGCCAAAAGGTAAATTATCTCTTTCTTTGCATCCTCGTGTAACAGTAGTTCAAAACGACGGAACTTTAACTGTAAACGTAGTTGATGAAAATAATAAAAAAGACTGTGCTCTCTGGGGTACTTTTAGCAGTTTGATTGAAAATTTATTTGAAGGTGTTACCAAAGGATTTAAAAAAGAACTTGAAATCAACGGAGTTGGTTTTAAAGTTGCTTTAAAAGGAAAAGACTTATCTTTGGAAGTCGGTTTTTCTCATCCGGTTATTTTTAAAGCTCCGGAAGGTATTAGCTTCGCTGTAGAAAAGAATGTTATTGCCGTTGAAGGCATAGATAAACAATTGGTCGGTGAAATATCCGCCCAGATTCGTAAAATTCGCAAACCAGAACCTTATAAAGGAAAAGGTATTAAATATATGGATGAAGTTATTCGACGCAAGGCTGGAAAGACTGCAGCGAAATCCGCTAAATAAATTTTTTAGTTAATAATTACCGTTATGAAAAGAAAATTTTCAAAAGCCAAAAATAAAGCTAGAGAAATTCGCCATAAACGTATCCGCGCTGTGATAAAAGGTACAGCGCAAGTTCCTCGTTTATCCGTTTTTCGTAGTTTAAAAAATGTTACCTTACAAATCATCGATGACGTAAAAGGTACGACATTGTGTTTCGTTAATTCTATTGATATAAAGCCGGAAAAAATTGAAGGTAAAGAAGCAAAAGTGGCAATTGCTTATGTGGCTGGTAAAAAATTGGCCGAATTGGCAAAAACCAAAGGTATACAACAGGTAGTTTTTGATCGCGGAGGTTATCGTTATCATGGTCGGATAGCAGCAGTAGCACAAGGTGCCCGTGACGGGGGATTACAATTTTAATAAGTAATTTTTTATTTATGAAAGAAAAATCATTTCGAAAAAAAGACGGACGTCCTCGTGAAGAAAAAAAAGAATTCGACCAACATATTTTGGATTTGGCCCGTGTTACTCGTGTGACTCAAGGCGGTAAACAGTTGAGTTTTCGTGCCTGTGTTATTTTAGGTGATCACAAAGGTAGAGTTGGTCTGGGTTTGTCCAAAGGCAAAGATGTTCAGTTTGGCGTGGAAAAAGCCGTAAGACAAGCTAAAAAGCACATTATCAACGTTCCGATTATTAACGAAACAATTCCACACCCTGTTATCAGTAAGGCTAATGCTGCCGTAGTGATGCTTAAACCGGCTCCAAAAGGTTCTGGTATTATCGCCGGAGGTCCAGTTCGTGTAGTTCTAGAACTGGCCGGCGTTCCGAATGTGTCGTCTAAAATTTTAGGTAGAACCAAAAATAAAATTTCTATTGCCAAAGCTACTTTGGAAGCTTTACAATCTTTTAAAACTAAGAATGGTCGTTATGAAGTAATGAATAAAAGAAAAGAAATTGAACAAAACAAAAAACCGGAAAATAATTTTGTAGAAATTTCTAAAACAAAGGAAATAAAAAAAGAAGAAGATAAGAAACCGGTCAAAAAAGAAACTATTAAAAAGAAATAAAAGAAATTGTTAGCAAAATTACTTAATAATAAATAGTTTATGAAATTAAAGATTCATACCCTAAAACCAGCTCATGGTTCTCATAAAAAAAAGAAATTAGTTGGTCGGGGTAATGCTTCCGGTCACGGAACTTCCTCTACTCGTGGTGGTAAAGGACAAACAGCTAGATCTGGCGGGGCTCATCGTTTGAAACAAAAAGCTTTTCGCCGTTTGATGCAATCAACTCCTAAATTACGCGGGTTTAATTCTTTAGAAGTTAGACCGCTAACTTTGAATTTGGATATTTTGGATAAGAAATTTTCTTCTGGCGATAAAATTAATTTGAAATCTTTAGTAGAAAAAAAAGTTATCGGGTCAAATATTAAAACTGTTAAAGTAGTTAATACCGGAAAATTAACAAAGAAATTATCTTTTGAAGGGATAAAATTTACAACTAAAGCCGCAGAAATTGTTAAAGAATTGGGCGGCGAAATTAAATAAAGGACCTAACTTTAAAATCCTATGTGGGAGACATTTCAAAAAATTTGGAAAATAAAAGATGTTAGACAAAATATCCTAATTGTCGTTGGTTTGTTGGTTATTTTCCGTATTGTCGCTCATATCCCGGTGCCGGGAGTAGATGTGGTGGCATTGCGTGATTTTTTATCCGGAGGACAACAAATGTTTCAATTGCTTGATATTTTTTCAGGCGGTACTGTAAAAAACTTTTCTTTGATAATGCTTGGGGTAGCTCCGTATATTACTTCGTCTATCATTTTTCAACTTTTGACTATGATTGTACCAAAGCTTGAAGAAATGAGTAAAGAAGGAGAAGGTGGTCGTCAAAAAATTAACATGTATACTCGTTGGTTGACTGTACCGCTGGCTTTTATTCAATCTTATGCCATGATTAAATTACTCAGCACTTCCGCTCGTTCTATTTTGCCTACAAATTTTAGTAATTTTGACATGTTGATTATAATGGTTAGTATTACTGCCGGGACGATGTTTTTAGTATGGCTTGGAGAATTGATTTCTGAACGTAAAGTTGGCAATGGTATTTCTTTACTTATATTTGCCGGTATCGTTTCCGCTTTGCCGACATCTTTGGGACAGGTTGTTGTTAATTATAATACTGGAAGTTTTTATACTCTATTGATGTTTGCTGTTTTAACAATTTTGACCGTTGTTGGCGTAGTTTTTATAAACGAAGGACAACGTCAAATTCCGGTTAATTATGCTAAACAAATGCATGGTAATAAAACATATGGTGGTTCATCTACCCATCTGCCATTACGTGTAAATATGGCCGGAGTTATACCTATTATCTTTGCCATTTCACTTGTCATGATGCCTCCGATGATTGCACAGTTTTTTGTGAATGCCAAAGCTATATGGTTAAAAGAATTTGCTTATTTTATTATTGGTTTGTTTCAAAATCAAACTTTTTACGGGCTTTTCTATTTTCTGTTAGTATTTGGTTTTACTTTTTTCTATACTTCGGTAGTTTTCAATCCTCAAAAGATTGCCGAGAATTTACAGAAACAAGGTGGATTTGTACCGGGTATCAGGCCGGGTAAAGAAACAGAAGGTTATCTTCAAAAAACAGTTAATCGTATTAATTTGGTAGGCGCTTCTTTTCTTGGGATGATTGCCATTTTACCTCTTTTACTTCAGGCCATTATAGGCTCTCGCAGTTTAACTATTGGTGGTACATCTTTGTTAATCGTAGTTGCGGTGGCAATAGAAACTTATAAACAAATAGATTCTCAGGTTACCATGCACCAGTACGATCATTTATAAGTTACACTCAAATCAAAAGTTTAAATTAGCCCCGCTAAAAAAATGCGGGGTTAATTGTATAAAGAGGTTGATTTTGATATAATAAGGAAGAAAAATATATATGAAAAAAATAATTATTTTTATAGGTAGCCCGGGTTCGGGGAAAGGTACTCAGGCAAAGAGAATGGTTGAAAAATTCGGTTATATACATATCAGTACAGGTGATTTGTTGCGTCGCCTAAGTAGACAGGAAAAATTACCTACAAGGATTAAAAAGGCTTTAGAATTTATGAAAAAAGGGCATCTAGTCCCTGATTGGTTAGTTTATAAAGTTGTTTTTCCAGAAGCTGACAAATTATTATTGAAAAAAAATCAAGGTATTATTTTTGATGGAGCTATACGTAACCTGAAACAAGCAAAAGCTTTTCAAAAACATTTTCAAAGTCTTGATTTAGATGGAGAAATATTAGCTTTGGATATCAAAATTTCAAACAAAGAAGCTTTTGACAGGTTAACCAAAAGACGTATTTGCAGTAAATGCGAAGAAATAATTCCCTGGACATCTCTCACTGCAAAATTGAAGATTTGTCCTAAGTGTGGCGGGAAGTTGAAATTACGTAAAGATGATAATTTGGTAGTTATTAAAAAAAGGATTAAAGTTCAGGGTTCCGTAGCACAAAAACCTATTTTGGATTTTTATAGAAAGCATAAAATGTTAAAAATTATCGATGGAATGAAAAGTATTGACGAGGTTACTCTTTTAGTGGAAAATGAAATTATAAATACGTAATTATGTTGATTAAGAACCAAAAAGAAATAAAAGAATTAAAAAAGGGAGGGAAAATAATAGGTGAAATTTTGTCTAAATTAAGCCAAATTTGTGTTGTCGGAAAAAGTACGTGGGAAATAGACGAAATGGCTGAAAAATTAATTTTAAAAGCAGGCGGAAAGCCAGCTTTTAAAAATTATAGAAGCAGTCCTTACGATAAACCATTTCCTAGCACTATCTGTGCTTGTGTAAATGAACAAATAGTTCATGCGGCTGCTTCAAAAAAAGTTATTTTAAAAAAAGGAGATATTTTTACTATTGATATTGGGATGCAAAAGAATAGAATGTTTACAGATACAGCTATTACAGTGGCAATAGGAGAGGTAAGCCCAAAAATAAAAGAATTGATGAGGGTGACCAAACAATCGTTAGAAGAAGGGATAAAAGCTGTTAAGTCGGGAAATAGTGTAGCAGATATTGGTAAAGCCATTGAAATTTATGTGAAAAGCCAAGGTAAATATAGTATTGTCCGTGAATTGGTAGGTCATGGAGTTGGTCATGCGGTTCATGAAGATCCGATGATTCCTAATTATTATGATAGAAAAATGGAAAATTTTATTTTAAAACCAGGAATGGTTTTGGCGATTGAACCGATGATAACGTTGGGTGATTGGAGGGTAAAAGATGGCTCGAATGGTTTTTCAATTGATACGGCCGACGGTTCGCTGTGTGCACATTATGAACACACTGTTGTTGTTACAGAAGATGGGTGTGAGGTGATTACGAGAAGACCCAATGAAAATCAAGAAATAATTTGATTAAATACTTTTTAATGACCAAACCCCAATGACCAATCAAATCCCAAATTCTAAACCCCAATTACATTTGGACATTTAGGCATTGGGCATTGATTGGAAATTGGGATTTGGACATTGGGATTTTTAAATATTATGAACATACTCGGTGTTGATTACGGAACAAAAAGAATAGGTCTTGCTTGGGTTCAAAAAGAACTTGGAGTTGTGTTACCTTTTGGTAAGGTTCAAGAGAAAAATAAAGAAGAAATGATGCTGAAATTAGCCAAAATAATCAAAGAAGAAAGAGCTGATAAAGTTGTTTTTGGTTTACCTTTGACGCTTGAGGGGCAAGAAAGTTCTAATAGTAGAAGAGTACGCAGTTTTGTAGAAGAATTAAAAAAAAATATAAACATTCCAGTTGATTTTTACGATGAACGTTTTAGTTCATTCGCTGCAGATCAGATGGAAGGGGATGCTAGTCGCGATGAAAAAGCAGCCATGATTATTCTACAAGATTATTTGGAGGCTAATAAGATATAATTATGCTTGCTTTTGTTCTATTCCGTCGAGATTTTAGAGAAACTGATCAAATCATAACTTTGTTTACGGCGGAAAAAGGAAAAATAGAGATTTTGAGTAAAGGTATAAAAAAAATTACATCGAAAAACTCGGCTTTTTTAGAGCCGTTTTTTTTGTCTGAAGTTGAAATTATTGAGGGTAAAGAATTTTTTCGTTTAACTACTGCAACTTCGATTGAAAGTTTTAAAGAAATACGCACCGATTGGCAAAAAAGTCTATTGGCTAGATATGCCTGTGAAGTTTTGGCGCGCTTGTTACCAAATAACCAACCGGAAAATAAAATTTTTAAATTATTTTTTTCTTATTTAAAATTTTTAACCCAAACAAAAGAAGTAGATAGAATTTTAGCTTTAACTTTTGTTTGGAAAGTTTTTGTAATGCAGGGTTATTCGCCAAATTTGGATACTTGCGTAGTTTGTAACCAAGAAAATAATTTAAATTTCTTTTCGTCATTAAACGGGGGACTGCTCTGTGATAATTGTAGAGATAAAAATACATATTTACAAAAAGCTATTTTTCTCAAAGATAAAGACAAAGAAAATTTGAAAATGTTAATTAGAAATGATTGGGCGGAAATTAAAACAAATAAAGAAGAAACACAAAAACAAGAACAAATATTAAATGATTTTTGTACGTATTATAGTGAAAAAAAAGTACCTACTTTAATTTTTTTGATAAATTAAAAAAGTTATTGACAGAAATACTGTTTATTGGTAACATATTAAATGTTCCGTTTGATCCCTTGATCATACGAAACTCCTGATGGAGGAGAGTTTTATCGGCTTGTTCTTCTTTGCAGAGAAGAACGCTAGAGCCACGCCTCAAGAAATTTCATCTCGCGCGGTTAAAAACCTCCTTGTGTCCCTTTAAAACTTCATGTTTTTCGTACTTTATAGCGTGGCCTGCAAGCCACGCTATTTTTTTATAAAAAATTCGTCCAATTGATTGGACGAATTTTAATTTTTGTAATCTTTGTAATTTTATTCTACAAACGGCCCGATAAATTCTATCTTTTTGTCTGGATAAATAATTGTTTTTCCTCCAATTGGTAAAATCATGGTATTTTTATAAACACCATGTCCAAAGTTTTCAACTTTTAAAATATAAAGAGGGTCATTTTCCTGTATGCGTTTTTGTAAAACATCGGAAATCAAATATTCAAAAACATTAGTAAATTTCATTTCATTTTCACGATTAAAGATATCATTGAAACGTCTATATTCACTGCCGAGTTTTTTTTCATTCATTTTGCCGATGACCAAAGCCTTTATTTTCCTGAAAACACCTCGCGCATCCAAAGCGATAACTATCCGATGTAAATCTTCCAAATCCATATCCAGTTCCTCAATAAATAAAATATAATCTTCCCAAGAACGTGGATTAATATCGCCGATGTCTAGCAAATCGCGAAAAGTGCTGAAATTGCCGCCGATGCAAATACCCTCAAGTGGGTTGTTTGGTGCTCCGGCGCTACCTATCCATTTATAATTTTTTTCTTGAAAAGAAAATTTAGTTTTTTCTCCGGAGATAACATCAAAAAATAATTTATAATTATTTTGGACAAAAAGTCCGCAAGCATTACTGTAATGAAAAGTGAGAAGTTTAATCTTAAAATATAAAAAGTTTATTAAAAAAGTCGTATCAGAAAATCCGTTCACAATCGGTTTTTGTTTTTTTAGCCTTGCTAAATCTTCGGGGGAAAAACGACGAACAATGTCAGCACATCCGGTGCCACCGTAAACCGGTAAAAGCCAATTTACTTTTTTGAGAGCTTTGCGAAGTTTACGTAAACGCTCTAAACCGGACGCAGAAAGATAGCGTGGGTCAAGATAATTTCTTTCCACTTCAAAATATTTGGTTAACGGATATTGTGTTTGGAGTTTACTTAGAGATTTTTCGAAAACAGACCAGTCGTTTTTGCCGACTGGAGAAGAGGTATTGACCAGATTAATTTGGCTAAATTTAGTGATTTTTTTAGGGTATAACATATGCTTTGTATTTGGTTTATTTTAGCACAAATTAGCCAAAAAATCAAGGGGTTAAAGTAATCAAGACAATTTCTGGAATAGACATAAAACGTATTTGCCCTCCTGATTCACCAACTCCTACAGAAGTAAAAATAGGGATATTTTCCCAATAATTTAATCCACGATAGAATTTTTTAGGTAATATCAAATCAACGCTACCAACTGGCCCTAAAACAGGTAAATAAACTTGTCCGCCGTGAGTATGTCCAGCTAAAACTAAATTGGGTTTTTTAAATATTTCCGGGTAATCAAGTATACCATCTGGATTGTGAGTAATAAAAATCAAGGGGTAGTTTTCAGGTAAATTTTTTAATTCTGCATAATCTTTTTTTCCAGCATAAATATCATCAATGCCAAAAAGACAAAGATTTTGATTTTTTACTTCTAAACAATATAAATTATTTTTTAATAAAGTTATGTTGAGTTTTTCCATTTGATTTGTTAATTCTTTTGTTTTGTCACCCGTGCCTAGATGTCTTTTGGATAAATCCATTTGCCCTAAACCATACTCGTGATTTCCAAACACATAGAAACTTGGATATTTTTTTGCAACCTTTTTTAACGGTTCTAAATAAATACTTTCGTCTTCAAAAACCCCCTCATTATCTATCAAATCTCCGCCAAAAATTACTAAATCTGGTTCAGTCGCTATTATTTTATCCGTGATTTTTTCTATCCAATCAATTTTTTTATGTCTACCAGCTTGAATATCGGCAACAAAAGCAATTTTGATAGGATTTTTAAAAGATGTGTTTTCTATTTCTACTTGTTTGGTGATTAAAATAAATGGTTCTATCAAATGTGCGTAAAAAGCGCAGATAATTCCAAAACACAGTACAATAACGCACAAATAGGCAATTTTTTTATGAAGGTTGAAAAATAGGTCTTTTTGTCGTAAATCGCGAACTATAAAATAAACCAGCAATAAAGCAGTTAAAATATAACTATAAATTATAACAGAGACAGGATTCATATTGACTATATTTTAGCGGAAAATTTGGGTTGTGGCAATAATATGTACAAACTGGACACAGCTGGTTATTTTTGGTACGATTTAGTTAATAAAATTAAAAATAATTAAAAGTATGGAAAAATTTAAACCCGAAGAAATCAGCTTACCTCTTGAAGAAAAAAGGCAAGTAGATATGCAATTTGGTGGTGGTGTAAAGTTGAGCATGGATTATGTAAATGCTTATTTGATGATAGACTTTTGTAGACAATTATCAAGATTTGAAGAAATGAAGCCGATACAAACTTATGAAGAGTATTTTTCAGGGGAAGAAAAAAATCCAAACATTCTTCCGTATGTTTTAAAATTAAGTGACGCTAAAGCGATAGAAAGCCTAAATAGTCTAGTTGTCAATTTTAACAGTAATTTGGATAGAATAAAAGAAGAAAAAGATGTTGAGGCGATAAAAGAATTTTTGGATAAAATTGGTAATTTAATGAAAGAAAAGAAGTAAAACAAATATTATGAATAATTTTGAACATATTGCAGAAGGGTTGCAAGAAGAAAAGAAGGTGATTTTTACTGCTCAGTCTTGTAAAAATTTTCATCAAAGAATGTTGATTTGCAAACACGCTTTTGAACAAGGAGTTGTACCGGTAAATCCATTTAACACGTTTGGTTATTATTTATATGAATTGGTAGAAAGAGATTTGGTGCGGAATGGTAATAATAATTTAATGAAAAGAAGCGATGAATTGTGGGTTTATGGCGAGGTTAGTGATGGTGTTTTGGCTGAAATCCAAATGTTTAAGAGTTTAGGTAAGCCAATTAGATTTTTTGATATTTCAAAATTACCAAAAGAGGTTAGGGAGATTACGAAAGAGGAAGTGAAGTTTGAGGATGAAGTTAAAGAGTATAAAGATTTGATATAGGAGAGAAGACTCACGTCGTCAGCCTTCGGCTTCCTCCTTGGAAAACCTTCGGGTTTTCCAATACCTTTCCTCAGCAAGAGAAAACTCACGTTTTCTCCCTTTCCTAGTTCGATTCTCTCCCGGGGAACCCTATAAAACAAAATACAGACATAAAGTCTGTATTTTGTTTTAGTGCCCTAGGAGAGAATCGAACTCTCACACCTTGCGGTACACGATTTTGAGTCGTGCGCGTCTACCAATTCCGCCACCAGGGCATTTTTATGTGTACAATTGTACCAAATTTTGATTTTTTGTCAAGCTTATGATAAAATAACATTAACCGTAATTCGGTCAATTTTTGGGTATTTTTATGTCAAAAGTAATTTCCGTAGTTAATCAAAAAGGTGGTGTGGGTAAAACCACCACAGCAGTGAATTTAGCTGCTGGGCTTGCTGATTTGGGCAAGTTTGTTTTGCTTGTAGATTTAGACCCGCAAGCTAATGCAACTTCTGGTTTAGGTATCAATCATAATGAGCTTGAAAAAGGTTTATATCATGCTTTGGTAAACGACCATCCAGTTCACGATGTGATAGTTGATTCTAAACATGTTGGTTTGCGAATCTTACCGGCCACGCAAGATTTAGCTGGAGCTAATGTAGAATTGGTAAATTTGGATAGACGTGAATTTAAGCTTGACGATCTTTTAGCACAGGCCAAACACGCTTATGATTATATTATCATTGATTGTCCGCCGTCACTTGGTATTTTAACTCTCAATGGCTTAGTTGCCGCTGATCATATTCTTATCCCTGTGCAAGCCGAGTACTATGCTTTGGAGGGTTTGGGTCAATTGCTCAAAACTATAGCTTTGGTAAAAGAAAATGTCAAAGCTGAATTGAGTGTTTTAGGAGCGGTTTTGACTATGTTTGATAGTCGCAATCGTTTGTCTGAGGAAGTTTTGCATGAATTGTATAAATATTTTCCTAACAATATTTTCCGTTCAGTTATTCCACGAACTGTTCGTTTAGCCGAAGCTCCATCATACGGTAAAAGTATTTTTCATTATGAACCCAGTGGTAAGGGTGCAAAAGCATACGAACGTTTAGCAAAAGAGTTTGTGGAGAGGTTTGAAAATAATAATTCTAATACTATTTAATTTTTACTTGCAACTTTTTACTTGCAACTTGTAACTTAACCTTATGTCTCTAGGCCGAGGTTTAGGCGCATTAATTTCGTCTAACAATAATATTAAAAAAGAACCGATTGTGACACCTGTTGTCTCAAAAGCGGGCAATTTGGTTGTTTCAGAAAAATCGATTGTTAAAAAAGAAGAAAAAAATTTAGAAAATAATCTATGGTTTATACCAGTAAGTAAAATTTTTAGCAATCCAAAACAACCGCGTAAAAATTTTAAACCGGAACTTTTAGACGAGCTTTCTGAAAGTATTAAAAAACACGGTGTTTTACAACCTCTTGTTTTATCAGAAAAATCAGATGGTAATTATGAGATTATTGCCGGAGAGCGTCGTTGGCGAGCCAGTAAATTGGCTGGTTTGGCTACTGTACCAGCTTTGGTAAAAGAATTTAAAGATCAAGAAAAGTTAGAAGTATCTTTAATAGAAAATGTACAGCGTGCTGATTTAAATCCGATTGAAGAAGGCTTTGCTTACAAAAGACTAATGGAAGAATTTAATTTAACCCAAGAAGAAGTAGCCGTTAGAGTTGGCAAGAGCCGATCTTTTGTGGCAAATATCGTTCGTTTATTGGATTTGCCGGAAAAAGTAAAAGAAGCATTGATAGATAGTAAAATAAACACTGGACAAGCGAGAGCTTTGTTAGCACTACCATCTGATAAAGAGCGCTTAGAAATGCTTTCATCGATGCTTGGACAAAAAATAACCGTTCGTGAATTGGAACGTGAGGCTCAAAAAATAAGAATTAAGAAAATTCCTATCAAACGAGATGCCAATCTTTTGTTTTTAGAAGAAAAATTAAGAGAAGCACTTGGCACCAAAGTTTCCATTTCCGCTCGCGGGGAGTCCGGAAGTATCAATATCTCATATTATTCCAAAGAAGAACTTGTTCAACTTATTCGCAAAATCACTGGATTGGAATAATCTTTTAAATCTTTGTAATTTTTGCAATCTTTTTAATAAAAAAATAATCCCGATTTAACCGGGATTATTTTTTTAATGGCGGGATGAGCATTTTCAACCACCCACTTTTATTATTATTGATGGCTTCTTTGATTTTTGCTTTGGCGCTATTTGTTTTTACAAATTCCAACCAATCGGCATTAGGGGTTTTACGAGTTCTATCAATAATTATTTCCACCACGTCTCCGTTTTTAAGCGCTGTATCTAAACTAACCATCTGGTCGTTTACTTTGGCTCCAGTACACTTATTACCAACTTCGGTATGAATTTGATAGGCAAAATCTACGGGTGTTGCATTTTCTGGTAAATCAATAACATCACCGACCGGGGTAAAAATGAAAATTCTATTTTGAAAAAAATCCAATTTTAAATTTTCCAGATCAGACATGTTGTTTAAAAGCTCTTTCTGAATTTTGGCTAATTCTTTGGCCCAAGGTATGTCGCGATTGGGTATTTTTGATTTACCTTTTTCATCATAGTGCCAATGAGCAGCGATACCATACTCGGCTTCATCGTGCATTTCTGGAGTGCGAATTTGAAATTCTACTATTTTACCATCATCGCAAAAAACAGTTGTGTGTAATGATTGATAGCCATTGGGTTTTGGTTGTGCTATATAATCTTTTATTCTTCCTTTAAGTGGTCTCCAAAGTTTATGTATAATACCCAAAGCAGCGTAACAATCTCCTAGATCTTTTACTAAAACTCGCAGAGCAACGATATCATAAATTTTATCAATCATCCAATTTTTAGCTAAACATTTTTGATATAAACTGTACAATTGTTTTTTTCGACCATGAATATCCGTAACCTCAATGTCATTTTTTTGTAATTCTTTTTTTGTGACTTCCATCATTTTTTCCAAATATTCTTCAGATTCTTCAATAAAATTATTACGAATAGTTTTTACTTTTTCATAATCTTCCGGATAAACATAGGGAAAAGATAGGTCTTCGAGCGCTCCTTTGAATTCGCCCATCCCGAGACGATTGGCGATAGGTGCATAAATTTCTAAGCTTTCTTTAGCGATACGATATTGTTTGGCTGGAGTATGAAATTCCAAGGTTTTGAGATTGTGTATCCTGTCGGCAAATTTGATGATCATCACGCGCATATCTTCAGCCATTGCCAAGAACATTTTACGCAGGTTTTCTATATATCTTTCAAGACCGCGATATTTTAGTTTTCCTAACTTGGTGATACCTTTTACCATGTTAGCGATATCTTCGCCGAAGATTTTTTCTATTTCTTCTATCGGTACCCCGGCATCTTCTGGTACATCGTGAAGCAAAGCGGCGATAACAATATTAACGTCGATGTGCATTTTGGCCAAAAAATAGGCGGCAGTTAACGGATGGGTGATATAAGATTCTCCGGAATATCGTTTTTTATCTTTATGAGCATCGGCTGCATAAGTATAAGCAAAAATAGCCCTTTCCACATCATTGGCAGAGCAATAAGTTTTTAATACTTTAAATAAAGTATTAGAATCTAAATCTTTTGGAATTTCGAAAAACCAGCCTCTATGCATATTTTTATCTACTATATATCATATCCTCAAATTCAACTCTTGACAAGATGGTAAATTTATGCTATATTAATATTGGTAATGTCAAAAAGCGCCTTTAGCGCCAGCAAATCCCGTGTACACTAGTTGGACACGGGATTTTGCTTTTAAATAATAATAATTTTTTATACGAATCAACACGAATATATAGATTATTTTTAAAACATTGCTTTTTTTATTGATTTTTGTTATTATAATTTTGCGTTGCGCCAGAACCTTGGCATTACCAAAGGCATTAAGGCGTCTAGGCGTTTCGCACTTTAGAAACACTTCCCCCATGGGGAGGTGTTTCGCTATTTAAAAACCTCCCATGGGGAGGTTTTAGTTTAGTTGCATTCTTTATTACTACATTTTTCTAACCCCTTTCTATCAATTATCATCGGGGCTTTACATTTTTCGCAAAATTTTCCGGTTGGTTTTTCCCAAAGTGCAAAATCACAATCTGGATATTTACTACAGCCAAAAAATATTTTTCCTCGTTTACTGCGCTTTTGGACGATATCACCATTCTCACATTTAGGACACTTCATATCTATTTTAACCTCAATATTTTTTATATTCTTACATTTAGGATAATTGTCACAAGCTAAAAATGGTCCGAAACGTCCGACTTTCTTGACCATATCTCCTCCGCATTTTTCACATTTTTCCCCCGTTGGTTCGTTGGTTGGTTTTTCTTCGACTTGACCGTCGCGACCGATATTTTTGGTGTTTTTACATTCTGGATATCCGGTACAAGCCAAAAATTTTCCATAACGAGAAGTTTTTATTACCATTGGTTTACCGCATTTTTCACAAACTTCATTTGTTTCTTCTTCTACAATATCTTTTTTAACCAATTCTTTATCTTTGATAACCAGATTTTCTTTGAAAGGAGTATAAAAAGCAGAAATTACCGGAGCCCATTTTTTTGTACCTTCAGCGATATCGTCAAGCGTACTTTCCATTTCCGCGGTAAATTTATAATCTACAATTTGAGCAAAATGTTCTACTAAAACATCGTTAACCAAAAAGGCGATATCAGTTGGAGCAAGACGTTTTTTTTCATCACGATCCACATAACCACGACTTTCAATTGTGGCGATGGTCGGAGCATAAGTACTAGGACGACCAATACCAAACTCTTCCATAGCTTTGACGAGAGTGGCGTCAGAATATCTGGCTGGAGGTTCAGTGAAATGTTGTTCTGGTTTTAATTCCAAACAGTTTACAATGTCTTTTATTTTTAATTCAGGCAAAGCATTTTCTTTGGATTTTTCTGGAAAAAGTTTCAAGAAACCTTCAAAAAGAATAGTTTGTCCTGTGGCACGAAATAAATAATTATTATCAGATACGATATCCAAACTTACAGAGTTCATCTCTGCTTCAGCCATTTGAGTGGCCACGGCTCGACGCCAAATCAAATCATAAAGTCGATATTGATTTCTATCCAAATAAGGTTCTACTGATTTTGGAGTAAGAAAAGCATCGGTCGGACGGATAGCCTCATGAGCTTCTTGAGCATTTTTATTTTTATTTTTATAAAATCTTGGTTCAGACAAAGAATATTTTTTACCAAACTCTTTTTCAACCACTTCTTTGGCTTCTTTTAAAAATTTTTCTGATAAATTTACCGCATCGGTTCTCATATAAGTGATGAGACCGACGTGTCCTTGTGTGCCCATTTCTACACCTTCATATAATTTTTGTGCCAACATCATTGTTTGTTTGGCAGAAAAGCCTAGAGTATTGTTGGCTTCTTGTTGTAAAGTAGAAGTTGTAAAGGGAGGTAGAGGATTGCGTTTTGTTTGTTTTTTCTCTAAATTTTGTATGGTATATTTTTGTTTTTCCAAATCTTTCACTATTTTTTCTACAGCGGAAGTATCTTTGAGATCCATCTTATCCAATTTTTTGTCCGCAATAGAATGAAGCTTAGCTTCAAATGATTCACTTTTGTCTTTGGCAAATAAACCGCTCAAACTCCAATATTCTTCAATATTAAAAGCTTTGATTTCGCGTTCACGTTCAACAACCAAACGCACAGCTACAGATTGAACACGGCCGGCGGACAATCCTTTGGCTACTTTACGCCACAGAAATGGGGATAATTCATAACCTACTAATCTATCAAGCACACGACGAGCTTGTTGGGCATCAACCAAATTCATATCCAATTTACGAGGGTGTTTTATGGCTTCTTCAATCGCATGTTTGGTAATTTCGTGGAAAGTAATACGTTTGATTTCTTTGTTTTTCAAATCCAAAATTTCTGCCAAATGCCAAGAAATAGCCTCTCCTTCACGGTCCTCATCGCTTGCGAGTATTACTTCGTCCGCTTTTTTAGCTGCGGCTTGCAATTCTTTGACAATTTTGGTTTTGTCTTTGGAAACTACATACTGAGGTTTAAAATCATGTTCAATATCAATCCCGATTTTGCTTTTTGGCAAATCTCTTATATGACCAAAAGAGGACTTAATTGTGTAATTAGAGCCCAAAAAACGAGAAATTGTCTTGGCTTTTGTAGGAGATTCTACGATTACAAGTGTTTTCATAATGTATTTTAGACCCTATTCTACTATATATGTATAAAATAGTCAATTTATAAGGTATTTATTGATTATTTTATTGGACAAAAGTTAAAATATTAGCTATTATGGAATAAGTAAAAAAGAACTTGCTTTTTACAGCGTGTCATCCCCGCGAAGGCGGGGATCCAGGAAAGTTAAAGTTAGTAATTGCCACTGGATTTTTGTTTATGCGGGAATGACATTCTCTACTTTTTATTTGCGTTAATTCGTGTTTTTAAATTAGTGTTTTCTATGTCCGAAAATCCAAACTTCCTCAAAAACAAATACAATCTTCACACTAGTGAAGAAGTTTTGAATGCCAAAAAACGCACCGAAAGCAAAACTGGCGAAAAAGTAAAAGGCGACCCGGAATCTACAATTCAAAATTATCTTGACCGTTTGGAAAGCCTAGTTCTTGATCCTGAGAAAAAACAGAAGAAAAAAACAGTTGACGGAGAATCCCGCCCCAGAGCCATGTCATTACTTCGAGAAATGGTGATGGAAAAATATGTTCGTCCCAATAAAGAAAAAATGGCTGAAAATGCGGCCAGAGTTGAAGAGCGCGCAGCTAGAACTTTGGGTATTGATGCTCAATACGGGCAAGAGGAACTTGCAGAGCGCGGAGAGATTGCCGTTACAGATGTAGAAAAAAGTTTGGATGGCTGGATTTCATATCTTTCAGATGCCAATGAACCATATCCTACTTGGTTTAGATATTACGCTTTTCGCAATGTTCTTGATTTGGGAGATTATGACAAAGATAAAGGAGAATTTACCAAACGATCTCCGGGTACAGTGCGTCTTTTTCCAGATATTGACAGAGGGGCTTTGGCTTATGTAGAGCAGATGATTGAGGCGGAAAAAGATCCGGAAATGTTTGAAAAGCTTAGAAAAATACAAAAAGCAAATGCACTCCAAAATATCCCTGAAGACCAACTGATTACTAAAGAAAAAGTTGCCAATTTTGCCAAACTTTCTTTTGCCAAACAATATGCTGAAGGGATAAAACAATCCGGAGAGATTACTCCGGAAATGCGACAAGAAACAAGAGGTGAATGGAAAAAATATCAAAAAGACACAGACCCAACTGCGCTTTGGTCATCTCTACAAAACAAAGGCACAGCTTGGTGTACCAAAGGTTTTGGCACTGCGCAAACCCAGCTCAAAGGCGGTGATTTTTATGTTTATTACACTTTGGATAAACAAGGTAAACCGACCATTCCGCGCATAGCTATCAGGATGCAAGGAAAGGATATTGGTGAAGTTAGAGGAGTGGCTGATAATGATCAAAATCTTGAAGGTAATATGGTTGACATTGCGCAAAAGAAAATGAGTGAATTTCCCGGAGCGGAAAAATATGTAAAAAAATCTGCGGACATGAAATTCTTAACCCAAATAGATAAAAAAACTCAAAATAACGAAGAACTAAATAAAGACGAATTAACTTTCCTTTACGAAATAGATCAACCTATTCATGGTTTTGGATATAAAGATGATCCAAGAGTAAAAGAAATCAGAGATGGTAGAAACCAAGAAAAAGACATGTCAATAATTTTTGATTGCGATCCAAATCAAATCGCTCACAATCAAGATGAAGCAAATGAAAACACTAAAGCCTATGTTGGTGAATTATTTCCCAATATTTTTCAAACTCTTCAAACCGAACATATTTACACCGAATTTCCCGAAGGTAAAATCAGAAGATATAACATTGAAGTCGGCGGAAAAACCAAAGACGAACTAATAAAAGAAATGAGAAAACAAAATATTACCCCTTGTGATTATGCACAAGACATGCTAAATTCCCCGGATTTTATCACTTCCAAAACCGCAGAAAATGAAACCCTGATTCATTTAAAAGTAAGAGATCTTAAAACAGAAAATAGAACCACTAATGAAATATTTGCCAAAGTCAAAGAACTTGGTTTGGAACTCTGTCCTCCCGAAACCGGACCTCAATTTAGGTTGCAAAACCCAACTCAAAGAACAATTTTTATTGGAATGAAACAAATTTCCGACCGTGATGACTACCCGAACGTGTTCTACCTGAGCAGTATTGATGGCGGTCTGTGGCTCAACCGCGACTATGCTGAGTCCGACGTCAGGTGGAATGACTGCAGCGGGTTTGTGTTTCGTCTCCGCAAGTGATTTTTGATTTTCTTAATCACTTTTTCGACACTTTGATATTTATAAAATAAATAAAAAAATGACAGAATAATTTCTGTCATTTTTTAGTCTCAAATTTTAAACGATATTTTTGTAAAAATTCATATTCCCAGCATTTTTGATAATTCCTCTCATTTCCAAAAATACCATTATAGCACTAATCTGAGGACCGGGAAGACCGGACTCGCGGATGATAAAATCAATATTTTTTGGCTCAGTTGACATAATATTCAATATTTTTTCTTCATCAGGGCTGAAATTCATTACTGTTTGTTCTGTGGTTTGTTTTATAGCCAAATTTAGATTGAGAATTTCCAAAATATCTTCTGCTTTCAGTATTAATTTCGCATCATTTTGTAATAATAAATTACCACCAGTGCCAAAAATTGAATTTATGGGGTGTGGAATGCACATTATTACTCGGCTGTATTCTTTAGCATTTTCTGCTGTAATTAGCGATCCTGAGCCCATTGGGGCCTCAATAACTAGTGTTCCAGGAGTAGAACCGGCAATCAAGCGATTTCTCATGGGAAAAGAGTAGAGTGTAGGTAAAAACCCAGGTGGATATTCGGAAATTACCGCTCCGCCAGAAGCTACTATTTCATTAGCCAATTTTTGATTATTTACCGGATAAATTTCGCGCGATGCTACACTGCTACCCAAAAAAGCTACAGTTTTTCCACCAGCTTTTAGAGCGTATTCGTGAGCCAGGGCATCTATCCCGAGAGCCAGTCCGGAAACTATTACAAAACCGCGTCTTGCCAAATCGCTAACAATTTTTTCCGTGGCTATTTTAGCATAAACACTATGTTTGCGTGTACCAACCACGCTCAAACTTCTGGGTGTCAGGGGTGGTATTTTTCCACGTACAAAAAGAGTAAAAGGTGGGTCCGGAATTTTTTTGAGTAACTCCGGATATTCTTCGTCATTTATATTTATAATTCGGACATTTTCTTTGTCCAAAATTTCTTGAAGTTTTTCTTTTGTTTGATTATCTTTCCAAGCAATAAATTCTGCGGATACATTTTCTTCCCAACCTGCACTCATAAAGTCAGACACTTCAGATTCCCAAATATTTTCCGGAGTAATAAAATAATTCACCGCCTTTTTAAAGCGGGAATAGGTGATTTTGGGGAAAAATGATAATAGTAAATACACAGTGACAATTTTTAATTTTTAATTGAAAATTTAATTTTGTGCCATTTTTTTCACTATTTCCTTGATTATTCCGTCCAACGCTTCCAGCTCAGTTTTGGTAAAGTTCATCAGCACAAAATTTGCAGTGTCTCCCATCTTCTCCCTATCTTTCCAAGCTACGCCGATGCGTACACGAGAAAAATCTTGTGTTTTTAGGTGTTCGATAATAGATTTGATGCCATTGTGTCCAGCGGCACTACGGTCGGTTTGGTATTTTACTTGCCCAAATAATATATCTTTGTCATCGTGGATAACAATAATATCTTTGGGTTTAATTTTATAAAAATCCAATATTGCGCGAGTGCTAATTCCTGACAGATTCATGAAAGTTTGTGGTTTAGCCAAGACAATTTCTTCTTTTCCATTTTTTATTACCGCAACCTCAGCTTGAAATTTTTTGTTTAATTTAAAATCAGCCCCCAAATTTTTTGCGAGTGCATCAATAACCATAAAACCAACGTTATGGCGGGTTTTGGTGTATTCTTTTCCTGGATTACCTAGACCGATAATTAATTTCATACAAATTTGTATATAGTATAGCGTATATAGTATATCGTATCTGGATGTAAATTAGCAAGTTTATATATAAAAACCACCATAGTTTTGGCGGTTTAAATACGACATACGAAATACTTTATACGATATACGCAATTATTGTTTGAATTTAGACAACTTGATAATAATCGGAGTGGCAAAAAAGCCATATTCTTCACGTAATCTGTTTTTCAAAAATTTTACGTAAGAAATATGTAGAGAAGTTTTTTGTTTTATCATTAGTTCAAAAACTGGTGGATTAGCGTTGATTTGTTTAAGGCTTAATATCTTTGGATGGCGAACGCCCTTACCTTTGGAAGGTAGATGTTTGCGAGTTATTTTTTTCAAAAATACACTTAGAGTTTTTTCGTCCACCATTATTTGTCTTCCAGCCCAAACTTCTTGTAAAAGAGGGAATATTTGGTGAGCTCGGTAACCAGTTAAAGCGGAAACAAAAATTATTGGTGCGTAGTCTAAATGTGGAAAACTATGATAAATATCCTGTTTTATTTGATTGCGAAATTCATCGTCGTTGGCTTCGGCTGTATCCCATTTGTTGACTACAATTACCACGCTTTTGGTGTGCTCTTTCAAGAAACCACCAAGTTGTTGATCCTGATCGGTTATTGGCTGACTGGCATCAAGTAAAAATAAAACAATATCAGCTTTGTTGACAGTACTTAAACTTTTGCCAATACCTATTTTTTCAAGTTGACCAGTAACCTTTGTTTTACGACGAATACCGGCGGTATCAATAAATAAATAATTTGTTTTTTCGTATTCAACCAATGTGTCGTGTGGTTCGCGAGTGGTGTGGGGCATTGG
The DNA here is from genome assembly GCA_036744835.1 of Candidatus Magasanikiibacteriota bacterium. Taxonomy (GTDB): domain Bacteria; phylum Patescibacteriota; class Patescibacteriia; order Magasanikbacterales; family GWA2-37-8; genus JAKLGL01. The sequence continues at coordinate 762,080 of DAIOHD010000001.1, read as the reverse complement.
AGAAACAATAACTCTGTCTTCACCTATTAGTTTGTTGAAAAGGGAAGACTTACCGACATTGGGTTTACCAATGAGAGCTACTTTGATAGGTATAATCTCCTTTTCTTTTTTTGGTCTAAGTTTAGATGTATTTAAATTTTTATAAACAATATCTAAAAAATCACCCAAATTACTGCCGTTACTAGCGGATACCGGAATTGGTTCGCCAAGTCCGAGTTTAAGCCAATCTTTTTCATAAACACGTGTTCTCAAAGAAGATGTATCGGCTTTGTTAGCAAGGAGTAAAACTTTTTTGTTTTTTTGTTGTTGACGTAAATATTTGGCCAATTCTTTTTCTTGTGGAAGGAGTTCATCTTGAATATCGGTAACAAAAATTACCAAATCAGCTTCTGTTAAAGCTATTTCGGTTTGGGCAATAATTTCTTTTTCCAAAGGAACGCTTTCATCAAATGTTAAACCTCCGGTATCGATAAGTCTAAAATTTTTTCCTCGCCAAGTTACCAGGCCGATATTACGAGTGCGAGTTGTACCGGGGATGTCTGAAACCAAAGCATGGGCACTTTCGGTAAGGCGGTTAAAAAGAGTCGATTTGCCAACATTAACTCTCCCAACCAGAGCTACGGTAGGTAATTTTGTTTCAACAATTTTTGCGGGAGTAGACATATGACCAATTTTCAATTTTTAATTTTTAATTTCGCGCGACCGTAGTCTGAAGACCGAAGTCTAGTTTATTCTTTTGCATCCGTGCCAAGAACGATAATTATATCAGAAATGAGCGGATTTGTCAATATTTCTTGTTCGATTTCTTCATCTTCTAGACCGGCGTAGTTGTTGGGTAGGGTATTGGTAGTAAGAGAAAATTTAGATAAATACCAATCTGGAGTAGAAGAAATAATTTTTCCCGGCACTTCTTTGTTTAAAGCAAGAATAATTTCTTCTTGAATGTTTTTATTAATAAGATAAATTGTAGTTTTTTCTGTAGGTCTATCCTCTGCGTTGCCGATAGATATAATATTAAAACCATTATCGCTTAGTTTGCTTTGATAGCGGGAAGCCAGACCTCCACGCCAGGTTCCATTAAATATTTCTATTCTTACATTTGGCCAGATAGGAATTGTTTGTTTTTTATCTGTTGAAGAAACGCTGTTTTTTTCCGTAGTAAATTGATAAACAGATTCATCGTTTATTACCATAGTCCAGTTTGGTGTTGTAGTAATATTGTCAAAAATTTTAGTGATTGCATAGTTGATATAATCTAGTTTTCCTCCGCGAGGAGCAAGCATAAAAGCGCCCCCGTTTCCAATATAAGGAACGGTAAAACCATTTTCTCCACTATCCAAAACTAAATTTTTAATCTCTTCTTGTTTAGTGTTGCGTACCAAATTGCCCAAATAAATAATTTGGCTGATATTGAGATTGGTGCTGATATTTTTAGACAATGATTCTAAAATTTCTTTTATTTTTATAGGATTACTATAAGTTTCAAAAGAAAGTAATTTATCTTTTAGCAAGGACATAATTTGTTGCTGTCTACGAGAACGAGCAAAATCAGAGTTTTCTCCGTTGGTGCCATGACGAGAACGAGCGTAAATTAAAGCACGTGAACCACCCATCAATTCTAGACCTTTTTCAAATTGTACTGTTTGATAGGAGTAATTTGGACCGGGATAAGCTTGGTCTATGAATGAATTTTTTATTTCAACTTCTATTCCGCCAACTAGATTTATGATTTCTTCAAAAGCTTTAAAATCCAACCTTACATAATAAGGAATGTCTAAATTGAAAGTTTTTTCAAAAATTTGACGAGCATATTCACCTCCTTGACCGGGATTTTCTATTTCCCCCCAGGCACTGGCAAAGTTTATTTTATTTACTCCTTTGTCACCTATCTTTACTCCTAAATCACGGGGGATAGAAATCATTGCTACTTCTTTGGTACTAGGTTTTATACTAGCAATAATGTTGGTGTCGGAGAGATAGGGGCCATCGTGTCCAGGGCCACCGATTCCAAGTAATAAAATATTTATTCTGTCATCTCTTTGCCCCTCTAGCATGTTGTCAGAATGAAAAAGAAAATTTTTAACAGTATTAAAAATACCGAATTTTTTAGGTTCCAGTATTTGTAAACTGCCATTTTTGGCAGCCTGAATATTTTGGTAAGTCAAAAAAGACAGGAATATTAACAATAGTCCGGATAAAACATACCAAAACCACTTATGTTTTAGAGGTTTTTTTAAATCAAAATCATTGATTCTTTTTTCATCATCAGAACTTTTTTCAGCTGGGTATTTATCCTCTAAAATTGGCTTTTTTTCTTTACTTTCCATACGAAAAAGATTATAACATAGTAATTTTTAAAATTCAATCTCTATAAGATTAGACCAAATAGTCTATTGATAACTTTTTAGTGGTGTGTTAAAATTAGAGCAAGAGGGAAGTTTTTGTTTATATAACCAGAGGAGCAAAATAGGATTCATAGCTCAGTTGGTTAGAGCGTACGGTTCACATCCGTAAGGTCAGAGGTTCGAGCCCTCTTGAGTCCACCATAATATATTAATATGCCACAAGATTTAACAAAAGAACAAGTTAATTTTGGAGAAATTATTTTTTCATGGTCTTTTAAAGAATATGAAAAACATGAGAGAACTTTGCGCTGGTATTGGATAATGAGTATTGTTGGTTTGACCATGTTGGTTTATGCGATTTTATCGCAAAATTATTTATTTGCTATAATTTTAGTTTTGTTTTCAATTATTATTTTTTTGCAGGATAAAAATGAACCGATTGAAATGCCTTTTGCTATCGTGCAAACAGGTATTATCATTGGCGATAAATACTATCGTTTTAGTGAATTAAATGATTTTTGGATTATTTATAATCCGCCTGAAGTAAAAGTTTTGTACTTTGGATTAAAAAATGTTATCAAACATCGTGTTAGTGTGCCGCTTGGAGATATTGATCCTCGACCTGTTCATGAATATCTTAGTCAATTTGTAACAGAAAATTTAGAAGAAGAAGACGAACCGTTTTCTGATAAAATGGGTCGCCTCTTGAAATTACATTAAAAATGTGCTACAGTATACCAGCTTTAAAAAATTGATGCTTTAAAGCGTCAATTTTTAAAATAATATCGGTCTCGTCGTTCAACGGATAGGACGCAAGCTTGCGGAGCTTGCAATCTAGGTTCGATTCCTAGCGAGATCACATAATTAAAATACTGCCCACAAGGGCAGTATTTTAATTATGTGTATTGTATCGGTAGGAATCGAACTTTTTATTTCAGTTTTTTATGCTATAATATTAGCATTAATTATGTTTTTATCCACCCCTGTTTCACAACTTAATAAAGTCGGGAAAAAGACCGCCAGCCATCTCAAACGTCTCAATATCAAAAATATCGGGGAGTTGTTGTCATACTTTCCTTTCCGCTATGAAGATTATCGCCAAGTGTACAAAATATCCGAATTGAAGCCTGGAATGACAGCTACGGTTTTGGCTCGAGTGGAATTTATCAATAGCAAAAGAAGTAGACGGCGTGGAAAAAATATTACCGAAGCGATGCTGAGTGACGACAGTGGATCGTTTCGGTCCATTTGGTTTAATCAGCCCTTCATTGCCAAAAATTTACAAACCGGTGATCAGATTTATCTTTCCGGAAAAATTAGCGATGATATGTTTGGGGTGAAAATGAACAGCCCCTATTATGAAAAAAATAAAAATATTCAAACACACACCGCGCGGATGGTGCCGATGTATCCGTTAACTCACGGGATAACGCAAAAACAGATGCGATTTTTGATAGAGCAAGCATTACCTGTCACAGAAAAAATGAAAGATTGGTTACCAGAAAAAATTTTGGATAGTTTTGATTTAGCGCCACTGAAAGATTCTTTGCGTGGAATCCATTTTCCCAAAGACGACATTGATCTCAAACAAAGTACGGATCGTTTGAAATTCAACGAATTATTATTATTGCAACTAAAATCAGAAATCACTCGTGCCAATCGTATCAGAGAAATTGCTCCAGCCATGAAATTTTTTGAGTCAGAAATAAAAAATTTTGTTGCAAGTTTGCCATATAAATTAACCGACACACAAAAAAGATCAGCTTGGGAGATTTTGCAGGATTTACAAAAGGGAATACCGATGAACAGGTTACTTTCTGGTGATGTAGGTTCGGGCAAGACTATAGTGGCCGGTATTTGCCTGTTAAATGTTGTTTTAAACGGCTTCCAGGGTGTTTTGATGGCACCAACGGAGATACTTGCTCTACAGCACTATAATACATTGTGTGGCTTACTAGGAAATAAAGTTAGAATAGCTATTTTGACTAATAATAAATATTGGATATTGAATACTGAATATTCTAGTGATGTAAAAGCTAAACAAAAAAAAGAAGTTTTGGATAAAATTAAAAATGGAGAAGTAGATATAATCATCGGTACTCACGCCCTGCTTGGTGATAAAGTAAATTTTTCCAAACTTGGCATGGTAGTAGTGGATGAACAACATCGTTTCGGTGTAAATCAGAGAAAATTGATAAAAGAAAAAGGCGAGCACACACATTTTTTGAGTATGACGGCTACACCAATTCCCCGGTCATATGCTTTGATGATCTATGGTGATTTGGACATCTCTATTATTTCACAAATGCCGTTGGGGAGAAAAAAAATAATGACTCGTTTGGTAGAAGAACATAATCGTCAAAAAGCGTATGAGTTTATTGGTTCCCAAGTAAAGCAGGGGAGACAAGTTTTTGTGATTTGTCCATTGATAGAAGAAAAGTCTGCCAAAGGCGCAGAAGAAGAAAATGGTATTGAAATAAACGGCTATCAGCCGAGTTGGAATGTGTCTTTGGAAAAGAAAAGTGTGATGAGTGAATATGAAAAACTTAGTAAAAATATTTTCCCTAATCTGAAAGTCGGATATTTACATGGAAAAATGAAAAGTGAAGAAAAAGATTTAGTAATGAAAAAATTTAAAGATAAAGAAATTGATATTTTGGTTTCTACGTCCGTAGTTGAAGTCGGGGTGGACATCCCAAATGCCAGTGTGATGATGATTGAAGGCGCTGAAAGGTTTGGGTTGGCACAATTGCATCAATTTCGTGGTCGGGTAGGTAGAAGCGAATATCAGTCATATTGTTTTTTGTTTCCACAAAAACAAGCACAAAAATCATCTGAGCGTTTGAAATATTTTGAAAAAGAAAATGACGGCTTCAAATTGGCGGAAAAGGATTTAGAAATTAGGGGACCAGGCGATGTTTATGGCACGGTGCAAAGTGGAGAAGAAAATTTGAGATTAGCAAAATTGACTGATCAAGTTTTGATAAAAAAAGCTCGTGAAGCGGCGAAAGAAATAGCTGTTGAATTTGAGAAATATCCTACGATAAAAGCGAAGTTTGGGGCTTGGGAGAAGAGTGTACATCTAGAATAAATCTCAAATCTCAAAACTATTGTATCGCTTCGCAATATTTATAATAAAAATCGTCCCGATTTAATCGGGACACCGAAGTTTTGACTTTTGAGTTTAAAAAAAATCCGCTTTTGGCGGATTTTTTTAAGTGTGTTTTATTATCTCTTTAATATTTTTTATTTCAAACAATTTTATTTTTTCCGAAGTTTTTATTTTATCTTTTGCACCTAAATTTGTTATTACCATTTTCATCCCGAGCTGTTCGCATTCTTTAATTCTTTTTTCTATGAATGGGACCGGTCGAATTTCGCCGTTGAGACCGACTTCTCCAAACGAAGCTAGACGAAAATCCAGAGGTTTATCCTTATATGCAGAGGCAATAGCTAGGGCGGCAGCGAGATCAGCAGCTGGTTCATCAGCTTTTAATCCACCAACTACATTGAGATGAATATCGTATTGTTCTAGATTTAAGCCTGCACGTTTTTGTAATACTGCTACTAGCACATGTAATCTGTTTAATTCAAACCCACTAGCTTTACGTACGGGAAAACCAAAAGCTGTTTTACTGACAAGAGCTTGAATTTCTACTAGTATTGGACGAGTGCCTTCCATGAGACATGTAATAACATTGCCGGATAAATTTTCTTGTCTTTCGGAAAGAAAAGAAGCGGATGGATTTTTGACTTCTTCTAATCCGTTTTGTGCCATATTGAAAACTCCGACTTCGTCTGTGCTGCCAAAACGATTTTTTACTGTGCGTAAAATACGATAAAAATGGTGGCGGTCTCCTTCAAGATAGAGCACTGTATCAACTAAGTGTTCTAGGGTTTTTGGCCCAGCCACTTCACCATCTTTGGTGACATGACCAACCAAAACAATAGCTGTATTAGTAGTTTTGGCCACTTCCATGATTTTGGTGGCACATACACGAATTTGGGATAAACCACCAGCTTCACCATCGGACTCGGCTGAGTAAACAGTTTGGGCGGAATCAATGATTGCAAGGGTTGGTTTTTTTTCTTTGAGCGTGGCAATGATTTTTTCCACGTGAGTTTCATTGGCTAACATCAAGTCATTGTTTTTTATTCCCAATCTTTCGGCGCGCATTTTGATTTGTTGAATAGATTCTTCGCCAGAAACATAAATAGTATTTTTTATTGCATTAGCTAGTTGCAAGGCGATAGTACTTTTACCAATTCCAGGTTCTCCACCAAGTAAAATAAAACTTCCTGGTACCAATCCGCCACCAAGTACTCTATTCATCTCACCAATCCCAGTTTGTAATCTCTGAGTTTCTTGTCCTTTTATTTCGTTTAAGGAGTAAGTTTTAATCGTTGGATATTTTATTTCTTTTTCCGTACTTTCAACTTTCAACTTTTCACTTTCAACTAATGTACCCCACTTTCCACACTCCAAACAACGCCCAACCCATTTTTGGAATTGCGCGCCACAGTTGGAGCAAATAAAAATATTATTTTTCTTCGTCATTTTGAACGTAATAAAGTTTTTTAATATTAGCATGATCTTTACCTACACAATTATCATTAAAGATTTGATATTGAAAATGCCAAGATTCACGAAGATTTTTAGAATTTCCAAGTAAAACACAGAAACCGTTGTTTAACATGGCTTTTATCAGTAGTTGTTGTTCTTTTGAAATGCAATACCCCACATTCCACGTATTGCCATCTCTTGTAAATTTAGCCACCCCATCACTTAGAACAATATTGGGGTCGCTACTATCGCTACAAGGTATAGTAGTGGGTTTATTTGACATTTGTGCATCTAGGGCTTGGCCGGAAAAATGAGATACTTTCGGCGCTTGCATAATTCCGTTTTTTATTTCTACCACCATTGCTACATTGCACCCTTTATAATTTGTACAAAGTTTTTCCCAGTCAGATTTTACTGCATTTTGTGGTGGGGGATTAGGACAACCACAAAGTTTAACCATTAAAGAATATTGTTCTCCCGGCCCGCGATAAGCACTATTAACGCCGATTTCGCCTATTTTTTTGAGTTCTTCTTTTACTTTTTTAAAAGCTTCATTAGTAGCATTAGTTACAAGAAATTTATTATAACCATCAAGAGAAACTAAATCATGTGGTGGCACATCGGCGGGAGAGTCTGGAATTTCCGGCATATAATCGTCGGGGATATCTATCGGTTGCACCAATTGAATTTGCAAACTTTTTAATTTTAATAAATTAGGATTGATAATAAAAAGAATCGTATAAGAGCTCCAGGCTAAAGCCAAACCGATAACCGCTTGAGCAATACGTTTGTAAGCTTCTTTTTTCTCTCCTCCGAGACCGGACATCATCACTTTGATACCGGAAACAATAATCATCAAAACTGCTAAAATACTGATAGCAACTAAACCAAAATTATAAATAGCTTGAATATATTCTCCAATCCAAGGCAGATAAACGTTTCCTTCTTTGTCCCATTGGGTAGGGGGATCGCTAAATTTGTCAAATCCAGGTATTCTTACTTTTAGGTCAGGCGCTTGTAATTTAAATTCATCTGAAAGTTCGGTCATTTCCAAAAGCGGTTCATAAACACATGATATGTCCATTGCCTTTGGGTGTTCTTCTACAAATTTTTTAGTACAACCCAGAATACTTTGGTTTTCTATGTCATCCATTTTGAAAGTTATACCTAGTAGATTTATCATTTGACTTATTCCAGCAGAATTTACAACAACTTCTTTTGCGTTACAGCGACATTGATAAATAGCTCCGCCAGCACCAGAAACTATAGTTGGTTTGGATAATAAAATTATAAAAAATAAAAATAAAATTATTTTTTTCATATTATTTTTCGATAAGACTATTCAAAATAGTACTTATTGTAACACCATCGGTTAAATTAATTTTTTTATTATCAACAAAAATAAGTGGTGTCTCTATAATTCCGAAAGATTTTAATTTATCTTGTAGATTTTCAATTTTAGCAATATTGGTATTTTCTTTAAGACAATTTTCAAAAACATCCGAGTTCAATTTAATTTCAGAAACCAGATTTTTTATATTTATTTCATCTATTTTTTTTAGTTGAATAGATTTATTCAAAAAATCCCAATATTTATTTTGTTGTTCAGCGCAATAAAGAGCCAAAAGAGGATAGTTATTTTTGTTTCCCAACCAGTTTTCTATTGCAACACCTTGAGAAATCAGACGAACATGACTGGGGTTTTGATTTATAAAATTGACTAATTCTGTATGAATTTTGATGCAATCATTACAATTAAAAGAAAAAAATTCAGTGACCGTTATGGGAGACCCGGGATTGCCAAAAATAGGGCCACTATCATCTACTGGTAATCGTACAGCATTGTTTTCAACCAAAGGTTTGGAAATCGGTTTTATGGTAATTTGAGAACTTTGTTTAACTATGGATAAAGTTATCAAAAATAAACCAACTAAAACAATAATTAAACTTATAAAAATTTTTTTCATACAAAAAAACGATTTTTATTTAAAATTTATTGATTAACTTCAAAAATACCGGTTTGGTTATAATCGGAAAAGATAACTTTGTTGCTATTGTTATCATAATAAATATTTTTTATAGAATAAGACCCGCCTAGGTCTATAGGTGTTTTAAATCCAGTAGTCAAATCTATTCTGTAAAGTTCATCCGGAGTGCCATTGGCAATACTCGGAGAGATTCCGGCACCCTGGGGTAATGTTTGAGGTACAGCACAATAAAGTATATTTTCGTTGGTAAAAGTGCACTTATCAGCCCAAGTATTAATTTTTAAAAATTCTCTTCCTGATCCTATATAATCTCCCGAAGAATTTACTATCCAAAGTTCCGGTTTAAAATCACTGTTTGGACTATAGATATTATAAAGGAGTTTATTCCCGTTTGGAGACCATTGTGAATCAAAACCTAAACCTTCAACAGTAATGGATTTAAAATTTTCTTGATTTTGTCCAACTAATAAAATCTCTTTTCTATAAGCGCCCAAATCATCAGCACCAGTTTTACTAAAAGCCACCACTTGACGGTTAGGTGACCAAGAAACAGTCACCTTGTCAGCATTTTCTCCCATAGGTTCAATCAAAGTTGTTCCGGTGCCATCATCGCCGGTTGTTATAAGCCAGCGATTATCAGGAGAATATCCTATACTTTTAGCGGCAATTTTATCATCTTCTGGTGAAAAAGAAAATTCTTCCCAATGAGATGGAATAGTATATTGTTTATCTTTCTCAAAATTATAAATAATTTTACTTTGGTCTGGAAATTCCAAAACAGCTTTATCTGTGTTGTTGGCCCAGGTGGTTTCTGAAACATTATAAAAAACTTTTTCAGACAGCGGTTCCATCGTGCCATCACTTTTAACTTGATAAAATTTTCCGTCATTTTCATTATAAAAACGTAGTTCACCACTTGTGTTATTGATAGCTGGAAAAGAGACTGCTTGGTCGACTATTTTTGTGACCGCTGTACTCTGATAATAACCAGGTCCGGTGGTAGGAATTACTCCGGCTACCGGTAAAGTTGTTGTTATAATTTGCCCATTCGGGCCGGTGGTAGTGACGATTCTTACTCCGGAAGGAGTAAAACCTGCCCCGGTTGTGGTAGATGTTTCTCCGGGAGGGGGAATAGTCGGTTTTGGTAGAGTTTTGCTAAACATATAATAAAGACCAAAACCCAAAAGTGCGGCGATTAAAATCAAGCCGATAATCATGAGAATTTTTTTAGTTGAATCAGACATAAAAATTTATTAATTTTTTTTAAGATTATTTTTTTATAGGTGTTATTTTTCCGGCTTCTTCCAAAAATGGTTTTATTTTCGGCCAGAGCAAAGCGGTAAGCGGCAGAGCTGCACAAGGCGGAATTATTAAAAATAGTATTGTGCCGACTATCGGTAAAATATTTAAAAAAGCCAGAGCCGTGCCCACCAAGAACCAGATTGCCAAAAAACCGGCTATTTGTTCCCCAGTAAAAATTTTCAAGATACGAATAATAATGGCTATTACTTTTATATACCAACCAACACCGGGAATTTTAGTCGCTGCTGTTGCTGCTTGTTTCATAATTTGGTCTGTAGAACCAGATTCTTTTTTGTTTTGGGTTGCTTCAGCTTTACGAGTTGCGAGATTTGCCGCGACAGCTTTTTGTTTTTCTTCATCAATACTTCGAGTTTCTCTTGGAGGTTCATTTTCAGACCCCAATTCTTTTCTCAAAGATCTTTTATTAGCGCTAGCTGATCTGGTACCAGACATTTGCTCGTAGGCTGTTGCCGGACTTTTTTCAAAATCAGAAATTGTGCCGGTTTGAGAACCTGGCTGGAATTCTTCTCCGATTAGTGGTTGCATTTTATTTTCTCCGGCCATATCTTTTTAAAATATTGAACTTTAAAATTAAAAAATTAGATTATAACCAATTTTTCTTTTTGCAATCTTAAAGTGTATTGTTTTTTTATTTTTCCCTTCAATATTATTTCAGTCATTAAATTTTCTATCTTATTTTCCAGTAAGGCGCGTAATTCGCGAGCATTATATTTTTCTGGTTTAAGTTGGTTTACAATAAAATTAATTATTTTTTCCGAAGCAGTGACTTTAGTTTTATAATTTTTTAAGCGTTCATTAAAAATATCTATTTGTAATCGAGCTATTTTTTCCAGTTGTTTTTGATTCAGTTCTCCAAAAAGACAGATTTTGTCTAAGCGGTTGATGAGTTCTGGAGAAAAATATTCCTTGAGTTTTTCCGTTATTTTTGTTTTAACTTCTTCGTTATTTTTATTTTTTTCACCAAAACCGACCACACCTTTGTATAGCTCTGCAGTAAATATCGAAGTAGTTAATATTATTATAGCATGTTTTAGAGAAATTTTCTTGCCGGTCGAGTCGGCGATAGAGCCGCTTTCCAAACATTGTAAAAGTAGTTTAGTAACATCGCGATGGGCTTTATCTATTTCATCAAACAAAATTACGCTATAAGGATTCATTTTTAGCTTATCGGTAAATGGGTTAGTTTCTTTATATCCGATATAACCGGCTGGTGAGCCAAGTAGTTTGGATACACCAAAACTTTCATTAAATTCACTCATATCAAGTTTGATGAGAGAATCGGTATTTTGGTAAAGTTCTTTGGCCAAGAGTTTGCTCAATTCGGTTTTACCGGTGCCGGAAATTCCAATAAACATAAATGATCCTAGCGGTTTCTGCGGGTCAGTTAAACCCAATTGTGCTTTTTCTATTGTTTTGATCACTTCATCCACAACTTCATCTTGCCCTATTAGTTGTTTTTTTAAATTGATTTTTATTTTTTCAAAACGGTCGCGATTGTCCAAAATCAATTCGTTCGGTTCAGTGTTGATTATTTTGGCGATAGTATTTAAAATATCTTTTTCCGTGACTGTTCCAAGATATTTATCTTTTTGTTGAGAAATCTCTTTTTCCAATGATTTTATTTCGTGTGCCAATTTAATTTCATCTTCTTTCATAGTCATGGCCAAACCAAAATTGTTATCCAATGCCGCCTTTTCTTTGTCAAAAATTATTTTATTTAGTTTACGATTTAGTTGCCATAAACGATTTTTTTTTGGATCAATACCAAAACTTAGTCTTTTGGCTGAAGCGGTTTCATCAATAAGATCGATAGCTTTATCCGGTAGAAACTTGTCATTGATATAACGATTAGAAAGTTTTACCGCTGCTGTTATAGCACTCTCGCTTATCTTTACTTGATGGTATTTCTCATAGTTATTTTTAAGTCCGGAAAGTATTTGCACGGTTTCTTCTACGCTTGGTTCTTTGACAATGATAGGCTGGAAACGTCTTTCTAATGCCGCATCACTTTCAATAAATTTTTTAAATTCTCCTGGAGTGGTTGACCCGATACAACGAATTTGTCCACGCGCCAAAGCTGGTTTCAAAATGTTGGCTGCGTCCATACTGCCTTGTGAACTACCGACTCCGACGATATTATGTAATTCATCAATAAATAAAATAATGTTGGAATCTTGTAGAGTTTCCTCTATAACCTGACGTAGTCTAGCTTCAAATTCACCTCGATACATAGTGCCGGCGATAAGTAGCCCCATATCCAGTGCATATATTTTTTTATGTTTTAATAAGTCCGGCACAGAACCCTCGGTTATTTTTTTGGCCAAACCTTCTATGATGGCTGTTTTTCCAACCCCGGGATCACCGAGTAAAATCGGATTATTTTTGGTACGTCGACAAATGATTTGAACTAAACGTTCAATTTCTTTTTCTCGACCAATAACAGGGTCAATATTTTTTTGAATTTCAAGATTAGTTAAATCAGTGGCAAAAAATTCTAAAGCGGATTCTTTTTTTTGTCCTATACCATTTTTTATTTTTTTTGCGGCAAATTCAGACAGCGGTGCTTCGCCTTCAAAACTTTCTGAAAGTTTATTGAGAGTATCTGATATTTCATTTATTTTTGGAAACTGAGAAGTGCCCATCAAAATATTTTTTAATTGATCTTCCAAATCATTTTTTAGAACACTGCTTTGTTGCAATATTTCTGTAACAGTGGAATCGTTTGTTTGTAAAATGGACAAAAGTAAATGTTCGGTGCCCAAAAAATTATGATTATTTTCGGAAGCGATTAGAAAAGCTTTTTCTAAAATACCTTTGGCTATGGGTGAAAGCGGAGCTAATTGAGCTTGGGAAGTGATATTGGTAACTGGTATTTGTTCGGAAATCTGCCCATCAATTCCTGGGATGTTTAAAATGGCATTTTCTAAAACTGACTCTTTTATTTTATTACGAGTTAAAATTTCATGAGCCAAAGAACCTTTTTCTTTCAAAAGGGCAAACAAAAGATGAAGCGGGGATACCTCTTTTTGTTTTAATTCTGTAGCCAACTGTATGGCTTTGACCAAAACATTTTTGAGATGGTTGCTAAAACGTTCGGACAAATGCATAAATGAGTATTAAGTATCAAGTATTTAGTATTAAGTATGTAAAGTTTGAAAGTGTCATCCCGAACTTTTGTCTGTCCGCCTCTGGAGGATTTCGGGATCCCCCTTTATGCGGTACGGGGAGATGCTGAAATAAATTCAGCATGACAATAGGAACTAAAAATTTTAAATAATTTCCTCAATTTCATGGCTGAGCATAATGTTGTAGTCTGTATATTCACAAAAGCCTTTAAATTTTTTACCGGCGAAAAGCAGTGGTAGCCAATATTTATCATCAGCCCACATTTTGTCATAAGGTATTTCACTTTTATTAAACCAATGAGGACGCATTTCCTCGGTTTCGCTCGGGATACCATCAAAATCGGTCACGGAAAAAACTGAAACTTCCATCTCTTCGCTTACGCCATCTTGAAATTTGAAATTTAGTTTACCGACCAATTCCATTTTGGTCGGAGTTATGCCGGCTTCCTCTTGTGTTTCACGAATAGCTGCTTGTTCTATAGTTTCACCTAGTTGAACTTTACCGCCAAAACCGTTCCAACGGTCCATACCAAACCCTCTTTTTTTCATACCCAAAAGTACCCTTCCTTCGTCATGAACAACACAAAGAGTTAAAATTTTTTGCATAATATCAAAAATAAGAAATTTGCTTAATTCTTGGGGTTATTATATAATTTTTTTATATAAAAAACAAGTTTTAATTATTAATGTTTATGTCAATTTACAAAGCTTACGATATTCGTGGTATTTACCCGGATGAATTAAACGAAGAATTAGCCAAAAAAATCGTTCAAGCCTTTGCTTTGATGCGTAAAAAAGAGCTAGATAAAGAGCAACTTACTATTGTGGTAGGCACTGACATGAGGATGTCCTCGCCAAGCTTAAAAAAACAAGTGATTGAAGGTTTGGTTGAAAGCGGAGTTAGGATAATTGATGTTGGTTTGGTTTCCACCCCAACTTTTTATTTTGCCGTTTCTTATTTTGGTTATGATGGCGGTTTGATGGTTTCTGCTTCTCACAATCCGGCTCAGTATAATGGGATAAAACTAGTGCGCGAAAGTGCTAAACCTTTTGGTCAAGGCAATGGTATGGAAGAGTTACAAAAAATAGTTGAACAGAACGAGTTTTTTGTCTCAGAAAACAAGGGAAATGTAATTTCAAAAGAAGAAATTCTATTTACCCAGGCTAAAGAAGAAGAAAAATTTGCAGATTTGAAAAAAATTAAACCCATGAAAATCGTGGCTGACGCAGCCAATGCCATGGGGGCGCAATATTTGACAGAGTTATTTGCTGATTTGCCACAAATAGAACTTATCAAAATGAACTTTGATTTGGATGGTACATTTCCAGCTCACGAAGCGGACCCATATAAAGAAGAAAACATTGCGGATTTGAAAAAACGTGTTTTGGCAGAAAAAGCAGATTTGGGTATAGCAACTGACGGTGATGGTGATAGAATATTTTTTATTGATAATGCCGGTGAATTGGTGGAACCCGCTATTTTGCGCGGAATTATGGCAGAATTATTCTTGCGTGATAATCCGGGCGCAACAATTTGTTATGATATCCGTCCGGGAAAAATTACTCGCGATATGATTTTACAAAACGGGGGAGTGCCAAGTGTGACTAGGGTAGGACATTCACTTATCAAAAAACAGATGCTTGATACCGGAGCGGTTTTTGGCGGTGAATCATCCGGACATTTTTTCGTCAAATTTCCTTATGGTGTTTTTGAAGCCCCAATGGTGGTGACTTTGAAATTATTGCAAGAACTTTCAGAAAAAAATATCACTTTGGCAGATTATGTAAAACCGCTGAAAAAATATTTTCACTCTGGAGAAATAAATTTCAAAGTTGAGGACAAAAATGTGGTAATGCAAAAACTCAAAGAAAAATTTGCGGACGCTGAGATTTCTGATTTGGACGGTTTGACTTTTGAATATCCTGATTTTTGGTTTAATGTCCGGGCGAGCAATACAGAATCGTTGTTGCGGTTGAATTTGGAGGGGGTAGGGGAAAAAATTGTTAAAGAAAAAATCGCTGAGATTACAGAAATAATAGAAAAATAATCTAATTTTAGACAAAAACACCTGTTTATAACAGGTGTTTTTTTGATAAATAAAGACCTTGTCCGGCGTAGTCCGCCAGCTGGCGGACGAAGCCGGGTTGACAAATTGGCTTTTTTATGCTATAATATTGCCGGTCCTTTTAACCAAAACAGGGAGATTTTTATGAAAAAACGGTTTGAAGCTTTCTTAGGTTTTTGTCTGGGTTTTCTGTTTCAGGTTATTTTCATTTGCGTATTGAAATTCGGTAAAATCACGGAAAGATGGGAGAGAAAAATTCCATCTTTCAGACCGGTAAGATAGTTATTTACCAAGGCTCACAAAGCCTTGGTTTTTTACGGGGTAAATATTGACATATTTCTTATTTTGTGCTTAAATAATCTATTCGTTCCCTAAAACTTTAATCAGGAGGAGATGAGATGAAAGAAAGAAAAAAGAGCGAACAGCTCAGGTTTGCGGTGAAAAGCCGTCATTTCAACGAAGTAAGAGACCTTTTACAGGGAGGTACCAGAGCGGACACAGTTTTTTCAGACAAAAAGCACTCTTTGGAAGATTACTTTTCTTATGGGAGTGCCCACAAAATGGTGAAGCTTCTGTCGGAAAAAGGTGGTCTCAACATCAATCGCAAGGATAAATACGACCACACCATTCTAGAGGTTGCTATTTATAAATGTGATAAGAACCTGTTGGGTTACCTTCTCAAAGAGAAGAAAGCCGATGTTAATATCGTAACTTCTTTTGGAATGAGCCCTCTTTGTCTGGCTATCAAGCTTTTCAAACAGGGGACATGTGACAAATCTTTTGTCATTGATCTCTTGCAGGCCGGTGCTGACTGGAGACAGGATAAGTGTTTCGCCATAGACGAGATCGAAGCAATGGAATACAGAGAAAACTTTTCCAAGTTCGCTTCATTCCTCGTCAAGAGAGCAGTTTTTTTCAAATAGAACTTTTCTTTTAATAGAGCCCCCCAACGTGGGGCTCTTTTTTATGGGGTAAACCCCGTGAAATGGCGCTTCTCGCCAATTTTTACCTCAAGGTAAAAATTATTTCACAGGGGTAAATCTTGACTTTCTTCTCATTTTATGTTTAAATTAGATGTTAGATCTTTGAAAAACAACAAACGGGAGCCAACTATGTTGAAAAAACTTTGGCAATGTCTTTTCCCCGGGAAAAATTCAGAGAGAAAGAAAACTCCATGCACGAAGGAGGAAACAGTGTTGGCAGAACTCATCAAAGCAGGCGAACTTTTCAAAGCAGAGGATTTATTGCTTAAGGGTGTCAGCGCCAATGCAATTTTTTATCATGAACGCCTTGGGGTTTGTGACATTTTTTCAAAAACAGGCACTTTCTACGGTCTTTGCCTGCTACTTCGTTATGGTCTGGATATCAATCTCAAAGATCGTGGTGGTGAAACTTTGTTTGAAGCTGCAATTATCAATCGCGATGTTCGGATGTATAATCAGCTTCTCAAAGATGCGGTGGATCCGAAAATTATTACGTCAGAGGACGTGGGTTTGGTGTGTTATGCCGCCAGACACACAACCTTAAGAGGAGATAAAGTTTTCGTGGAAAAGCTCCTGGAGCGTAACATCAAATGGCTCAAAGGAGAATTCCCCGAAATCGACAAGAAAAAAGTTTACGAGTTTTCGCTCGACCTTATCAATGGTCGTAAGAAACTCGCTAATTACCTTGTTGAGTTAGCTCATAAAAAATAAAAGCAGGTCGTTTATCGACCTGCTTCTTTTTATTTAAAATTAATTTTTAACTTCCCATCATTCTTAATCTTTTTACTCTCTCTTCTACCGGCGGGTGAGTGGAAAACATAGAGGAAATTTTTTTACCGCTAAACGGTGATGCAATGAAAAGATGGGCAGTAGCCGAAGATGCTTTTTGCATGGGGCGATTTTCTCTTGATATTTTTTCTAAAGCAGAAGCCAATCCTTCAGGATAACGAGTTAGAAGTGAGCCGGAAGCGTCAGCGAGATATTCGCGTTGGCGAGAGATTGCTAGTTTGATAAGCTCGGCGATTATTGGAGAAAGTATGGCCAAAATAATTCCGACAAGCATAAATACAGCGGCCAATTGATTGCTCCCGCCATTTCTATCATTATTACCTCTACGAAAAAAAGTGGAGCGTATCATCATATCTGAAAAAATCGCGATAGTGCCGACTAATACTGCTACTAACATCATAAAACGAATGTCGTAATTTTTGATATGAGACAGTTCGTGAGCCAACACGCCTTCCAATTCTTCGTTGGTGAGTTTTTCTAATGCTCCGCGAGTCACAGCGATAGAAGCGGTTTCGGGTTTGCGACCAGTAGCAAAAGCGTTTATCGCTTGATCTTCTATAATATAAAGTTTTGGCATCGGGGTACCACTGGCAATGCAAAGATTTTCTACTAAATGATAATAATATTTATTGTCATCATGAGCCACGAGTTTTGCTCCGGTAGTACTGAGCGCAATTTTATCACCAGAAAAATAAGAAACAGCCGTCATCCCCAAAGAAAAAACAATTGCAATAAATATTCCGGAAATTCCGTTTTGATTGCCATAAGCAAGATCAAAAACATAGCCAATTAAAATAATAAATGCGATAAATATCATCATCAAAAAGACGGATTTACGTTTGTTGGAAGAAATTTCGTTATACATAAAAATTAAATCTCAAATCTCAAAATGCAAATCTCAAAACTAAAGTATCGCTTCGCGATGTCTAATTAAATTGTCCCGCAGGGACACCAAAGTTTTGACTTTTGACATTTGAGTTTTGAGTTTGGTCAAGTTATATTTTAAAATTTAACTTGTACATTCTGTCTTTCACCCTCTGCTGCTTGAAAAAATTCGTATTTAACAAATTTCAACATTCCAGCGATAAGATTGGTAGGGAAGACTTGAATTTTGGTGTTGAAATCACGAACATTGCCATTATAAAATCGGCGAGAAGCTTGAATTTTATTTTCCGTATCGGAAATTTCATCTTGAAGTTGTAAGAAATTTTGACTAGCTTTGAGATCAGGATAATTTTCAGATACTGCAAAAATAGTTTTGAGAGTAGAGGACAATTCATTTTCTGCTTGTTCTTTTTCCGCTAAAGTAGCGTCTTTTTTGTCATGAGTAGTCATGGCTGCGGTGCGAGCTTCGGTCAATTTGACCAAAGTTTCACGTTCGTGAGTCATATAACCTTTGACTGTTTCTACCAAATTTGGGATTAAATCATAGCGACGTTTGAGTTGAACGTCAATATCGGAAGTGGCTTCATCCACGCGATTTTTTGTGGTAATTAAGCCGTTATACGTAGCAATCAGCCAAAAAATGACTATTGCCAAAACCCCCAAAACGATGTAAAGTATACTCATATAGGTTAAAATAATAAATTAACTTTTGTTAAGTTGTTTTATTATACCGTATTGTCTGAAATAGGCAAGAAACAATATTCAAAAGATTAAAAAGATTTAATAGATTTAAAAGATTGTTTTTTAATTTCTTAAATCTTTTGAATTTTTTAAATTTCTTAAATTATTATGCTCACATTAGTTATCTTCATCGCCGTTCTCGCCGTTCTCGTCCTTTCTCACGAATTTGGACATTTTGTTTCCGCGCGTAAAAGTGGAATAAAAGTTTATGAATTTGGTTTTGGTTTTCCACCTCGTGCTTTTGGTTGGTACAAAGACCCTATTACCAAAAAAATAAAATTTGTCGGGAAAAAATATGAAGCCAAAGATTGTCCGGCCGATACATTATATAGTGTAAATTGGTTGCCTTTGGGCGGGTTTGTCAGTATTCGCGGAGAAAACGAACAGGATTTGGCTCCGGATAGTTTTCAAACCAAAAGTTTTTGGCCCAAAGCCGTAACTATTGTAGCTGGTGTGGTGATGAACATAGTTTTGGCCGGAGCTTTATTTTCTGTTGGTTATATGTTTGGCTTACCACAAGTGACCGAGCAATTACCAGATAGCGCTAAAGTAGAAAATCGTCGCGTGGAAATTTTACAAGTAATTGCCAATAAACCGGCCGCTACCGCTGGTTTACAAGAAGGAGATGCGGTTATCCAAGTCGGTTCTATAGATTATCCACGACTCAAAGAAATGCAGGATTATATTAACAACCATCGGGATGAAGACATAGTCATTGCAATAAAAAGAGGCGAGGAAATAATTACCAAAGAAATTAAACCTTTTGTGTATGAGGAAACCGGTCGAGCTGGTATCGGTGTGGCTATCGCAGAATTGGGCACAGTAAGCTATCCTTGGTATTTATCTTTTTATTATGGATTTAAAAACGCTTTTCTGATGTTTGGCGCTATTGCTATCGCATTTTGGGATTTTATTAAGGGTCTTTTTGTTGGAACCAGTATGGCTGGCGATATGGCCGGACCGATAGGTATTGCGGTGATGACCGGGAAAATTGCTAAACTTGGTTTTATATATCTATTACAATTTACCGCTATATTGTCTCTCAATTTAGCTTTCATAAATATTTTGCCGATTCCAGCACTGGACGGCGGTAGATTATTATTTTTGATTTTAAATAAAATAAATAAAAAATTAGCTCCAGCAAAATTTGAACAAATTGCACACTCGGTCGGTTTCATGTTGTTGATGCTTTTGATTTTAGTAGTGACGATAAAAGATTTATCAGTATTTAGAGGTATATTTATAAATTTGGTAAATAAAATATTTTAAAAATCTATGCAAGAAAAATTGCAACAATTAAAAACAAAAGCTTTGCCTATAATTTTGGAAAGTAAAAATGAAGCAGAGTTAAATGATTTAGAAAATAAATATTTAGGTCGTAAAAATGGGGAATTGACCGAGCTCATGAAAGGCATGAAAGATTTAAACGCAGAAGAAAGGAAAAATATCGGACAAATGCTTAATGAAATCAAAAAAGAACTGGAAGAGGCGATAAATAGTAAAAGAGAAGAACTCAGTAGTGCTGGATTTGCGCAAATAATCGCCCAGGAAAAAGCTGATTTGAGTCAACCTTATTTACCTA
Organism: Candidatus Magasanikiibacteriota bacterium; assembly: GCA_036744835.1. Taxonomy (GTDB): domain Bacteria; phylum Patescibacteriota; class Patescibacteriia; order Magasanikbacterales; family GWA2-37-8; genus JAKLGL01. The sequence goes on along the minus strand of DAIOHD010000001.1, from coordinate 741,689 downwards.
AAAAAGAAAGCGGACATATACACCCCAATTCTATTGTACAAAAAGATTTGGAAGATTTGTTTACATCCATGGGTTTTATGGTGTTGGATGGCCCGGAATTAGAAAGTGATTACTACAATTTTGAAGCGATAAATATTCCACCCACCCATCCGGCCAGAGAAAGTCAGGATACTTTTTATATTAAAAATCATGAAAATTGGTTGGTGCGCACTCATACTTCTTCCAACCAAGTTCGGGCGATGGAAAAATACGGTGCACCTTTGAGAATGATTACCCCGGGTCGTTGTTTTCGCAATGAAGCTACAGATGCTAGACACGAACATACTTTTTATCAATTGGAAGGTGTGGTGGTGGATAAAAATATTAACTTTGGTCACATGAAAGCGGTTTTGGAAAATGTAGCACAATATTTGTTTGGTCCGGAAACTAAAGTTCGTTTGCGTCCGAAATTTTATCCGTTTGTTGAACCGGGAGTAAACGGAGAAGTGACTTGTTTGCTTTGTGGTGGAAAAGGATGTGGTGTTTGTAAACATACTGGTTGGATGGAAATTTTTGGCGCCGGGATGATCCACCCCAATGTGATGCGAGCTGGCGGTCTTGATCCACAAGTTTATAGTGGTTTTGCTTTTGGTTTTGGCTTGACTCGTATGGTGATGCTCAAATATGGGATAGATGATGTGAGATTGTTACAAAGTGGCAATCTTAGTTTTATAAAACAATTTTAGTTACTTACGAACGTATGAAAGAATACCTGCCCGCCAAAGGCCTAGAGCCATAAGGCGAATGGCAGGCGGGCGAAATTACGAAATTGAAAATTAATTAAAAATTGTAAAATTAAAAATTAAAAATTTAATAAAATATGTTAATTTCATACAATTGGCTGAAAAAATACGTTACCATCCCTGACTCCATCACCCCCGAAATAGTGGCGGAGAAATTGAAATTGAGTACAGTAGAAGTGGAAAATATTATAAAACAAGGTGATAATTTAGAAAATATTGTAGTGGGTAAGGTGCTTAAAGCCGATAAACATCCCAACGCTGATAAATTGAAACTTTGCCAAGTAGATTTGGGAAAAGAGAAAGTTCAGATTGTTTGTGGTGGCAGTAACGTTACTACTGACATGCTCGTAGCAGTGGCCAAAGTAGGTGCTAAAGTTCGTTGGCACGGCGAGGGGGAGTTGGTGGAAATCGTACCGACCAAAATCAGAGACATAGATTCCTATGGCATGATTTGTGCGGGGAGCGAAATCGGATTGACTGAAATGTTTCCGCTCAAAGATGAAAAAGAAATTTTGGATTTGACCATGCTAAATTTGAAAGTTGGGGTGGATTTGAAAAAAGCTCTTGGATTAGACGATGTGATTTTGGAAATTGACAACAAATCTCTTTCCAATCGTCCTGATCTCTGGGGACATTATGGTATCGCTCGCGAAGTGGCTGTGCTTTTTCCTCGTGAATTTGGTGCTTACGAAACAAAAGAAATAACTCCGGGCAAAGAAATAAAATTGAAAGTTACAGTGGAGGATGAACCGCTTTGTCCGCGCTATATGGCTGTAGCGATAAGCGGAGTGCAAGTTGGCCCGTCGCCTCTCTGGTTACAAAGAGCGCTGTCATCTATCGGTTTGCGCAGTATCAATAATATTGTTGATATTACTAACTATATAATGTTTGATTTGGGACAACCACTTCATGCATTTGACGCTCAAACTCTCCAAACAAAAAACAAAAATCAAAAACACATCATTGTTCGCACAGCAACTGACAAAGAAAAATTCAAATTGTTGGATGAAAAAGAATTATCTTTGACGGAAAACGATTTGGTTATTGCAGATGATGAAAAACCTATCGCGCTTGCTGGGGTGATGGGCGGATTTTATAGTGGGATAAATGACAATACCACAGAGATTATTTTTGAAGCTGCGAATTTTGATCCAGTTTGTGTGCGTAAAACCGCGTTACATTATGATAGTCGCACGGATTCCTCTGCTCGTTTTGAAAAAAGCCTGGACCCCAATATGGCGGAAATAGCTTTGAAAAAAGCGGTGGAGATGGTGCTGGAGCTTTGTTCTGAGGCCAAAGTGATAAGTAATGTAGAAGATAAAAAGAACTTCCACCTAGCTACTGGACCGCTACAAACTAGCATGAGCGATATTTGTAAAAAACTTGGAGTGCAAATTGAGAAAAAAGAAATCATCAGTATCTTGCAAAGACTGGGTTTTGAAGTTAAAGAAAAAGGCAAAGACGGATTGAGTGTCAAAATACCGACTTGGCGCGCTACCAAAGACATATCTCTTTCTGAAGATTTGATTGAAGAAGTTGGTAGGATTTATGGTTATGATAAAATCGAAAGCACTATGCCGGAGTTTGAAATTACTCCTCCAGAAAAAAATATTTTACGCGATTTGGAACACAATTTGCGAAATATTTTGACCAAAGAATTGGTTTACGATGAAGTTGATAATTATTCTTTTGTTAGTGGTTTGCAAATAGATCGTTTGGGTGAAGATAAAAATAAATATTTGGAACTAGATAATCCTTTGTCTAGTGAAAAACCTTATTTACGTCGAGAATTGTTACCAAACTTATTGGAAAATGTCCAAAAGAATATGGAAAATTTTGATCGGGTGGATATTTTTGAAATTGGAAAAACATATTTATCTGAATTACCGGGGCCAAGAGAAATTTCTAATGAAGATGAGCTTTTACCACGTCAGGATGTTTTCTTGACCGCGATAAATTATGAGAAAAAAAGTGACAACGGTTTTATCAAAGCGCGTTTGGTTTTGGAAAAAGTGATGGAAAATTTGCAACTCAATTTTGATTTAAGAGAAATTAAAGAAATCAAAGGTTATATGCATCCAGGCAGAGCCGGGGAGATGATGGTGCAAGAGCAAAAAATAGGTTTTGTATATGAGCTCAATCCACTCACTGCCAAAAAATGGGATTTGAATGATAGAGTTGGAGTGGTAGAAATAAATCTCAGCGATCTGCGAGATATTTTGAAAACCAAAAAAGATTTTATTTATCAAACATTATCTCAATTTCCAGAACCTACTCGTGATTTGGCTTTTGTGGCAGAAAAAAAAGTTACACATCAAGAAATTTTAAAATCTTTGCAAAATATTTCACCGATTTTGAAATTCGTGGAATTGTTTGATGTTTATGAAGGCGAACATGTCAAAGAGGGATTTAAAAGTATGGCGTATCATTTTGTTTTTTCCGATTCCACTCGTACTTTGAAGAACGAAGAGGTGGATGATGTGATGGGGGAGATAGTGAAAATATTGAAAGATAAGTTTGGGGCAGAGATTAGAAATTAGATTAATCTCAAAAGTTAAAACCACAACCTTAAATGTCAAAACTAACGATAAGTGTCATTACGAATCCGCAAAGCGGATGAAGTAATCCCACTGCTTTCTGAATTTTGTGGTATTGCTTCGTCATTTCATTCCTTGCAATGACAGGGTTTTAAGGTTTTAAATTGTAGTTTTGAGATTTGACATTTGAGTTTTGAGTTATTTTAAACAAATTACTTGTCGAATATTTTAAAAAATGTTATAATCTAAATATAATTAAAATTTAATAAGGAGGATCTATGTTAGAAAATTCAAAAGATATTTTATATATCGTCATTTCGTTTTGTATCATCTGGGTTACGGCGTTTATTTGTTACATGTTTTATTACGCCGCCAGGATTTTGAAAAATGTAAATACAATTGTAGAAGAATTTCGTTTACGTCTTCAGAGAATTACGGACACTATAAATTCCATCCAAGATAAAGTAGAGGGGATAGTTAGTTTGCTTGGGATGGCTAGAGAAACTACCGGTGGAATGGTGAAAAATTTCATCACCAAAAAAGCTAGAGATTTTATGGATGATAAAGTGGAGGATTTTGGCGATGTTGCCAAAGATGCGGTGGATAGAGCTATGGCTGTAGCGCAAAAGAAAGTGAAGAAAGTGGCGAAGAAGATGAAAAAATAAATATAATCCGAATCTACAAATTATATCCGAATACTCCGAATAAAAAAATATCCAAATTATAAAAAGCTCGCCTGAAAATGGCGAGTTTTGGTTTTTATAAAGCGTTAAAGTTATATTGACAAAACCTTTATATTGTAATAATATAAGCAATCAACAAATTTGTTCCTTTTATTTATAAATTCTGAAAAGATTTGGAGAGACTGATGGATGAAGTAAAATTATCTAAACAAGAGGTTGATGTTTTTTTTAATGATTTGGGAGAAAAAAATTCCCAAAAACTGATCGAGAGAGAAAACAGAGAAAAGGTTTTACAGTTTTGCAAAAAGCTTACTTTTGCTGAAAAAAAGTATGAAACCTTGCCAGTTGAAATGAAAATTGGCGACAGGGTCTATGAAGTTATCCCATATCTAAAGGATAAAGAAAAGCCCATCACTGGTTACGAAGTTATCAAGAGAGCAAGGGCGTTGAATGCTTGTCTTGGTGCTGATGATGCTGATTATATCTTGGAACATCAACGAGATATTCCTGGTGGTTTTTATCGTTATTATTTTATTTTTACAAACTGGAATAATAGCGAAGGCCATGATTCTGAAATGCTTTATTATATTGACGATTGTTATTATGATGTGAGGAAGGAAGAATACGAATGGACCAAAAACTATAGGCCGCTGGAGAATGATTTTTGGAATCATCTTGGTCTACTTCTCCGTCGTATATCTTAAAAAGTTCTTTCATACCCCGTGCATATCTGCGCGGGTTTTTTATTCCCCTCTTTTATGTAAGAGAGAGCTTGTCCGTCCGTAGTCCAGCGTAGCTTTAACGGAGCTTGGATGAAGGCGGAGGTTAGGGGAGAGTCTTTTTAAAAAATTCCACCCTAGCCCTCCTCTTGAGGAAGAGGAGGGAATAATCCCTTTATTTTAGCCAAAACAAACACTTCAACCTATAGGTTGAAGTGTTTGTGGAAAAGGCGGATTTTAAATAAATTAAACGAAATTTATCCAGTTGCCAAAGACAGTTTTTTAAGTTATTATAAAGGCAACCAAAGGGAGGGTCTTTTTGGTTTATTTTTTTAAAAAAAATAAACCGAACACTACTGTCATTGCGAGGAATGTAATGACGAAGCAATCTCATGAAGTTCAGAAAGTAGTGGGATTGCCACGACCCTTCGGAACGCTTAGCGTCCCTTCGGGTCTCGCAATGACATTCGTTTATAATTTTAAATATTAAATTTTGAATTTTAAATAATTTTTGTGTTTACCCACCTCCACGTCCATAGCCACTACTCGCTTTTGGACGGACTGCCAAAAATCAAAGAATTGGTAAAGACCGCGAAGAAACGCGGTTTTTCGGCGTTGGCTCTGACTGATCACGGCAATATGTATGGCGCAATTGAATTTTATGAAGCTTGTCTCAAAGAAGAAATCAAACCAATCATTGGGATGGAAGGGTATATTGCCAGTGGATCACGTTTTGAAAAAAATCCTCAGGATAAATATTTTCATATTCTATTGTTAGCGGAAAATTATACAGGTTATAAAAACTTGATGAAACTTTCATCGCTTGCTCACTTGGAAGGGTTTTATTATAAACCCAGGATGGACAAAGAACTATTGCGTCAATATCACGAAGGATTGATCTGTGGGAGTGCTTGTTTGGGTGGAGAAATTCCGCGAATTTTACATCGAGAAAATAATTACGAAAAAGCCAAAGCCACCGCTATGGAATACGATGATATTTTTGGCCGAGGAAATTTTTTCTTGGAATTGATGGATGTGCCGGCTTTGGAGGGTCAAGCTGAAGTTAATAATCAACTTATCCAAATAAGTAAAGAAACCGGGATTCCACTTATTGTGACACGTGATGTTCATTATCTAAATTCTGAAGACGCAGAAGCTCAAGACACATTGACTTGTATTCGTGATGGTAAAACCTTGGAAGATACGGATAGGAAAACTATGGTTGGGATGGATTTTTCACTTTGCGAAGAAAAAGAAATTGCTACACGCTTCAAACATGTGCCGGAAGCTATAGAAAATACCGGTAAAATCGCGGAGCGGGTGAACCTGGTCTTGGAGCTCAACAAATGGCATTTTCCGCCGATTGAGTTACCTGAGGGAAAAACCGCCGATGATCATCTCAAGGACGAAGTTTATAGAAGATTACCAAAACTTATTGAATTTACAGATGCGGTCAAAGAAAGAGCTGATTATGAACTTGGGATTATCGCCAAAAAAGGTTACTCACCTTATTTTATTGCGGTAGCTGAATATGTGAATTATGCGCGTGATAATGGCATCATGGAAACCACCAGAGGATCTGGCGCTGGTTCCATAGTTTCTTATGCTATGGGCATCACGACTGTAAATCCTCTTTATTTTAAACTACCGTTTGAGCGCTTTTTGAATCCTTATCGTCCATCTCCCCCTGATATTGACGCGGACTTTGCTGATGATAGGCGTGATGAGATGATAGCTTATGTGACCAAAAAATATGGCGCGGACAAAGTAGCGCAGATTATTACTTTTGGTACCATGATGGCGCGCGGTGCAATACGAGATGTTGGCAGAGCTTTGGGCTATGCTTATTCATTTTGCGATCAAGTGGCTAAACTTATTCCGGCTGCTGCACAAGGATTTCAAGTAACTCTTGCCAAAGCTCTTGATCTCGAGCCTGAGCTCAAAGATTTATACAACAAAAATGCGCAAGTAAAAAGATTGTTAGATTTGGCGCAAAAGATAGAGGGTTGTGCACGTCACACTTCAATACACGCGGCTGGAGTAGTTATTTCACCAACTCCACTAACTGATTTTACTCCGGTGCAACGAGAAACTGGCGGAGAGAGGATAGTTACTCAATATGAAATGCATACCGTAGAAGCGGCTGGAGTTTTGAAAATGGATTTTTTGGGTATTCGTAACTTATCTATTTTGGGTAAAGCTGTAGAAATTATTGAAAAAACTACTGGAGTAAAAATAGATGTTTTCAATATTCCTTGGGATGATAAAAAAACTTATGAAATGTTGGCTCGTGGAGAAACTACAGGCGTATTTCAACTTTCCAGTTCTGGGATGACGCGTTATCTCAAGGAATTATGCCCAAGCTCTATTTTTGACATCATGGCGATGGTGGCACTTTTTCGTCCGGGTCCGATGTTAGTAATTCCCGATTATATCGCCCGTAAACAAAATCCGGATCTTATCAAATATCTTGATCCGCGCATGGAAAGTTATCTTGATCAATCGCTTGGCTTGATTGTTTATCAAGACGATGTTTTGCTGACCGCTATCAATTTAGCTGGCTACAATTGGGAAGAAGCGGATAAATTTCGTAAAGCCATGGGTAAAAAAATTCCCGAAGAAATGGAAAAACAAAAAGAGAAATTTTTTAAAGGTTGTAAAGAATTCGGACATCTCAAGCAAGAGTTGATAGAAGAACTGTGGCATCTTATCGAACCTTTTGCGGCGTATGGTTTTAACAAAGCTCATGCAGCAAGTTATGCGGTGGTGGCTTATCAGACCGCATATCTTAAAGCTAATTATCCTATTCAATATATGACCGCGATTTTAATAGCCGAAAGCGGTGATATGGATAAAGTACCAGAAGTGATACATGAATGCGAAAAAATGGGGATAAAAGTTTTACCACCTGACGTGAATCAAAGTTTCAAAAACTTTGCCATGATTACACCCGAGGATGGTAGTACTCCCTACATTCGTTTCGGATTAAACGGGGTAAAAAATCTAGGCGAACATATTGCTGAATTTATTTATCGTACTCGTAAAGAAGGTGGAAAATATAAAAATTTAGAAGATTTTCTTAAACGGGTGACAGACAAAGATTTAAATAAAAAATCTTTGGAAGCGCTTATCAAATGTGGAGCGCTGGATGTTTTTGTTTATGATCGTGGGGTATTACTTTCTAATATTGAAAATTTACTTAATTTTGTCAGACAAAACAACGAACAAAACAATACTAAACAAAATTCTCTTTTTGCCGGCAGTAGTATTGGTTTCAATGATAAAGTTAAAATTAAAGATGGGCCAGTGGCTACCAAAGATGAAATGTTGGTTTGGGAAAAAGAATTGCTTGGGGTTTATGTTACTGCTCACCCTTTTGAAAATTATGCCAAGAAAATGGAAAAGTGCCTGACCCCGATAAAGGAATTATCAGGTTTGGGTAAAAAACAATGGGTGGTTATCGGTGGAATTATTGAATTTGCCAAGAAAAAAATCACTCGTAGCGGTAAGACCATGATGTTTGCGACTATTGGTGACCTAACTGATAAATTAGAACTTTTGATTTTTCCAAAAACTTATGAAACTACTAAAGATGTTTGGGTGGAAGGAAAAAATGTTTGTGTTATTGGGCGCACCAGCGAAGAGGAAGGTGATGATAAGCTTTTTGTGGAAAAAGCTTATGAAATAACTCCGGAAAATTATCAAGAATTGGCGCAGCAATTAACGATGGGTAAAAATTTTAGTCCGCAAAGTGAAGCTGGGGAAGAAAGAGAAGACAGTATTACTTTGATATTGAGTTTGACAGAAGTTAAAGAGAAAGCGGATGCAATAAAAAATATCTTAGTAAAATATTTAGGCAATCAACAAGTTTATTTGCGAGTGGGGGATAAGACGATAAAGACGCAGTATCAGATAATATTTGACGATAATCTTAAAAAAGAGTTGGAGGGTTTGTTGGGGGAGGAGAAGATTGTGTTGTAATTTTCAATTTTTAATTTTGCAATTTTTATTGAATTTACAATATTTAATTTGTAGTTGAAAATTGATAATTAATTAAAAATTTTAAATTAAAAATTAAAAATTTTTGCATTGTGCCCGAACTACCTGAAGTTGAAACAATCAAAAGACAGTTGGATAAACTAACGGCCGGCAAAAAAATCTTGTCTGCTGAATTTTTTGGTCCGGCAAAAATGATAAATTTATCGAAGAGTAAGTTTTTGAAAATATTGATAGGAGCAAAAATTATTGGCGTAAATCGCCGAGCTAAATTATTGATTTTGGAATTAGATAATGGCTATGTTCTGTTGACGCATTTAAAAATGACCGGGAAATATCTTTGGAACACCCCCGAAGATAAACATACACATTTGGTTTTGAAATTGAGCGGTAAAAACCAATTAAATTTTAAAGATGTTCGTAAATTTGGTTATTTGAAATTAGTCAAAAAAGAAGAAATACCAAAATTATTGGAAAATATTTATGGGCCGGAGCCGTTGGATAAAAATTTTACTTTGAAAAAATTTGATGAATTACTTCAAACCAAACCGAAAAGCAAAATTAAACAAATACTACTTGATCAAAAATTTATTGCTGGAATAGGAAATATTTATGCTGTGGAAGCTTGTTTTTATGCTGGTATTTTACCAGATAGAAAAAATGTTACGTTAAAAAAAGAAGAAATCAAAAAACTTTATAAAGGCTTACGTTTAATTTTGCAAACTTCAATAAAGTGTGGAGGAACTACGGCTGATGATTATTTAGATTGTTATGGTAAAAAAGGAAGTTACGTGGATAAATTGAAAGTATATATGCGTAAAGGATTACCATGTTTAAAATGCAAAACTATTTTGAAAGAAAGTCGGCTAGGTGGCAGGGGAACGGTATTTTGTCCCAAATGTCAAAAATAAAAGCTCCGATTATCGGAGCTTTTATTTTTGATCCCCGCCCTATCCAGGGCGGGATTTAACCTATTTCCCAACCTGGATCGGCTTTGAGTTTTTTCCAAGGAGTAAATTTTTTATTTTTGGCTTTGTAATATCCGGCTATTGCCAGCATGGTGGCGTTATCCATACAATATTTTAATTCCGGTATTAGCAATGGTATTCCCAAGGTTTTGATTTTTTCTTCCATAGTTTGACGTAATTTGGCATTAGCTGTGACTCCACCGCCCATCACAATAGTTTTGGGTTTGTATTTTTTTATCGCGCGAACTGTTTTTTCTGTAAGTACATCGATGATAGCTTGTTCAAAACTGGCACAAAAATCTTGCAATTTCTTTTTGCTACTAGCTGGATTTTTTTGCAGGTGATAAAGCGCGGCGGTTTTCAAGCCAGAGAAACTAAAGTTGAAATTATCTTGATTGAGCATAGGTCGTGGAAAATCTATCGCCCTGCTATTTCCTTTTTGAGCCAGAATAGAAATTTTCGGCCCACCCGGGTAAGCTAATTTGAGCATTTTGGCAACTTTATCAAAACATTCTCCGGCTGCATCATCCAGTGTCGCGCCTATTAATTTATAAGTTCCTGGTTTTTTCATCAAAACAAGTTCGGTATGTCCGCCACTGACGATCAGAGCCAGAGCAGGATATTTGATTTTTGAATTTTGATTGCTGATTTTAGGATTAATCTCCACAGAATGAATATGACCTTCAAGATGATTAACTGATACGAGTGGTTTTTTGAGGAAATAAGAAAGGTTGCGAGCAATTTCTACGCCGACAATCAAGCCAGTGATAAGTCCCGGTCCGGAAGCTACGGTTATAATATCTGGTTTACCTTCTTTTAAAATCTCTTCAACTAAAGGGATGATTTTTTCCGCGTGCATACGGCCGGCAATTTCCGGTATAACTCCGCCAAATTTTTTATGCAAATCTATTTGTGAAGCGGTTTTTTCGGCAATTACAAAAAAACCCTTATTCGAACATTCGACTAGGGCAACAGATGTGTCATCACATGAGCTTTCAATAGCTAAGATTTTCATAAAAAAAGTTGTACAAAATACGGACGCCGTAGGCGTACGTCTGGACACCCCGATGGTGGAAGGCAATGAGCGCCAGCGAGCGTCGGAAACCGCAGGTGTCCGAGACAGGGGCGACGGGGTGGACAGAAGTGTCAGGGGGGAGAGTCGAACTCCCGACCTAAGGGTTATGAATCCTTCGCTCTTACCAACTGAGCTACCCTGACCCGTCTTCGCTTTGTTACGCCCCGGTAAACCCGGGTAAACTTCAACGAAGTGGTGTAAATATTATAGCTTATTTTATGGAAAAGTCAAGAATACTCAGAGTATTTACAAAAAGCTCTTTTTATGTTAATTTTAACTTATTAATAAATAATTATTTAATATGTCAGATGATAATTTAAATCAAGTAAAAGTCGAAGACCAAGAACAAAAACAAATAAGTATTGATGAAAAAAATAAGCAAAAAAAGCTGTTTCTTATTTTTTTGGTAGCAATCGGTTTATTTATTATTTTTATTTTAGTTTTTAGTGCCAGTTGTTTAAATAAACAAAAAGAAAAAAATAGCGAAGACACGGACTTAAATTTTTTAGATGTATCTACGATTGAAGTTTTGAATGAAACAACAACTACGATTGATAGTGCGACTACAACTATCACTTCTACGACCAAAATTACAACAATTAAAAAAAATAGTTCAAACAGTGCTGATAAAACAACTTCAACATCTCTATCAGTTACGCCAGATTATATAAAAGCCTCCAATATTTATAAAACTTCCGGATATTATTTCCAATTTTTAAATTGCCGGGGCACTCCAGGAGTTTTAACTATGAAAAAAGGAACGAAGTTTATGTTGGACAATCGTGATGATAAAACACGTAAGTTTGTGATTTTTGATAGAAATTACAACATCGGGGCTTACAATTATACTATAGTTACTGCTGATAAAATAGGTAAGCATTATATTACTTGTGATGGTGGTGGAGCGGCGCAGGTGACAGTACAACCATAATAATTTTAAAAGAAATTATATCTCGCCCCTTTGTTTGAAGAGGCGAGATTTTTTATTTTTAGTAAAAATAAAAAAATAGGTGGCTGAAGTAAAAAAATTAAAACCGGCGAAAACGCCGGTTAAAAATTGATCAGAGTAAAAATAAATTAAATTTATTTTAAAGTTTGAAATTAAAAGGAAATAAATAATGTGATGAAAAGTTCTTGTAGTCAACGAAGACACAAGAAGCTTATCTCTCAATTATTATATCCTTCAATTCAAACTCTCAATTTATTTCCGGCAATTGAGATACCGGTTTTTTTACAGAAAATAACTGTTTTGGTCAGAATAAACTGGAGATTTTGGGTCTCAACCGAAAGCTTTGAATAAGAGAGCTTCCACCTTAGACCTAACGGGCCTTGATCGAAAACTTTTAGTTAGTTTTTAACTAAAGCTTGACGGTTTTCAACCGAGAATCCTTGAAGTTAATTCTAAACTTAAAATATTTTAGTAGAGGTTGTTTTTTTGGACACCTATCCAAATTATGAAAAAAAGAATAAGGTTAAGATCGTAAAATAGGAATAAGAAAAGAAAATATAAAATAATTTGAAAGGATAAAAGACAGCTCTAAATTTAAATTGATCATTATTTTTTTCGGGGGTTAAAGAACGAATCAGTTCTAGCTATGCCCCCTGGACAAAGCAGAACTTTAGCTAAAAGATATTATAGCATAAATTAGCCAAATTTTAAAGTTCCAAAAAATATTTTAGTTTTATTTTTGCTAAGTTTAGAGAAAATTTGGGCTGGGGATAACTCACAAAAAAATCCGATTTTAGATCGGATTTTTTTGTTTTAGTTTAGGTAATTTTAAGGTAATTCTATTCCTTTTTGTTTTCTACCAAATAAGAAATAACTGATGATGATAAGTAAACAAATCATAATCAATGTTTTATAAACCGGAATATACAAATTTATTATTTCAAAGAAACTAATCCAATTTATATAAATATTTCCGCTTACTGTTTCTACATTATTTATCAGAGCAACATCTTGTTTTACAAGTGAAGATAAATAATTTTCTGTATCTTTAATTTGATTGTCAAAATTTTCTAAATCTTTTTCATGCTTGGTCATGGTTCTTAATAATTCTGATACAAAGTTATTATGAGTTTGACGTGCTTCACTTAATTGATTATCTAATTTTTTAAGTGTTTCTTTTTCGGTTGAAGAAATTGTTTTTCTTTGTTCCACTATATTTTCCATTATTCTTTGAAATTTATTTATTTCTTTGTTTAATGAAGTATATTTTTCATCGTATTTTTTGATATTATCAATTCGTTCAGTTTTTAAAATTTCCAAACTAGAGCTTGCGTATTCTGTTTGAGTTTCGATATTTTGTTTTTGTCCCAAAAGATTTGTTATGTTTTCACTGAGAGTGATAAATTTTTCCGGAAATAAACTCTTTACTTCTTCTACAAAATCATTATAAGAACTTTTGGGAATAACGAAGTTCAAGCGTGCGTATTTCTGAGTAAGTTTGGAATCGTCTATTCTCCCGCCGTGTCCACGAATGATAGTTTTGATGTGTGTATAATTTTTTTCTACTTTTTTAGTGGCAACCTGAAGGCTAAAATTTGTTTTCAGATATTCGCGCGTATCAGTAATATCTTTGCTTCCATTATAATAGTTTGGAGTTGTTATCATTATTGGTTCAGGTTCAGGCATACGAATTTTATCAACAACTTTTTCCAAAAAAGAACTTTCTTCTTGTCTTAAACTAAGATTGCTAGCGGCCATATCTGCCAATCCAAAACCACTATTACCTATAGGAGACTCTGATGTTAATCCGATATCAATTTCGCTTTCAGATACATAGGCAATAGGAATTTCTTTGATGGTGTTGTTATAAGTTACCATCAGGAGTATTGCTAAAGCTGGTACAGCAGCAATCATTAACCATCGCCAGGCAAAAGAATGTTTGGTTTTTGTTTCTTCCAAAGCTGGACGTAGTGAATTCAACACATTTTGTTTGATAGTATCATTATTAGGAGAAATTTTTTGAGATTTTTTTCCCCAGCGTGTCAAATTGTCAGATATTTTTTTGTAAAACATATAATTGAAATTTTAGATCAATATTTATATTACCGCTTTAGCTTTGGACAGAGCTCGAAAAACTCGAACACGAGCGGCGATAGGGGATAAATTTAATATTTGCGCGATTTCTTTAAATGAAAATTCGGAGATATAACGTAGGCGTAAAATTTCTTTGTCTATTTCTTGAAGTTTTTCCAAAATTTCATCCGCCAATATTTTATCGTTTAGATTTTCTTTGACGATAAAATTATCCGGCACTTTTTCCATTTCATCATTTTCTTCCAAAATAACAGTTCTATTGTTTTTGCGCCAATGTTGCCGGCATTCGTTACGAGCGATGGCAAAAAGCCAGGCGCTGAATTTAACATCGCGGGGTTCGAATTTATCAAGCGAGGCTATGGCTTTGAGCCAAGTCTCCTGCAGGATATCATCGGCTAAAGCATTGTCACGCAGTGTATTTACCAAATAACCGTAAAGTTTGGGGGTAATATCATCCCAAAGTTTAGAAACGGCATTTTTATCGCCGGTTTTGGCTATGTTTACCAAAGCCAGTTCTTCTTTTAAGGTCATAAATTAATAGGGGTTAATTGCCTTAGTACTACAAAAGTATAATACAGTATAGCAAGGAAATGTTACAAGGAAAGAAGAGGTTTGATTTCCCGGTCAGAACACAGAAACAAAAAACCCAGCTTACGCTGAGTATTTTGTTTCTGTAGCCCCAAGGGGAATCGAACCCCTATTACCACATTGAAAGCGTGGTGTCCTAACCATTAGACGATGAGGCCATTTTAATGCGATTATTATAGTACAAAATTGATATTTTGTCAAGATTTAACAAAAAATCTTAAGTATTGCTATAAAAATAAGCGCGGAGTATAATTAATATATAAGAAAAAATACTTTTTAGTCTTTTATTTTAGGTATTTTAAAAATTTTATGAAAAAAGAGAAGAAAGGTCTTTTTGAAATAAAATTTGAACAAATTTTTGATTATGCCAGGGTAGCTATTTTTGTTGTTAATATTAAAAATAAAAAAATAGTGAGTTGTAATAAAACAGCAGAAAAACTGGTTGGTCTAAAAAAACGAGAATTAATAGGATTAAAACAGGAAGATCTGCACCCTAAGGAGAAAAGAGGTTGGTATAAAAAGCAATTTTTATTACATATCAAAAAAGGACATGCTATAGAATTTGAAGCTGAAGTATTGCATAAAAGCGGAAAAAAAATACCTGTACTAATAACTTCGCAGATTTTTAAAAAAGACCATGATTCGGTGATCATAGGTCTTTTTATAGATATTTCAAAACAAAAAGAAACAGAAAAATCTTTAAAAGAGAATAAAGAATTATTGGATTTACAAATCAAAAGGATGCCAATGGGCTGTATATTGTGGGGAAAGGATTTTAGAGCCAAGATGTGGAATCCGGCAGCAGAAAAAATATTTGGTTTTTCTTATAAAGAAGCTTTAGGTAAACATCCTTATGATATTATCGTTCCCAAATCCGCTCAAAAACAGGTAACAACGATTTGGAGCCGTCTTTTAAAAGGGGACATTTCTGCAAATTTAGTTAATGAGAATATAACTAAAAAAGGTAGTAAGATTGTCTGTAGTTGGACTAATACTCCGATTAAAAAAGAAGACGGTACAATAATAGGTGTTTTATCTATGGTTCAGGATATTACGGAAGGAGAAAAAACTAAATTTCAAGTAGAAGAGGTAAATAAAAAAATAGTTTTTTCAGAACTTAGCTATCGTCGTCTTTTTGAAGCTGCTCAAGATGGAATTTTATTAGTTGATTTTAAAACCGGAATGATTATGGATGTTAATAAATTTTTGATTGATTTGCTAGATTATTCCAAAAAAGATTTTTTACAAAAACATCTTTGGGAAGTAGGGGTTTTTAAAGATGTTGTTGCGTCAAAAGAAAACTTCAAAACTCTTCAAAAAAAGAGGTATGTTCGTTTTGAAGATCTACCACTTGAGACAAAAAAAGGAAAAAAGGTTGAAGTTGAATTTGTAGCCAATGCTTATCAAGTTGATAATAAAACCATTATCCAGTGTAATATCCGCGACATCACCAAACGCAAAAAAATAGAAGCATTTGAAATTGCTGAACGTAAAAAAAACGAAATATTATTGGAGGAATCGGAAAAACGCTTAGCTAGTATCATAGAATTTTTACCGGATGCTACTTTTGTAATAGATTTGGAAGGAAAGGCTGTGGCTTGGAATAAAGCTACGGAAGAAATGACCAAGGTTAAAGCCAAAAATGTTTTAGGTAAAGGAAATTATGCTCACGCAGTTCCTTTTTATGGTAAGCGTCGTCCAGTGTTAGCTGATTTTGTTCTTCATCCTAAAATTTTAACCAAAATCAATAAAAGTGGAGAATATCCTTTTGTTACAAAAGAAGGAGAGGCTTTGGTTACAGAAAGATTACTTAAGAACGTTGGCGGAAAAAATATTTTTGTTTGGGCTAAAGCCACTCCTCTTTACGATACCAACGGAAAGTTGTTTGGTGCAGTAGAATCGGTTCGCGATATTACCAAAGAAAAAGAATTGGATAATGCCAAAAGTGAGTTTGTTTCAATGGCCTCGCATCAATTGCGCACACCTCTTTCTTCAATAAAGTGGACATTAGAATCATTGAAAGATGTGAACAATCTTGGTGAACAAAATAAAGAAAAAATCAAAGACATCTATGATTCCAACGAACGTTTGATTTCTTTGGTAAATAATTTATTGAATATAACCAGAATAGAGTCTGGTAAAATAGTTGTTAATAAAAAACGGGTAAAATTGTTGAAATTAATTAAAAATTCTTTTGAATCTTGTTTATCTGTAGCAAAAATTA
Source organism: Candidatus Magasanikiibacteriota bacterium (assembly GCA_036744835.1). Lineage (GTDB taxonomy): Bacteria > Patescibacteriota > Patescibacteriia > Magasanikbacterales > GWA2-37-8 > JAKLGL01. The sequence continues at coordinate 725,074 of DAIOHD010000001.1, read as the reverse complement.
AGAAACAAAAAATCAAATATTTTTGTAGAGGTAAAATTGGCGAAGTTTTTGTTGATCCAATGCTTTTTATTGAAGCTTTTAATAATATTTTGAGCAATGCCATAGCCTATGGTTTGGAAAAATCGGAAATTAAGATTGTGGTGAGTCGTAATGACAACTACTATTTAGTATCGGTGCATAATTTTGGATCGGTCATTAAAGAATCGGAACATAATAAAATTTTTACTAAATTCTATCGTGGTCCGGGATCTCCAATCAGGAATTTTTCTGGAATTGGCCTGGGTTTATTTTTTACCAAAGCTACCGTAGAAGCCAATGGTGGTAAAATATGGTTTGAATCAAAAAAAGGCAAAGGTACGACTTTTTATTTTACCGTACCAATAAAATAATTTAAAATTTAATTTTTTAAAATATGAAAAAAATTTTAATCGTGGAGGATGAAGAAATTATGTTAAAAGCGTTGGTCGAAAAATTTACCGATGAAGGTTTCGAGGTAATAAAAGCCGTAGATGGAGAAGAGGGCTTAAGAGTTGCTTTGCAAGAAAAACCAGACCTTATTTTATTGGATATCTTATTGCCAAAAATGGATGGTATAGAGGTTTTGAAGAAACTTCGTGAGGATGATTGGGGCAAAAGTGCCAAAATTATTTTATTAACCAATGTTGCCGATACTGCCAGAGTAGCGGAAGGGGCCCAGTACAATACTTCCGAAGTTTATGAATATTTGATAAAAACCGATTGGACTTTGGATGAAGTAGTGCAAAAAGTAAAAAATAGATTGAAAAGTTGATTAGCATATGGCATTTTTTGCAAATCACAAAACAATCAAAAAACAAAATTCCGATACTTATCGACAATTTTTTGAAGATAATGATTTGGTGATTTCTACAGACGCTAATTTTTTTTGGGGCGGTGAATATGGAGTGATGGAAGGTGGGCCGGCGATTGTAAATCTTTTTCCGCGTAAAATTTTTTTAGGCATATCAAAAATTTCACAAAAAAAAGTGAAAGCTGATTATTATCAATATTATCAAAATGATAAAAATAGATTTAATGAATGTTCCGGGGATTTATTTTTTGGCATATATGGAAAAGATAAATTTGATGTTTGGTACAAATATCTGCTTTCTCAAGGGTTTGATTCCGGCTTAAAAATAAATATTTTAACCGAAGTTCCTTTGGATGTTTCTGCTGGTACTCAAGGAAATATCGTTTATTTATTGGCTTTAGCCAGCTTTTTATTGCTCAAAAAAACAGACAAGGATGATTTGGAAGAGTGGAAAAATAAAAGTTTGGAATGGCGCTTGAAAGATAAAAAGTTTTTGGAAGTTCTTTATTTTGCTTGGAGTCTGGAAGCTTTGTTTAATGGTTATAATGTTTCCGGGGTTCACAGTTTTACGGCATCACTTTTTGAAAAAGAGCCGGTAGTTTTTTTGAAAGATGGAAATGTACAACAAGACCTAAATAAATATTTAGAAAATAGTCGCATAAAATTTTCGGCTTTAAAATTAGATAGACCGGAAAGCGGATTAAATTTTGATACAGCCGTTATTTTTTCCGGAAAAACCAAAAAGACCGGACAAAATGTTTTGAAAAGTTTGCAAAATTTATATGAAAGAGAGGGCTTTAAAAAAGAAAAATTGGTTTTTTTGAAAGAAAATGAATTTTTGGCGAAATCCGCAGAATATAATGAATTAAAAAGTAGTTATTTTGGTACAGCCAAAGCATTGTCTTGGGAAATAGTAGCTTCATTAAAAGATGTTTTGGAAAAAAACAAGAAAGCGGAAGAATATTTTTTTAATAGTATAAATAACTATCAAAACATCTTTTCTTTACTGGGTATTTTGGGAGAAGGGGATGTGTTAAATTATATTTACGAACAATTGCGTGCTTTAAAAATAAATTTTAAACCCATAGGTTCAGGCGGTGGCGGGTCTTTACTTTTGGTTGATAAATATGGAGAGTTAGAAATAAAATTAGCAAGATTAGAAAAAAAAGTAAAAGAACAAGAGTTGGATTTGGAAATTTATTTTTTTTCCAATACAGATGGTTGGGAAATAGACGGACCAACGGTAGAACAGTTTTTATCAGCCGGTTCCAGGGCAGATCATATCAAAGGTAGAATTTTTAAAGGTTTTATTTATGATTGTGCGCAAAATAAAAAAGAAGAAATAATTGCTACTGATTTTGAAAAAATTATTAAAGAAAACGAATTTGTTTTAGATCTGGATAATAAGAAAATATTTATCAAAGGCAAAAAAATAACTTCTAAAGATTTACATAGTGCCAAAGTGGCGGTAGAAATTTTAGAGAAATTGATTTTGGATGATTTTCATATGATTACGGCGGAAAAAATAGAAAATTCTTCTTACCGGGATCGTTATGAAATACAGAGTAAGATTATTTCCCCGCTTATCAAATTGGTAAAAGAAAAGCTCGGCAAAAAAATGCCTTTGGAGATAAAAGGGGAGTTAAGTAGGTTTAATTTGAAATTGAGTAAAGCGAATTTGAAGATAGTTTTAGGGAAAGAGGTTGTATAATGTCTTTTGAAATAATTACTTCGAAATCTTTTTGACATTCTGGACAATATATTTTTTTATTATTATCTTGCCCTTGATAAAGATAAGCTTTTTCTTTATCACAAAAAGGGCATTTTTTATTTCCCAAGGAAAGGATAGATTGACTTTGAAAAAAAGGTTTTTTCATAGAATATTTTATTAGTTTTTTAATAATTTTATTGTAAACCAATAAATAAAAGACAAAAAAGGACTTTTTTGAGTTTATATAATTAAAAAAGCGCTTTTTATATAAAAAAGCGCTTTAAAAAAATCTTATTTACAAGACCCAGAATGGGCTGTAAACGAAATTGGTGTGAGGAGTCGTTGAGAGGTTCCACCATCCCAAGAGACATCCACGAAAACACTATATGTGTCTCCTTGTACCAACCCTGCTTGGTGCAACAAATATTTGCCAGCAGGCAACCAATATTTGTTTCCTGAACGTTCCATCCCGAGGGATGTGCTTTTGTTCAGTCGTTTGTTGTGGATCACAACTCTGGCCTGGTTTATCGTTGGCGTTCCGGTGCAGGAGTCATGAAAGTAGTAGAGCTCTTCCCCAAACATTGATTTACCAATGTCGGGAATATACCCTTCTCCTTCCGGACACACCAGGAGGTTATGTCCCAGGCTTTTTTGCCATACCACCCCAGGATCGCAAACCTCTTTTTTCTTGCAATAATTATTACTGCAAGTGTATCCAGAGTCGCAATCTCCGCAGTTGCAGCTGCTGTAGTTTCCGCACTCACGATCTCCGCAGAGATTAGTACAGGAAGGAGTTTGGGTCACGCATTGGTGTTCTGTGCATTCAAATCCGGTCGTGCAACTGCCGCAGTTGCACGATCCTATACGGCCACACTCTGCATTTGCAGAAGAGCATTGCTCTTCGCAGGTTGGCGTAGTGTCTTCCGTGTCAGGGATCGTGGCATCACCGTCAATCACCAGATTACTCTCGTCGTTGTCTATGGTGTTTTCATCCGGTTCACTGTCATCACTATATTCATCCGTGAGAGGAGTGATGAATTCCCCATAAATCGGATGTATAGTTTGCCAACAAGCGTCAACAACCATATCCGCCACATCAATCAATGAAATGGTAAAGCCTATTCCCTCAATTAGGTCCAAGGCGTCTTTGAGAATGCCTTTTTCAACGACATTCTCTGTGCAGGCATTGGCACAAACACCATCGACGAGGAGTTGTATTAAACAATGGCGAGAAGAAACCATTGTTTGTTCAAGGAAGCCTGACCCCATTACCATATTCTCCGACAGGCAATTTATCCCTGTCGACAAGTTTTCTGCCAAGCATGCGGAAACACACTCTTGCAGTGTATTGCCACCTGGTACTGCTGAAAGAATTGTTGCCAGGAGAGAAGCACTGTCTAGAAATGAGACCAGTGCGAAACCCCCGACCAGATCATTTCTTCCTTGAGCAACCAGTTCTTGGAGAAGGGACATATATTGTCCCGTGAACACTTCGCCCGCTAATCCTATCATTTGACAAGCGAGATAGCGCTTGACTGGAGAGGCGATAAGGATTATTTTTCCATCAGGAAGAACGTAGTTTTTGGCGTTGAGTAAGAACTGGCCAAGCTCTATATCGATCCATGGAAGATTACCCGTAAGATCAAGAGCGACCCCGTACCCCTCTCTTTCTGGGATAATGGCGAATGATCCATTAGAAGTAGAAAGAAAGGTATTGCGTCGCAATAATGGTGTAATACCGTAACCAGTAGCAGACTCCTGGGTGATCTTTAGACCCATAATTTGCAAGGTTTGGTCGTCAGCCGACTGAGGAATTACCTTTCTTTCCTCCAAAAACAGAGGATAGAGAAATTCCTCTTTACAGGTTGGAACATACGAGAGCGGGAGAGTTTCTACATACTTGTAGAAACGTTCATTTGTGGCAATCTGCACTATTGGTACCACCATCTCTGGAATTATCCAGATTGTCGGTGATACTTCCCCAGTGGGGCGTGCGAAAAGCCACCCAGATGGAGCGGTACATAGTCCGTTCTCATCACAGTGGAACATCCCATCATCAGTGATATTGTCATCAACATCAGGATGTTCCCGATTTTCCGAAGCATCCTGATCAAAAAAAGACAAATCACCATCAGTCGTTTCTTTTTCTTGAATCTGATGCTTAGAACAAGAAAATGAAAAAATCACAACGATAATGGCGATCAAAGTAGCCTTGAACCTGAACATGACACCCTCCTGCCTATTGTAGGCAAAAAAGTTTTTAATTTCTAAAACCCACGAAATACGCTGCCAAGTAAACATGATAGCCTCCCGCCTTTTAGGCAAAAGTTAATGGTTTGATTGTAATGAACTGTCTTCATAATAAATTTTTTATCTCCTGACAACAAAGGACAAAAATAAAAAAACACCCGCTGTTTAGACGAGTGTTTTTTAATTTTGTTTCAAATTATGAAGCTTTTAAAGCGTCTTTGAGAGCTTTACCAGCTTTGAATTTTGGAACTTTAACAGCCGGGATTTGAATCTTTTCAGTCGGATTTTGTGGGTTTACCCCAGTGCGTCCGGCACGAACTTTGACGGAAAAAGCGCCAAAACCGGTCAAAACCACTTCTTCACCTTTTTTCATAGTGTCGATAATGGTATCAACGGTAGTGTTAACAAATTCCTCGGCCTCCTTTTTGGAAATACTCAATTTTTCTGAAAGAACTTGAGCTAATTCTGCTTTGTTCATAGTAGAATAAGTTAAATTAATAAGTTAAGTTTTCTAGTATTAGTCTACCACAAATTAAATATTTTGGCTATAGATAGGCAAATTTGTTATCCACAGGGCTTCAAATAAGTTGAAAGTTTGTAAAGTTCTCTAAGATGTATTAAAAAACTTCCCGAAGGAAGTTTTTTAATTTTAAAATTAATTTGTAAAACCTATAACTTTTTACTTTTAACTTTATACTTTTTACTTACTTTGCGTATTCTACAACTCTAGTTTCACGAATTATAGTAACGCGAATTTCGCCAGGATATTGTAGTTCTTGTTCAATGCGGCGACAAACATCTTTGGCCAATTGATAAGCGGCGTAGTCATCTATTTCACTTGGTTTAACGAAAATTCGGACCTCTCTACCGGCTTGTATGGCATAAACTTTTTCAATACCCATGAAGCTGCTAGCTACTTTTTCTAATTCTTCCAAACGAGCGACAAATTGTTCATAACTATCTTTGCGCGCTCCGACCCGAGAAGAAGATATGGCGTCTGCCGCTTTAACGATGGTGGAATAAATATTGTAAGCTTTGTCCATGTGATGAGTTAAAGCAGCTTGTGCTATTTCTTCATCGATATTGAATTTTTTAAGTAAGGCATAGCCAATTTCAGGGTGCGAACCTTGAGTTTCTTGATCTACAGATTTTCCGATATCGTGGAAAAAACCACATTTCTTAGCTTTGGCTTCATCTAATTTTAATTCTCCGGCGATTAAAGCTGATAAATAAGCAACTTCTATAGAATGGTTTAAAATATTTTGTCCATAAGAAGTGCGATATTTGAGACGACCAACAATACCGACTAGTTTTGGATCTAGTCCAGTAATACCGAGTTTATACAATGATTCTTCTCCGGCTTTTTTAATATCAAGAGCTAGATCTTGTTTGGCTTTTTCTACAAATTCTTCAATACGGGCTGGTTGAATACGTCCATCTTCTATTAATTTTTCTAAAGCCAGTTTTGCAACTTGACGGCGAATAGGAGAAAATCCGGAGACAGTGATAGTTTCCGGGGTGTCATCAATGATAAGTTCACAACCGGTTAATTTTTCAATTGTTTTTATATTGCGACCCTCTTTTCCGATAATACGTCCTTTCATTTCCTCACTTGGTAAAGTAACAGCAGTAGAAGTAGTTTCTGCTGCATGAGAAGAAGCGCAGCGTTGGATAGCACCAACAATTATTTCTTTGGCCTTATCTTCATATACTTCTGTGGCTTCTTTTTCCACTTTCATCACTCGTCCCATTAAATCTTCTTGAGAATCTTTCTCTATTTTGTGGAACAATTCTTCTTTTGCTTGATCAGGCGTTAATCCGGCAATTTGTTGTAATTTTTGTTCTTGTTGAGATTTTATTTTTTCTATATCTTCTTTTACCCTGTTAACCAATTCCACTTTTTCTTGAATTTTTTGCTGTTTATCTTGAAGTTCCAAAAGTTTTTGATCAAACATGCTTTCTCTTTTTTCCAAACGTTGTTGAGTGGCGGAAAGATCTTGTCTTATTTGACGTTCTTCTTTTTTAGCTTCATCGATAATTTGAACCGCTTTTTCTTTGGCTTCTAAAACCAAAGTTTGGTGTTTATTTTTTGCTTCTTCAAGCATTTTTTCCGCTTTGGCTTCGGCTGAGTTAGCCGCCTTAAGAGCAGTTTTTTTGCGCCAATAATAACCGGCAAAAATTCCACCTATCAAGCAAATAACCGACCCGCCAATAGCATAGATTACGATATTCATATAATATAAATAAAAAAATCCCAAGATTTTGGGAAGTCAAATTTTTTGGCTTAATTAAAGCCAAAAATCGCTTATTTTTTTATCCTTTTAATACTTAATTACAAAACCGCCAAAAATATTTTTTGGCTCAGTGAAGCTAAATTTGAAGTTTTGTTATTAAGATTGAAATTTGACATAACCTGTCGGTTTTCTATTACAAAAGGATAAATTCATAAACAGCGAATAAAAATCTTGACTTTCCGAATCTAGATTGTTAATGAATTATTTTTGTACACTTATTTTAGCACAAACATGTCCTCTTGTCAATTACCATTATTTTAGAGGTAATTCTATAGCATCGTTCAAATTATATGAACCTATGAAGGTGCGTTTTAGTTCTTGGCAATATGCACCAACACCGAGTTTTTTACCAATATCTTCCGCTAGGGTGCGAATATATGTCCCTGGAGAGCAGTTTACTTCTATTTTTAAAAACGGGTATTGATAATCAAGAAGTTTTAAATCAAATATCTCAATTTTGTTTGCTTTTCTTTTTATTTTTTTTCCCAGGCGCGCTAGCTTATAAAGTCTTTGTCCATCTATCTTTTTAGCGGAAAACATTGGAGGGACTTGGTGTTGAGGACCGATGAATTTTTTAAGTGTTTTTTTAATATCAAAATTATCTGGTGTCCGGAAGTCTTTATTTAGGATTTTAGATTTTAGATTGATGATTAGCTTATTTATGCCGGTTGGTTTATAAGGTTCAATGTTTCCCGACTTATCTCCGGTATTAGAAACTTCACCCAATTTAATATCGGCAATGTAGACTTTCGGCAGATTTTTGAAATTTTCAATTTCGCATGTAGCTTCACGCCCAACAGCGACAATGAGCAATCCGGTAGCAAAGGGGTCTAGCGTTCCAGCATGTCCGACACGAATTTTTTTTAATTCCGGATTCTTTTGACGAAATATTTTTCTGATATATCCAACTACATCAAAACTGGTCCAACCTTCGGGTTTGTTGATCAATAAAAAAATATTTGGTTTTAATTCAAAATTGTCTTTAGTAATTATCTCCATACTATTTGATTGTATCATTCGTGTAGATTAGTGCAAAGATTTGTGTTTTTAGATTGGTGTTTTCTAAAACAAAAGCCCCCGGTTGGAGGCTATAAAAAGTTTCTAAGAAAAAGAGCTATTTTCTATTATGTGGCCTGTCTATCAGTTCCGGAATTTTTTTTTCGGAATCGATAAACAATTGAGCGGCCAAGTGCCGCGGGATGCTGTTGTAATCCAACACTCCTATTACACCCACTTTTCTTTCCAATATGGAAGTGGTGCGATAGGGAATAGGATCAAGGCGCAGCGTTTTAGCTGCTGTTTCAACTGCTTCTCTGGAGAGAAAAATCACTTTTTCTTTTCCTTTAAAGCGAATAATTTCTTTACTTTCTTTGAGGCTTTTCCCAGTAATAGGACAAAAGCCTTGCTGGTCGAGTGCCCGGAGCAATTCTTGCATGTTTTTTCACCTTTTGTGACAGTTGTTAAAAAAACGTTTGTTCCAAAAACAGAACCTCAATATATTAATATATATTTACGTTTTTGTCAACTATGAGTAAAAAAGACTTTTTTTAGTAAATTTATTCTAAACCCAGCACAGATATTTGACTTTTTTGTCAATTACCTTTATAATTTCAATTACTCAATCAACTTTATAACTTTCAACTTTAAACTTTTAACTGTTTGTTATGAATGTTTCCGAACTAGCTCGACAACTTAGAGTGCCACCACAAAAACTTTTGCAAATTTTGCCTGAGTTTGGTTTTGATATTGGTGCTCGAGCTGTAAAAATTGACGATCGGGTGGCGGAGCGTATTAAAAAAGAATGGCGTCGGATCAAGTTTGTTCTAGAAGATCGAGAACGCAAAGAAAAAGAAAAACAAAAAGAACTAGAAAAAGAAATGCGTCAACAAAGTGATACGGTAGTAAAAATTCCATCCAAGATCACAGTAAAAGAACTTTCTTTACTTTTAGATCTGCCGCTTAATAAGCTCATTGTTGAATTGATGAAAAATGGTATTTTGGTTTCACAAAATGAAAATTTGGATTATGACACTGCAGTAATTATTGCCGAGGATCTTGGGTTTAAGGTTGATAGAGCTGATGATGATAAAAAAGAAGAAGATAGTCACCATGTGGTTAAATTGGAAAATATTTTAAGTCAGGATAAAGATGTTTTGCGTGCACCGGTAATTGTGGTGATGGGTCATGTTGATCATGGTAAAACCAAACTATTAGATGCTGTTCGTCATACCAATGTAATAGACACTGAATCTGGTGGTATTACTCAACATATCGGTGCTTATCAAGTTGTTTGGACTGACCCATCTTCTAAAGAAAAAAGACCGATTACTTTTATTGATACTCCAGGTCACGAAGCTTTTACTGTAATGCGATCTCGTGGGGCTAAAGTTGCTGACATTGCGATTTTGGTAGTAGCGGCTGATGATGGAGTAAAACCGCAAACAGTGGAAGCAATAAACATAATCAAAGCCGCAAAACTTCCTTTTATCGTAGCGGTTAATAAAATAGATAAAGAAGGGGCTGATCCGCAAAGAGTGCGTACTGATTTATCTCAATATAGTATTATTCCGGAAGAATGGGGCGGAGAAGTGCCAATGGTAGATATTTCCGCCAAACAAAATCTTAATATTGATAAATTGCTTGATACATTACTGCTGTTGTCTGATTTAAATGAATCACAAATTCGAGCCAACCCAAAAAATCCTGCTGCTGGTACGGTTATTGAAGCTCATGTGGATAAGGGCGAAGGTCCGGTGGCCACAATTTTGGTACAGACCGGAACTTTAAATAACAATGATCCATTAGTTATAAATGGTGAAATTTATGGAAAAGTTCGAGCGATGAAAAATTATCGTGGAGAATTAATCAATCAGGCTGGGCCAAGTACTCCGGTTAGGATTTTAGGTTTCAAAGTCGCTCCGCAAGTTGGCGATGTACTTGATGTTAGTTCAGCCAGCACCTCTTTAGCAATAGATGTTAAATCTAAAAAAGTTCAACAGTCCGGTGCAGAAAAAATTAGTATTCAGGTGGATTCAGGTAATGAAGAAGAAGCGAAAAAATATTTCAATGTGGTTATTAAAGCCGATACCCTTGGTTCTCTCGAAGCTATTATTGGTTCTTTTGAAAAAATGAAAAATGAAGAAGTTTCTGTCAGGGTAGTAAGTAAAGGTTTGGGAAATATTACGGCTGACGATGTGACTTCTGCTCAAACTGCGAATGCAAAACTTTTTGCTTTTCATGTTTCTGTTACTCCGGTAGCTCACGAAATGATTCAAAATACTGGAGTCGATTTTAAAGAATATAAAGTTATTTACGACATGTTCAACTATGTGAATGAAGAGTTGGAAAAAATGTTAAATCCGGAAGTTACAGTTACCGAATTGGGCATTTTTAAAGTGTTACAGATTTTTCGTTCCGATAAAAATAGTCAGATTTTAGGCGGACGAGTAGAAAAAGGAAAAATCATCAAAGATGCGAAGGTGCGAATCAAACGAGAAGGAGAACATATCGGTATCGGAAAGCTTCCACAAATTCAAATGGGCCGTCAGGCGGTCACTGAAATTGATCAAGGCAATGAATGTGGAGTTCAATACGAAAGCAAACTTCATGTTGAAGTGGGGGATATACTTGAAGCATATAAAGAAGAAAGTAAAAAGAAAAAATTAGAATTCAATTAAATAAGTATTAAAAAGATTAAAGAGATTTAATAAATTTAATAGATTAATAATTTTTTGAATCTTTTAAATTCAATTATATGGAAAACAATGTAAATTCAACCAATTTCAAGGAGGAAGTATTAGATAGCGACATCCCCGTACTAGTGGATTTTTGGGCGCCATGGTGCGGCCCTTGTCAAATGATGCTCGGAGTTTTAGGGGAATTGATCGAGGACAATAAAGACAAGGCGGTCAAAATTGTTAAATGCAATGTTGATGAAAACGGTGACGTAGCCTCTCAATACAATGTTATGAGTATTCCAAGTTTCATTATGTTTAAAAGTGGTCTTCCTGTAGAAACCTTGACTGGGGGAGTACAAAAAGAAAAATTACAAGCGATGATTGATAAAAGCATGTAAGTTAAAAGTTAAAAGTTAAAAATCCGCGAAAGGCGGGTTTTTTGTTTATTCGTCTATATCTATATATTGATACCTATATATTACTATCAATATATTATATAAAACAAAATAGATCCGGCTGAATAGGGGAGGGGGATGGTGAAATATCAAATATCCAATATCCAATTTCAAATTGTGGCAGTCGTTTTGGTCATTGAAAATTCATTAAAAATTTTAAATTAAAAATTCCGCTAACGTTTGGAGCGTTAGCGGAGTTATCCACACCCTCATTTTTAGTTAATTTTGTTTTTGTGTTATTATAATTCTATATATTGATAGTTATAAAATGCTATTTATAAGTTGATATGTATAAATAGATATCTAAATATAACTATCATTATATTGATATATAAGTTACTCATGTGAAAGTAGACGCGAGAAAATTTAGCGCCAATCTCAAGCGCTTACGTTTGAACAGGGGAATGTCCCAAGAGATGTTGGCGCGTAACGCGGATTTACGGCTTTCCAATTTAGCTAAATTGGAAGGCGGTTTTAACGTCAATCCGACGCTACAAACTCTATCATCACTGGCGCATGTTTTAACTGGTGGTAGTATTGATCGTCTTTTACAATAAGTTGATGGTTTATTAGCGGTTATTACTTTTGGATGTTTCAAATACATCCAAGGAGGGAAAGGTAATAATCGATAAAAGCTATCAATATCGTATTATCTTAATATCCAATATCCAGTATTCAATATTTTATGGACAAATACGGCGCAAAAATCAAACTAGCCATAGGACTGCTGATAGTAGCGGTAGTTTTGGTTTTGTTGTCGTTGAATTCTCAGGCCGCCGCCATTCCTCCTTCCATTATTTCTTATCAGGGTAAGATTTTGGAAAATGGACTTCCGGTTACTACTTCTTTGAGTATGACTTTTAAGTTGTTTAATACTTCAACCGGCGGTTCAGAACTTTATTCTTATATGGAAACATTAGTCCCCAATAATGGCTTATTCTCTGCCTTATTAGGAGATAATCCGATAAATCCTTTAGATCCGGAAATTTTTAGAGATAATAATGAAATTTATTTGGAAGTTATGATTGGTATAGAAACACTCTCTCCGCGCAAACGCATTGTCACTGTGCCTTATGCTTTTAATGCCAGATATCTAGATGGTTATGGAGTAAGTCTGACTCCGACTAATACAAATTATATTCCGGTGGCGGATAGCGATGGTGGATTTACTTTTGGTAATGTGACGACAACAGGGGATTTGTATGTGAGCGGGACGGTGAGAGCGGGACAGATTTGTGATAAGAATGGAAATAATTGTTATGTCCCAAGTGTTGCTAATACTCCAATTCAACAAATAGTAACAACCACAGGAATGTTTAATGGAAATATTACCACAGGAACTTTAACGGGTTATGTAGCGGTAAATGATATTTGTAATGCCAGATTGTCTGGTAGTCATATGTGTAGTGCAGAAGAAATTATTTATTTGATAAGAGCAGTCGGGCCAAATCCTTTATTTAATGGTTTGGGTTATGCATGGGTTTCCAATGGTCCGCCTGGATATTTAGCCCCAAGTAATGATTGCAATGGTTGGAAAAGCAGTGCGGATAATAACTATGGTCCGTTTTGGGAATTTGCTACTACCACTGGAGGTCGCGGCGTATTATCACCATGCGACCAGCTTAAGCCTTTAGCGTGTTGTAAATAATAATAAGTTTATAAAGTTATAAAGTTTATAAAGTCGATTATGACAAATAAAGCAACACAATTTGATCTAATGATGAAAACGATAATGATCGTGTTGTTTGTGTTTGGTTTATTTGTATTTTTTGTTGATGTTACCAAAGCTGCCGACTGGGTAAATGATCCAAATAATTGTCCAATCGAATATGCTCCAGAAGGTGTGAGTTGTAGCGGAGGAAATGTTATCTGCGGTGTTTCTGGTGCAGCTTGTATTGATCCGGCTTTAATAGTTAAAAGAACGGTAGACTCTTCCGGTTCACAATCATTACATTCCGGTAGTTTTGGTGGAGGTTATTTAGTAAATTGTACAGCAATCAGAGATACTAATGGATCACCGTATTGTGATAATAATAGTCAATATTGGTGCAATAGAGATGATTCTTGTTATGACGACAAAATACAAACTATTTGTAAAGCAAGTACTTGGGCTGAAGAAAGTGGTGCTTTTACTTGTGCAACAATATCTTTGAATTCAAATACAGGTTGTATTTCCGGATATACCAATTGTAGTTCTACTGTTGCGGGGTGTGAAACTCCAATAGGTGCTTCTTGTACAGTAGGCGGTTTGACAGGCTCGTTAAATGCTTCTTGTTCTTGTATTGTTCCAACACAAAATTTTGTTACTGGCATCGAAGCATTATTTTCTACTTCTTCCCCGCTTCTTTGGGGTAGGCAATATGGAGAGGGTAATTTAATAAGTTTCAGCAACGCAACTTCATCAAATATTTTTGTAGTGAAAAACGACGCTTCTATATTTATGAGTTCCACTTTAGCCACAACCACGGATAAGTATTTTTATAATTACAACGGAGATTTATATTGGGGTGATATGAAATTGGGAACCGGCGGGGGAGTAACATATACTGCTGGTAGTGGATTAAATTTAGCCGGATATGAATTTACTGTTGATACTTCTTCAAATTTTATTTGGTCAGGCCAGCATACATTCAACGCTACAACGACATTTCCGCTTGGAGTTTGGAGTGCGGATGGTAAGGTTGGAATTGGGACAAGTACGCCGGATTTTAGTTTAAGTGTGGTAGGTGATATAAATGTTACCGGTGGTCAATACTTGTTGGAGGGCACTCCATTAAGTTCTTTACCTTCCGGTTCTATTGGACAAACACTAGTTAATGCTGGTGGAGTAAATTGGGAAGCAACAAATATTTTTAGAATAAATACAAGTTCTTTAAGTGTGGCCACTAATGATAACAACGTAACTGGCTATGGCGGGGTAGCATTAGGTGTTTCAAGTACTCTTTCTGGATATTATGGTTCTGTATCTTTGGGAGTCGGAAATAATGTAACCGGAGGGTTTGGTGCAGTAGCTATTGGTGAATGGAATACTGTTTCAGGAAGTAATGGTGCTACGGCCATAGGTCAATATAATAATATTAGTGGTATAGCAGCGGCTGGAATAGGTTCAGGCATTACTATTAGCGGATTGCGATCTTATGGTATTGGTTCTAGTTTAAATATAAATGTTCCAGATGCTTTTGGTGTTAATGTAAGTAGCACTCTTTTTCCAACTATTTCACAATCAAATGCCATTGCTTTGATGGGTGGAAATGTTGGTATTGGTACGACTAGTCCAAGTGAAAGATTATCAGTGGTGGGGAATATTTCAAATTTAATTACGGATCAATCTGGCATTAAAGTCATATCCACAACCTCTTTAAGTTCTTACCCGCTTGATATAAAAGTTTCCGGTAATTATGTATATGTAGCAAAACAAGGATCAAATAGTATTTCTATATTAGATATTAGTGATCGAAATAACCCAATTGAAATTTCTTCAGTTTTAGTTGGTTCAGGCCCTCGTTCTATTTATGTTTCAGGTCGCTATGCTTATGTAGCAAATCTTTTTTCAGACGATATTTCAATAGTAGATATTAGTAATCCCAAAAATCCAATTCAAATCTCAACCACCACGGTTGAAAATAGACCTCATTCTATTTATGTTTCAGGTCGCTACGCCTATGTAGCAAATAGCGGTTCAAGTAGTATTTCTGTTGTAGATATCAGTAACCCTAATAATCCGATTCAAATTTCAACTACTACAGTTGGAACAGATCCTAAATCCGTGTATGTTTCAGGTCGCTATGCTTATATAGCAAATAGTGGTTCAAATAATATTTCTGTTGTAGATATAAGTAACCCTAATAATCCAATTCAAATTTCAACTATCACAGTTGGAACAAATCCTGAATCCATGTATGTCTCAGGTCGCTATGCTTATGTAGCAAATTACGGATCAAGTAATATTTCTATTGTTGATATATCTAATCCAAATAGCCCAGTAGTAACCTCTACTATTTTTTGTGGTGTTAGGCCAAATTACATTTATGTTTCAGGTCGCTATGCTTATGTAACAAAATGGACTAACGTTCCGGCAAATATATCAAATTTTGAAATTATAGATATTTCTAATCCTGGTAATCCTGTTCGGGTAAACAGCCTTGCTGTTGTGAATTATCTTCATTCTGTTGCTATCTCAGGCAATCGTGCTTATATAGTAAGTGGAAATTCTGATGTTTTGGCTGTTATTGATATTACTGGTACCGAAGTTTCTTCTCTCATCGCCCATTCATCAGAAATAGGAAATTTGCAAGTTCGTAATGACATAATTACTCAAGGTGTCGGACAATTTGGTTCTTTGAACGTTGGTACAGGAGGAATATTGATAAATGGATCGTTGTCTGTGAGTGCTACAAATACGCCTTCGTATTTTGGGGGAAGTGTAGGTATCGGTACCACAACCCCAAGCGCGACTCTGTCTGTTGATGGTACGATGTTGGTTACCCAAACTTCTACTATGCACGATATTATTCCGGAACGTGATAATGAATTCTCTTTGGGCACGGCTATATTGCGTTGGCTAAATGGTTTTTTTGTAAAATTATTTGCCAATGAAGCCACTATCGCCAGTTCTACTCTTACCAACACTGTTATTGGGACCTCGACAATTACCAATGCGATAATCACATCATCAACAATTATAAATTTGAATGCTGCAAATGCGACAACGACAAATTTATATACAGAAAATTTAATAGTTTCAAATACTGTGAAGTCAAATTTATTTTGTGATGCAAGCGGGTCAAATTGTTTTGATCCGAGTGAATTTGGTTGGTCTATTCCTCAAGCTCAAACAATGAATACTACAACCGCAAGTTATAATGGTAATTTTGGAAGTTATGGATCGGCAAATGGAAAAGTTAGTTATGAAGCAGCCAATGAAATTTGTAGCTCAACTGTTGGTGTGGGTTTCCACATATGTCAAACCAACGAAATTATAGATATTATCCGTCTTTATGGCACCAGTACTTTTGCTGGAAAAATAAATGGTTGGATTGCCAACGGTCCTCCAGGATATGTAACGGTCTCTACAAATGATTGTGAAGGATATACCACTTCCAGTGCTTTATCTTATGGTGCGTGGTGGAAATATAATGATAATAATGGTGGTGGAAGTGGAAAAATGATTAGTTGTAATTCATCTATGCCTATAAGTTGTTGTAAATAAAAAATATGAGAATGAGAGCAAGAACAACAATGAGAATAAATTTTCTAGTGAAAGCGATAATGATCGTATTGTTTGTGCTCGGCGCTTTTGTATTTTTTGTAGATATTTCCAAAGCTGCTTATCCTTGGGTGAATGATCCGGCAAGCTGTCATGCCACTTTGGGTTCGGTGGATTGTTCGGGCGGCGGTGCGACTAATAAAATTTGTGGTTTATCCAGTGGTTCGGGTATTTGTTTTAGCCCAATGACAAGAGCAATAGTTTCTTCTACAATTAACTCTTTGTCTCAAACAATTTATGATTCGGCAAATTATGGTGGTTATGTATTAAATTGTGAAGCAACAGCTGATTCTTTACAACCATATTGTGATAATAGTGGAAATCTTTGGTGTAATGCAAGTTCCACGTGTTTAAATACAAATCATGTGCAAACCAGGTGTTTTGCTTATACTTGGGCTGGTGAAGTTGGTTCTTCCGAATGTGCGACAACGTCAGCACATGCCCCAGGTAGTCCGGCATCAGATAATTGTAGAACAGGATATGTAAGTTGTGATGGAAATATTACAAATTGTGAAGTTAGAATTGGTTTTGATACTTGTACTGGAGCCGGTGGTTTGCAAGGTACAATAAATGCTTCCTGTGAATGTGTTGTTGCAACTTCCACATTTATTACCGGGGTTAAAACTCATTTTTCTACATCATCTCCATTATTATGGGGCACTCAATATGGCGACGGTGATTTGATAAATATTACTCGCAACGGCGTTGCCACTTCTTCTTTTGTCGTCTTCAATTCCGGACAAGTGGCGATAGGGCATAATATAAATGTTTCCACCACTTCCGTGGCATTTGAAGTGTCGTCAACAGAACGTGGTATTTTAATTCCGAGATTGGGCGGAACGAATCCTATTGCAAATGGCGTAGATGGTGAACTATATTACAACACAACATCAAAAAAATTCATGTATTACAATGGTCTTGTTTGGGGTGAGCTTGGTAGTGGTGGATCGTCCTGGGTAACCACAACTTTATCTTCTGGTTTAACCGGTCTTTATCCCGAAGATATCAGTTCTTCAACTCTTGGTATTGGTAGTGATGGACAAAATATTTGGTTAAAAACCAATGGTCAGACAAAAATTTATTTGGCGGAAAATGGGAATGTGGGGATTGGGACGACTTCACCTCGAGCAAAACTACATATTGAAGGTGGTTCGCTAAATATTGTTAGTAGTACAGGAATATTGTCTGTAGAAGCAAATGTAGTAGCAACGAATGGCTATACCGGTTTTGCACATTATATTGCCAACGATGCTGCGTTTGGTAGTTATTTGCCTATTGGTTTCAGAACGAACGGATTTACGAGATTATTTATCGAAAATGGGGGCAATATTGGAATAGGTACAACCAGTCCGAGCGGGATTTTACATACTGTATCTCCTGGTTTTTCGACAGTTCCGATTTTTGAAAGAAGTGCAAGTGGTAATTCTAAATACACGGCTCTTAAAGTTTCGGCCAGAAGAAATGTAAGCTCTGCCGATGGTATGGGTCCAGGTATTGATTTTATTTCCATAATAAATTCCAGCGTTGATCCTTATGGAAATATTAGTTCTAATAGTTCAAGTACGGTTGCCAGTATTGCTGGACTTTTGAATGGCTCCAGTTCTTCTACTGGTCGTTTAGCTTTTTATACCAATAATGAAGGAAGCTTAACGGAAAAAATGACAATTGATAATAATGGGAATGTAGGGATTGGAACAAGTACTCCAGATAAAAAACTAACCATCAATGTCAATACTGCCCCGATGAGCCCTGGGGATGGAATATCTATAAAAGAAGGAGGAATAGAAGTTATTTCTCTTCAATCTTATGAAAACAACACAGGCCATCTATCTTTAAAAAGAACAGATGGAAGCACAGGTGTTTATTTAAATGGCAGCGGACACGATAGTTATGTCATAGGTCAATTTGGGGTTGGTACAAGCACTCCTATTAATTATAGACTAGATGTTTTTGGCCAAATAGACGAAGATTTATTTCGAATTTCTACAGCTACTAATAATGGGATATTTATAGTTAACAAAAATGGTAATGTCGGAATTGGAGCAACTGATCCCTTAGGTAGACTAGAAATCCAGCAAAATAGTAATAGGCTTATATTTGACATGTCCAGCTCAACATCTGGATATAGATCAAATTTTATTATGGATAATGTTGGATTGAAAATTGGTCCATCCTCTACGATTAGAGATTTTATTTTAATGACGAACGGTCAAGAAAGATTGACGATTAAAAATAATGGCAGAGTGGGTATTGGAACAACGAGCCCTCTTTCGATACTGCATGTAGATGAGGGTGGTTTACTTGTTACTGGTGCTACCGGTGCTACTCCAGTTTCTGGAGCGGGTACTCGATTAATGTGGGTGCCGGAGAAAGCTGCTTTTAGGGCAGGATATGTGAATGGAACACAATGGGATAATGCAAACATTGGAAATTATTCAGCAGCTTTTGGTTATATAAATAAAGCTTCGGGGCTTTATACTTTTACTAGTGGTCGCCAAAATGATATTTCGGGTGATTATTCTTCTTCTCTTGGAGGTTATAATAATATTTCGGGTGATTATTCTTTTACTGTCGGAAATAATAATGATATTTCGGGTGATTATTCTTCCTCTTTTGGTGGTTATAGTAATATTTTAGGTCAATATTCATTTTCTTCTGGTTATAATGCTGAAATTCAAAGTAATTATTCTGCAATAATTGGTGGATATAGTAATATAATTTCAGGAGAATATTCTTTTGTTGGTGCGGGATATCAAAACTTTGTTTCAGGTACTTATTCTTCCGCGTTTGGTAATAGATCTGGCATTTCAAGCAATGCAGATTATTCTTTTGTGGGTGGTTATAATTCATTAGTGTCTAGTACTCCGACTTGGACTGGCGATTATTCTTTCGCTTATGGCTATCAATCAAAAACTGGAGGCAATGGATCATTTGCTATGGGTTATCAAGCTGAAGCAGGTATAAAAACAAATTCTCCAACTGCGCTATATAATAATTCAGTAGCTATTGGTAATATAGTAAAGGCTCAAGGATTTAATACTTTTGCTTTAGGACAAGGATATACTAATACTACAAGCAATAGTTTTGGTGTTGCTTTTAATACTTCAGGAAGTACGCTTTTACCGGCTTTACATATTAAAGGATATGGCGGTGAAACTCGTATTGGTATTGGTGAAATAGCTAATGATTCAGTGGGCTTGGGAATTAGTACAACAGCTGCCCTGGGGCTATTTAATAATGGTAAAACATGGCTTCTTGATGAAACAATTACTTGGAATGGGTTATCAAATTATGGGTCATTTTATTCTAGTGGTTCTGTAACATTTCCTGGTTTAAATAGTGGTACAGGAGTCTTCGTTTGTATAAATAATAGTACTGGTTTATTGTATAAAGCAAGTAGTGCCTGTTCTTATTCCGATGTTCGTTTAAAAACGGATGTAATTAATATAACCGCAGAAAATAATGTTTTAGAATCTTTGGATAAAATGAGAGGTGTATATTACTATTGGAATACTTCTACATATGGAGTTAATGACGGCAGAAGACAAATAGGTGTAATAGCTCAAGAAATAGAAATTGTTTTGCCGGAAGTTGTGTCTACAGATGCAAGTACTACTTATAAATCTGTAGATTATCCAAAATTAACCGCGTTTTTAGTAGAGGTTGCCAAAGCTCAACAAGCAGAAATCGAAGTTTTACGCGAAGCTGTTTCTACAACTTTAAGTGTTCAACAATCTGGTGGACAACTAATTTATTCAGACGGAGATTTGGATTTGCAAAATTACGCTTTATTAAATGTAAAAAATGTAGTTGGTACGGATAATAAATGGGCAATTGATGAAAATGGACAATTTATAACTAGGATTCAAACCAGTGGTGGTAATACTAAAGAAATGTTTGCTATGCAATCACCTTATTCAGAATTTGTTTTTTCCAGTTCATCTGAACTTATCAATGGCGAAGCAATAATCAATTTTGATCCTGATACTTGTGAGCTCATTGATGAAAATCAACCACTCAAAGTCAATATTACTCTGACAGGGGAGTGTGGTGGTGTGTTTGTCAAAGAAAAAACTGCAACCGGTTTTGTGGTGAAGGAATTAAACGGCGGTACATCAACCTCAACTTTTGATTGGATGGTTATTGCCAAGAGGAAGTTTGCAACAGCAACTCCACCAGCTGA
>DAIOHD010000001.1:535692-704309 GCA_036744835.1 Candidatus Magasanikiibacteriota bacterium | reverse complement strand
AGAACCAACTCCACCAGCTGAAGAACCAACTCCACCAGCTGAAGAACCAACTCCACCAGCTGAAGAACCAACTCCATAAAAGAAAAAGTACTAAAGAAATTTAAAAACATCCTGACTTTATGTCGGGATGTTTTAATATTTAGTATTCAATATTCAATATCCTAATATTTTAATATCCAATATTCAGTATTCAATATTTATTTTTAAAATAAAAAAGCCCGTCCACATAAGTGAACGGGCGGAAGAATTGAAAGTTAGAAACGCATTATTCTGTTGGGAGTTTATCGATGTTAATTATACCGTCATTTTTCCAACACCACAACGAATGATCAGATTTTATCCCACAATATATTTCTTCAAACCCCAGTTCTTTGCTGTGAGAAATTTTCTGCCATTCTCCGCATGAATAACCAAAGCTGACTTTTTGTGCTGGGATTGAAGTATCTTCATCCCAGCACCAAGTTGTATTATCGGTCTTGATCGCACAAGTTCCAGCAACCATTTTCCAATTAGTATCGCTTCCGACTTGTAACGGTAAGGAATTGTCATCGAAAGACCAGAGAGTTCCATCCTCCATAATTGCATAAAGCGAATCGTTGGAAAAAAAACTCCAGCGGTCAGTACCAATTTGGTTAGTTATGACTTCACCATAGTTCCAATTCCAGAGACTGCCGTCGGCTTTGATTCCCCAGATTTTTTTATTGCCGAGAGAAATCGACAACCACTCTTCCTCACTGACTTTAAGCGGTTCGATAGTTAAGTTATTTTGCCAGCAGTAAAGGAAATTATCAATCTTAGAAATCGCGCAGAGGTTTTCTTTCCCAGCGTACAGTTTAGACCAATCACCTTCATTGGTTTGTGACATGGTTTTAATAACAGCGTCGAACCAACACCAGATTTTGTAATTTTTCAAACCACAAATGTGATAATTACCTGAAGCAACTTCAGTAAAATTATGTTCCCAGGCTGATTGCTGATCAATGTAGGCGTTGTCGTAGGTGAAAGATTTACAGCTCCATTTCAGATCATTTTTCTGGGAACAGAAATATCCAGCACTCATTATAGCCAGGTGAACAAAGCTACTAGTGCCATTTACACAATCCAGTTCATTTGTAACCCCATCGTTATCCAGATCTTCATCGATCGAGTCGGGAGTACCATCACCATCGGAATCAAGCGCCGCACCAAGGGGCGGAATGGTTATACCACCACCTTCATTATTCAGGTAAACTTGGAGATTAGCACGACAGGTCTCGGAATCCAGAGTTGCAAAACCGTTGCGATAGATCGTCTTGGTGTTGGCACTTAGAGCGCCGGACGCCAGTTCGATCTTTGTCTGGTCGAGAATGCGTTGAAGTTCGGTGTCGAACTTCGTCTTGTCGTCCTGTGCGATCAGTCGAGACGCTTGAGATATCCCGCACGAAAACGCTATGGGATAAGGCGTCTGAATATCGCGTAAGGCATCGAGAGTGAAAGGGTCTGGTTTGGGCAAAGAGAGTTCAGTGAATAGTAAATCTGCGCAAGCAAGTTCTGAATCTGTATCGGAAGTTCCTTCCTTGATTTTTTTCAACTTGCATGCCGAAATCGCATGGGAGATGGGATTGAGAAAAGCGTTTTGGGAGCCTGGTCCCGTTACATTGAATACAGCTTCTACCCTGATTGTTCCGGTGGAACTCTCATTATAGAGCTCGTTGAAATACACGCCTTCTGCCTTTACGATCATCGTACCGGACACATCGGCGTCCAAGGTGAAATTACCCGTGGCGTTTTCGATGTAAGCTGTGTAAGCCTGACCAGTCTGCTTGCCAGTAGCGTCACAGGCAAACGCCGTGACATTACCACCCGCATAAAAGGGACCTTTGATAGCCGATCCGTTGTAGGTAACGGCAAAGCTTTTTTCTTCGCCACCACAGGCGACGATGATACAAGTAATCGCAACCGCGATCACAAAAACAAGATAATTTCTCATGATGTTCCTCCATTATGAGAAGTTTGTAATGCTATATCTTCTTATATATTAAACTCTCCTTATATTTTTCTAACTTTCAATTGTAAAAGAACTTATTTGCATATTCATATTATATCCCAAACAGGGAATATAACAATATAATATAGCATATTTTAGCTAAAATGTCAAGTTTTAGGCCAAATTTAGCCATATCTTGCTTTTTTCTTAAAATTAAGGCAAAATATATGTCATAATGAATAAAATTTATGCATCAATACAATTTCGCTAAAATTGAGAAAAAATGGCAGAAAGTTTGGCAAGATTCAAAACCTTTCCATGCAGAGGAAATTTCTCTCAAGCCAAAGTACTACGCTTTAGTAGAGTTCCCATATCCATCAGGCGCCGGTCTCCATGTTGGTCATCCACGTCCATATACAGCACTCGATGTAGTGGCTCGTAAAAAACGTATGGATGGTTTCAATGTTTTATTTCCCATGGGCTTTGATAGTTTTGGTTTACCGACCGAAAATTATGCCATCAAAACCGGACGACCACCGGCCGAGGTGACCAAAGAAAATATCGCCAATTTTGTAAAACAACTCAAGATGATTGGTTTTTCTTTTGATTGGGATAGAGTGATTGATACTTCTTCCCCGCAGTATTATAAATGGACCCAATGGTTATTTCTGAGATTTTTTGAACATGGTTTGGCTTATAAATCCAACATGCCGATAAATTGGTGTCTTAGTTGTAAAATCGGTTTGGCCAATGAAGAAGTGGTAAATGGTAAATGTGAACGTTGTGGTGGAGAAGTGGAAAAACGCAACAAAGAACAATGGATGCTGGCAATTACCAAATATGCGGATAAATTATTAGACGGCCTCAAAGATGTGGATTATCTTCCACAAATCAAAACTCAACAAGAAAATTGGATCGGAAAAAGCGTTGGCGCCAGTATTTTATTTGGTGTAGAAACAGAAGAAGTCGGATTATTAGATGAAAAAATAGAAGTATTTACTACTCGGGCTGATACTTTGTTTGGTGTTACTTATGTTTCTGTTGCTCCGGAAAATGAAAAATTAAATACTTGGAAAAAATATATCACCAATTGGGACGAAGTGGAAAAATATATTTCTGCCAGTGCTAAAAAATCTGATTTGGAACGCACAGAGCTAAATAAAGATAAAACCGGAGTAAAATTAATTGGTATAGAAGCGGTAAATCCGGTCAATGGCGAAGCTATACCAATTTTTGTAGCTGATTATGTACTCAATAATTATGGCACCGGTATTGTAATGGCCGTGCCGGCGCATGATACACGTGATTATGAATTTGCCAAAAAATATGACTTGCCGATTAAAAAAGTTGTGGAGCCGATAGATATTGAAAATTTAACCGAAGAAGAAAAAATGTGTTTTACAGGGGAGGGAAAAAATATTAATTCGGATTTTCTTGATGGTTTGAAAACAAAAGAAGCACAAGAAAAAATTTGTACTTGGTTATCTGACCCGGAAGTGAAAGCCGGTGGTAAAAAAATAAATTATAAATTACGCGATTGGGTTTTTTCTCGTCAACGTTATTGGGGAGAACCTATTCCATTGGTATACTGTCCTGCTTGTGCGAATGCAAAAAATTTTAAAAATAAGGGTGAAGAGCTAAATCCGGGTTGGATTGCGCTTGAGGATAAAGATTTACCACTTGAACTCCCCAAAGTTAAAGATTATAAACCAACCGATAACGGCGAATCACCATTGTCGGAAGTTAAAAAATTTACAGATGTGAAATGTCCGCGTTGTGGCACTAAAGCACGTAGAGAAACCGATACTATGCCAAATTGGGCGGGAAGTTCTTGGTATTTTTTACGTTATATTGATCCGCAAAACGATAAACATTTTGCTGATATGGAAAAGTTAAAATATTGGATGCCAATCGATTGGTATAATGGGGGGATGGAACATGTGGTATTGCATCTGCTATATTCTCGTTTTTGGAATATATTTTTACATGATTTAGGTTTGGTACCGGTGAGTGAACCTTACAAAAAACGTACGGCGCATGGGATGATACTAGCTTCTGACGGTCAAAAAATGAGTAAAAGTAAAGGTAATGTTATCAATCCCGACGATGTTATCAAAGAATTTGGAGCAGACACTTTCCGCACTTATATTATGTTTATGGGTCCTTTTGATCAAGCTGCTATTTGGGATACTAATGGCCTTGTTGGAGTAAAGAGATTTTTGGAACGTGTTTGGAATTTGCAGGAAAAAATTATTCCACCAATTCCTAGAGAACAAAAAATAAATGATGATTTATCCAAACTTGTGCACCAAACACTTAAAAAAGTGGGTGATGATATTGATAATATGCGTTTCAATACCGCGATCGCCAAAATGATGGAGTTAGTAAATGAAATGAATAAAAAAATACAAGTTTGCCGTGAGGCTTATGAAATATTGCTTAAAATTTTATCACCTTTTGCTCCTCACATGTGTGAGGAAATTTGGAATAATCTTGGTAATAAAGAAACATTGGCACAAAGTACTTGGCCAAAATACGATGAAGTTTTGGCCAGAGAAGATAGCTTGAGTTTGGTAATACAAGTTAACGGTAAAGTGCGTGACACAATAGATTTTTCTACTAATGAAATTACGGAAAATGATGCCAGAAACGCGGCTCTGAGCAGTTTGAAAATTATCAAATGGCTAGATGGTAAAGAACCAAAAAAAATTATTTATGTGCCGGGTAAGTTGGTAAATATCGTAGTTGAAAATTAAAAGTTGAAAGTTGAAAGCTTGCCCGTCCGTAGTCTTGGCGAAGGTGGTTTAAAAGTGACACGAAGTGTCATCCCGAACTTGTTTCGGGATCTCCCCGTTAAGAACAGGAAAGGGAGATACTGAAATAAATTCAGCATGACGTAATAACTAAAGTCCAAATATATGGGAGGGGTCAGGGATTTTCTAACTTCAATCATTGAATCCAAAAACAAGACGCTACTGGCGTGTTGTTTTTGTTTTTTATTTAGTGTCGGATTTACTTCGTTGTTTTCTTTTGATAAAAATTATCTTTTATATTTTTATTTGATGGTTTTTTGTTTACTGTTTTTATTGATATTATTTTTTGAGAAAAAAATTTTTCGTTTTGTTTTATTGATTTTTTTATTTTTGGTTTTTGGTATAGCGCGAGTACTATTGAAAATTCCGGTAATTGATGAAAATCACGTGGCTTTTTTTCAAAATGAAAAATATGAAATAACGGGAATAATTAGTTCCGAGCCAAACACCAAAATTAATGGCAGGGAATACGAAATGGAAGTTGTCACTTTGATTAATAAAGATAAAACAAGCAAAAAGATTGCGGGTAAAGTTTTATTTCGCAGTTTACTTTATCCTGAATATTTTTATGGTGATAAACTGCAAATGATCTGTGCCTTAAAAGAACCGAAAAATTCGGAAAATTTTAATTACAAAAAGTTTTTAGCGGTAAAAGATATTTATGTTATTTGCTATCCACAAAATATAGAAGTGCTCGAAAGAAATCAGGGAAATAAAATAATGGCTGAAATTTTATCATTGAAAAATAAAATCAATAATTTAACAACACGATTATGGGGCGAGCCGGAGCGCACTTTGGCAGCTGGAATTTTGTACGGCGAACGCAGTGGGTTCGATGAAGAAATAAAGGATAATTTTGCTCGTTCGGGGATTACTCATATTGTCGCTGTATCGGGTTACAATATCACGATTATCGTTTGGATTTTGATGAATTTTTTGATTTATGTAGGATTTTATCGTCAGCAGGCTTTTTGGGTTTGTTTAATTTTAATTTTTACTTTTGTAGTTTTTACCGGTGCATCAGCTTCAGCGATGCGCGCTGGATTGATGGGATCAATTTTGCTTTTTACGCAATTTTTGGGACGTAAAAGTGAAGCTTTTAATCTATTAGTTTATGCGGCTGTATTTTTGATTATACTTAATCCTTTTATATTGATTTGGGACGTAGGTTTTCAACTTTCTTTTTTAGCTACGGTTGGCCTAGTTTATCTTACGCCTGCTTTGGAAAAGAAAGCAGAGTTGTTTTTGTCTTTAAAATTTTTACGAAAAAAAGAAAAAATAAAAAATTTCTTATTTTTAGTAATAAAAGATTATTTAAATCCGACTTTAGCGGCTACAATTTTTACTTTACCTCTTATTTCATATAGTTTTGGATTTTTTTCTATTTTTTCCATTCCAGCCAATGTGATGGTTATTTGGTTTGTCCCTTTTTTAATGTTTTTAAGTTTTGTTTCTGTAGTTTTGGCTTTTATTTTTTTTCCATTAGGACAAATAATCGCTTGGTTTGCCAATGTGGGATTAAGTTATGTTATAATAATAGGAGAAAAGTTTGGAAGTTGGAGTTTTTCGGTAGTGAATTGGCAAATACCACTTATAGTTTGTTTGGGATGTTATGTTATTTTGTTTAAAATAATTGCGAAAAATCCTAAACTCTAATTTCTAAACAATCCAGAAGTTTAAATATTTAATATTGACTCCACCCTAACCCTCCTCTTAAGAAAGAGGAGGGAACCCCTCTTTTTTTCAAGAGAGGGGCTAGGGGAGAGTCTTTATGTTTTGGATTTTATTTTTTATGAAAAAAATTAAAATATTAGATTCAGCCGAAGGTTATGATTTAGCCGCGCAGGATTATGACAAAAAAGAAAAATACCTTAACAGTTTTGAAAAAGGTAAATTTTTGTCGTTACTACCGGAGATAAAAAATAAAAAAATATTGGATGTGGGTGCGGGCACCGGACGAGTTTCATTATCTCTGTCTTTAGCCGGCGCGCAAGTCACTGCTTTGGACGTGTCAGAAAAAATACTGGAAGTACTCAAAAGGAAAAATAAAAATATTATTACTATTGTTGGTGAAGCGGAAAATCTACCGTTTGAAAAAGAGAATTTTGATGTGATTGTATCCGCCTTTTTGATTGTCCATCTCAAAGATCCAAAAATATTTTTTGACGAAGTTTATCGTGTGCTTAAACCGAATGGTTTATTTTTGGTTTCCAACATCAATCAAAAAGAACCACCGGTTATTAAAACAAAAGAAGGAGACATACAGATAAAGTCTTATTATCATCGCCCGGAAAAAATCCGAGAAATTTTAGAAGACCTGGCTTTTTCTATAGAAAAAGAAGAAATGATTTTTGAGCGGGAGGTTTGGGTAAACCAGATAGTATTGGCGAAGAAATAATTGCAAGATTACAAAGATTGCAGAGATTGCAAAGATTAAGAGGATATGAAATACAAAAGATTACGAAATTACGAACCGAAATTGATAATTAAAAATTGTAAAATTAAAAATTAAAAATTTTGAAACCGTGTCTTCCAAAACAAAAATTTTATTTTTAGTAGTTATTGTTTGCATTTTCGGTTTGTGGTTGTATATCAATATCGCTCCGCCCCCTCAATTTAAGGCGGTTTTTTTGAATATTGGTCAAGGTGATTCGGCTTTGATTTTTTTGGAAAACGGAGCAAAGATTTTGGTAGATTGTGGTCCGGATAGAACAATTTTACGTAAACTCAACGAATATTTACGTTTTTTTGATCGTCAAATAGAATATTTATTGGTCACGCATCCAGACCTGGATCATTATGGGGGTTGTATTGATGTATTGCGTCGTTATGAAGTAAAAAATATTTTTATCAACGGTGGTCAAAAAGACGATCAAATTTTTGCAGCCTGGCAATATTTTTTGGAAAAAGAGGGAACTAAAATTTTTGTTATTGATAAACCAATAACTTATATTTTGGATAAGGCTCGTTTGAAATTTATCAGCCCTGATCCGGATTTTGTGGATGATAAAACCGGTGATAATGATAAGTCGCTTGTTTTTAAATTTTTTTATAATACTACGACGATATTTTTTACCGCAGACATGGAGGAAAAAATAGAAAAAGAGTTGATAAAAAAATATTGTGTTGAAAATTTAGAAGATTGTCCGGAACTCAAAAGTGAGTATCTTAAAGTCGGACACCATGGTAGCGATAGTAGTAGCAGTAAAGAATTTTTACAAGCTGTTTCTCCGCGCGCAGCAATAATTTCTTCTGGAAAAAATAGCTTTGGTCATCCTAGTTTGCGGGTACTCAAGAGATTGGAAAGAGAAAATATAGAAATTTGGCGAACTGATAGGGAAGGTGATATAATAGTGAAGTAAAATTTTCAATTTAAAATTTAGAATTTTTATTGAATTTTTAATGGTTAATTTTTTAAATTAGTCATTAAAATTTTAAGTTAATTAAAAATTCACCCTTGTGAAATATTGCCGAAAACAATCCTATCTACGATAGGATTTCACGGGGTAAAAAATTAAAAATTGTGTTACATAAATTTATTATAATTTTATTCTTATTATTTCCACTACCTTTGTTAGCTGTGGAAATCTTAGATACTGACTCCGACGGATTATCTGATGAGTTGGAAATTGCTTTGACTACTGATCCGTATAATTCCGATACCGATAGCGACGGCTATCCTGATGGTTTGGAAGTAGAAAATGGCTACAACCCTCTCAAAGGTGAGGCGGACAGGAGCTTGCCACGACATGTGGAAGTAAATAAAAACACTCAACAGATGAAGTGGTTTTTGAATAATATTCAAGTTGGCCAAGCACCGGTCTCGACAGGGCTTATAGGCATGGATACTCCTAGTGGAGAATTTAAAATTTTACGTAAACGCCCAACAGTTAATTATATTGGTAGAAATTATAGTTATCCAAATACTAAATGGAATTTGGAGTTTAAAAGAAGTTATTATTTACACGGCGCTTTTTGGCATAATCAATTTGGCATTCGTCCGATGAGTCACGGATGTGTAAACATTGCTTATAAAAATGCGGAACAGCTTTATAAATTTATGTCAGTTGGGGATAAGGTGATGATTATAGGGAAAACGCCGTCTGGTAAGGTGAACCTTGCGAACATGAAAGACAGCCAACTTTAGATTGTGGATTTTAGAATTGTGTATAACATTACGAATGAAAATTTAAGAATTAAAAATTAAAAATTTTATATATTATTGTATATTTGACACCACTTCTAAATTATGTTAATATATACTATATAAGCACATTAATCATAATGTTGCTTTTTTTATACTAATTTTTAAATCTTTAAATCTTTTTAATTTATTTATTGTATGTCATCAGAAATTGTAAAAGCTATTCAAGCCCTTTGTGAAGAAAAAAATCTTTCTTTCGAAGTGGTGATGGAAACCATCGAGGCCGCTTTGGCTGCCGCTTATCGTAAAGATTTTGGTAACAAACAGCAAAATATCAAAGTAAAATTTGATCCGGAAACTGCCGGAGTAGAAATGTGGGATGTTAAAACTGTAGTAGAAAATATTGATGAAGAAGTTTTGGAAAAAGCTCAGGAAGAACTTTTTGCTCGCCGAGAAAAAGCGCACGAAGAAAATCGTGAATTAACCGAAGAAGAAATTGCCGATTTACCACACTTTAATCCAAAATTAGAAATTATGCTTAAAGATGCTAAAGAGCATGATAAAAAAGCCAAACTCGGTGATATTTTGGAAATTTCTCTTGAGATTCCTCATGAATTTGGTCGAATGGCCGCGCAAACCGCTAAACAAGTTATTATTCAAAAAATTCGTGAAGCAGAGCGTAATATGGTTTTCGGTGATTTTAAAGATCAAGAAGGTAAATTAATTGTTGGCACCATTCAAAGAGTTGAAAGCAGAAAAGTTTTGATAGATTTAGGAAAAGTAACTGGTATTGTGCCACTTGAACACCAAGTTCGTACTGATCGTTATCGTCCCGGCGCCAGGATGAAATTTTATGTTGTATCAGTGGCAATGAATGTTCGTGGTCCGGAAATAATTTTATCTCGTACGCATGAAAATTTAGTAAGAGAAATATTTACTCAAGAAATTCCGGAAATTACCGATGGTTCAGTTGTTATTAGAGGATTAGCTCGCGACGCTGGTTATCGTACTAAAATTGCGGTTTCAACCGATGATAATTCCATTGATCCTATTGGTTCTTGTATTGGTCAAAGAGGTGGTCGTATTAACACTATCATTGAAGATTTAAACGGGGAAAAAATAGATATAATTAAATATAGTGATGATGCTACTGTATTTATCAGTAATGCTATGGCCCCTGCAAAAGTGAGTCATGTAATACTTAATGAAGAAGAAAAAACCGCCGAAGTTTCGGTTTTAACCGATCAATTTTCTTTGGCTATTGGCAAGGGTGGGCAAAATGTTCGTTTAGCTTCTATTTTAACAGGTTGGAAAATTAATGTTAAAGATGAAGGTGGTAATCAAGAAATTGCCGGTGAAGAAAAAGAAAACCCAGGAGAAGAAAATTCTTCTATAGAACAAAGCTCTGTCAGCGAAAGTGCTGTTGAAGAAAAACCAAAAAAAAGAAAGCTAAAAAAATAAAAGAAGAAGATGAAGAATAAAATTAAGATATTAGATATTGAATATTGAACATTAATTAAAAATTGAAAATTGAAAATTAAAAATTCTCGTGCCTATGTTCTCACAACTTTTTCACACTGTTTTATACCAGCCCATCTTAAATATTTTTGTTTTTTTGTATAATATTATTCCCGGTCACGATATTGGTGTGGTAATTTTGTCAATTACTCTTTTGGTTCGTGCCGCGGTCTATCCATTGATGTCTTCGTCTATCAAATCGCAAAAAGCAGTGCAAGATTTGCAGCCAAAACTCAAAGAAATAAAAGAACAATATAAAAATGATCAGCAGAAACAAGCGGCAATGACCATGCAGCTTTACAAAGAAAACAAAGTCAATCCGTTTGCTTCTTGTTTACCTCTTTTAATTCAATTGCCAATTCTTATTGCGCTTTATATGGTGATGCGTGCCGGTTTGATGACTGATAATCTTGGAGTAGATATCTATTCATTTATTTATAACCCTGGTAAGCTCAATAATATTTCTTTTGGGTTTTTCGATTTAAGTAAAGCCAGTTTAGTTTTAGCTATCTTTGCCGGAGCGGCTCAATTTTTTCAAACAAAAGCCATGTTAGTTAAACAACCACCCAAAAATGCCGGTGAGGGTGCTAAAGATGAACAAATGATGGCCATGATGAATAAACAAATGCTTTATTTTATGCCGGTGATGACGGTTTTTATTGGAGCAACGCTTCCAGCTGGATTAACTTTGTATTGGTTTTTTTCTACTCTTTTGACCTGGGGACAACAGGTACTGATTTATAAACAACGTGATGCTAACAAAGTTTAAAAATATTCCCGGCTTCTTGCCGGGTTTATTTTATTTAAATCCCAATTCCCAAATCTCAATGACCAATCAAATCCTAAATCCCAAACCCTAAAAATATTTGGTCATTTGAACATTGGTCATTCATTGGGCATTGGACATTGGGGCTTGGTCATTTTCTTTTTTTACGGTATTATATTTTAGTATGGACGAAACACAAAAAGCCATTATCAAAACTTTATCTTTTTTTGATTTATTTTCTTACCCTCTTACCAAGGAGGAAATTTTTTCTTATCTTTGGAAAACAAAAACCGGCACTCATTTATTATCAGAGAAATTGACAGAGATGGTAGATAATAAAATTTTAGTAGAAAAGTGTGGTTATTATTCTTTACCCGATAGAGATGTTGATGAAAACAGGAGACAGCATCTATTAGAAAGCGAATTGAAGCTTAAAATTGCACGTAAAGCGACTAAAAAAATCAGCGGTATTCCTTTTATTGTCGCAATATTTGTTTGTAACTCTGTAGCATTTGGGACAGCGGAAGAAAATAGTGATATTGATTTGTTTATTGTGGTAAAAAAAGGACGACTGTGGTTGGTAAGATTTTTTTCTAATTTGATTTTACTTTTATTTAGATTAAGGGTTGGTAAAAATCATATGGGCAATAAAATCTGTTTATCTTTTTATCTATCTGAGAGTAATTTGAATTTGCAAAATATCAAAATAACATCCGAGGATGTTTATCTAGTTTTTTGGTTAGCGACCCTACTACCGATTTATGATCCGCAAGAAATCGGAAAAAAAATTATCAAAGAAAATAGCTGGTTTCAAGAATTGTTGCCAAATTTTCCTGAAAGCTTATCCTTTTATAGTAAAGAAGTTAAAAACAGTAGAATAAAAAACTTTTTTAAAAAAATATTGGAAAAAACTTGGCAAGGTTCCTACGGTAATTTGATGGAAAAACAGGCGAGAGAAGCGCAAAAAATAAAATTGAAACTTTCGCTCAAAGAACAAATCGCGCCAAATGTTGTTTTGGACGATACAATGCTTAAGTTTCATGAAAACGATAGGAGGAGAGAATATTATGAAAAATGGCGAACCGAATTTACAAAGTTCATAAAGTTATAAAGTTTATAAAGTGATGCAAGGTGTCATTGCGAACCCCAGGGGTGAAGCAATTCCACGACATTAGTAATTCAATAGGATCGCCACGGTCCACCTAAGCGGACCTCGCGATGACAATATTTAATATCTAATATTCAATATTTAATATTCAGTATTTTTTTAAAAATAGTATAAATTTTTTTATGAACAAGGTCATTAAATATTTGTCATTGTTTATTCTCTTCGCCCTCCCTTTCCAAACCCGGTTGATTTATAAACCGGCGTATTTGGACGGGTATTTTATGGAATGGTTTAGTGGGAGTATCTATGCGGTAGAGATTTTACTTTGGGCGGTTGTAGTTTTGACTTTTTTCCGTTTGATTTTGAATAAAAATTTTTGGGTGGAAATAAATCAAGCTAAAGACAAAAAAGAGAGAACAATGAAAATTATTCGTCCGCTTATTTTTTTATTTATTTTAATAACATATCTTTTTGTAGTTCCGCTAAATCGTGATTTGGCACAAATAAAAATATTTTTTCTACTGGGTGGCGGGTGCTTTGCTTTAACCATCCTTTTGAACCGGATTAATTTTAAACAAATTTCCTATGCGCTTTGGGGTGGGGGAGTACTACAAGCTATTATCGGTATTGCCCAGTTTTTCGTCCAACGAACCTGGGGAACTAAGTGGTTGGGCTGGGCTCTACATCAACAGAGTGATTTAGGTGCGGCAGTTTTGCAAGCTGGTGACAGTGAGCGATGGTTACGAGCTTATGGTAGCTTTGGCTGGCCCAATGATCTAGGGTTTTATCTGAGTATAATATTTATTTTTGGTTTTTGGCTTTATCAAAAAGCGCAAAATGAAAAAGAAAAAATTATTTTTAGTGTCGGCCAGCTTTTGATAATGGCTGGGATATTTTTCAGTTTTTCTCGTGCCGCTATCATAGCGCTACTCATTGGATTATTATGGATTTTTTGGCGAGAGGGTAAGAAAATTTTACAACCTCTTTTTTGGCCGATAATTTTATTTGTTATTTTGAGTGTTATTTATCTACCTCTTTTACAATCCAGAGTTACAGCTGAAAATTATTTGGAAAGTAGATCTATAAACGAACGCTTTGGACAATATGAAGAGTTCAAAAATATTTTTGAAAAACATCCATTATTGGGTGTGGGTCCGAATAATTATGTTTACGTGCTTTTTGTTCAAAATCCAGGTTTATCTCCTTGGCTTTATCAACCCGTGCACAATGTTTACTTATTATTTCTGGCCGAGTGGGGAATAGCCGGAACAATATTCGCTTTATTTTTGTCTTACTGGTTTTTCAAAGAAATTTGGAAGAACAGTCGGGAAATTCTACCGCTTTGGATTTTAGTAGCTACGGCCTTTTTATTCGATCATTATTTTTATACTAGCTATAGCGGAATATTGATTATTTGTATATTGGTTGCCTTGTCCATTAAGACCCAGCGCTAAGCGCTGGAGTTGTCGCACTTAGTGTGACTCCATCCTTGACAAATTAAAAATACACTTTTCTTAAAATTTATTAAATGTTACAATATGATGGATGAAAAACTCATCAATTATTTTATTATTTAATATAAGTTTAAAATATATGGGTAGATTTTTTCGACCTCTGTTTTGGCTTTTACTTATAGTCATTTTCAGTACATGTCTTTTCTTATTTAATAATCAAAAAGTCGAGGCCATTGGTTATGGCCCCGGAGATGTTTTGATCAATGAGTTTACTGTTGGTGGAACTCAGTGGGTAGAGCTTTTAAACACAACCGAAAGCGATATTGATTTTGATTCCGGAGATTGGAATTTTATAGTTACGGCTATGGGTCCGGGAGGAAGCACCGGTACTTTGATGGGAATAATTCCTCAAAAAGGAATTTTGACTTCTGTCTTTTCTTTACCGACTACTACGGCAATGTTGAGTGTTAGTTATTTGGGAACAGATATTTATACAGTTTCTTATGGCGCTGGCTTTAATATGGGAGAACCGCATATTGCCGATGTTCCGGAAGATGGAGAGTCCGCAGCCTTGCAACAAGATACTTCTTGGTCTATTGATACGACTCCAAGCAAGGGTTGGTTTAATAATGCCATCGATTATGACTGCCCTGCGACATCTTCAACTACTCCGCCTACCCTTAGTTCTATCGCCTCTTGTTTATTGTCCGAATCATCGGTTGATACCAATATGGATGATTTGAGCGATCCATCATCTGCCGGAGGTTTATATTTTGAAAAAATCAGTAAAGGTAAAATTACTTTTAATTCCTTATTGAATCTTACAGATGGAAATGTTGTACAGGCTTTGCAGAGTTTGGGAGAAAAATTGGAATTGGCTGCTGGAAGTTTGAAATTCGATTCTACCTTGGCGCAGGATATGAGTTCGGCCACCGCTACTTTGATAATGTATGGGATGGATGATTATGGTTACACCAGCGAGCCGAAACTTATTATTCGTGATGATAGTGGTGTAGAAATTTCAACCAGTTCTCCTGAATACCCATCTTTAAATAATTTGACTTTTAATACGAGTACTGGTGATTTTACTTTTACTACCAATCATTTTACTCAATATGATGGCAGTCCGGTGTTATTGGAAGTTACACCGGTTCCGGTAACCACCACAGATCAAACGCCTGACTATACTTTTTCTTCTAATGTTGCAGGTAGTGTTTATTTTGGCGGAGATTGTGGAATGACCCCTTCTACCACTATGATAAGTGGAAATAATACAATTACTTTTGCTACTTTAGCTATAGGCGAACATTCAAATTGTTATTTGATAGGAATTGATGGGGTTGGAAATAGTTCAACCTTGAACATTTCAGCTTTTACTATAGAGGAAGGTACTCAACCACCCGTTGCTCCAACCATAAATAAAATAAACGGTTCTGCCAGTATTACTCAATATTCTGATAATTTAAATTTAGAAATTGATATTGGAATTTCTAGTACTTCAGACTATATCGAAGTTTATGGTAGCTCCACTTTATTGCTTACTTTTATTCCAACAACTTCACCATCAATAGTAACTACTTCTTTGTCTAGCGAAGGTAGTTGGAATATATATGCCAAAGCAATAAAAAATGGTCTCACTAGTACAGATTCAAATGTGTATGTTTATAATTATGATATTACAAAACCACAGGTATTAAGTGCCGTTAGCTCTCCTGATCCATTTACTTCGGCTGATACCACCACAACCATAACTGTTGTTTTCAATGAACCAGTAGACACCTCCGTAGATCCTAATGTTAGTATTCAAAATGATATAGTTATCAATAAAATTTCTTTTACTTCTACAACTTGGATAGGTACCGCTTCTTTATCCGGAGTTACTTTTGATGGTACTTCGCCTATAGCTGTTACCGGCACAGTTGATTTAGCCGGAAATACGATGAATGATAATTCTAGTGCCGGTACTTTTGTTTTAAACACCATTCCTCCGACTATTTTTATCAATGATGATGTGTCTGCTACGGCAGTTACAAGTGACAGTGTCAGATTTTGGATTATGGATGGGGATGTTGATACGACTACACTTTATTATGGTTTTAAAACGGATAATAGTTGCGATGCAAGTGTTTCTTATATTTATCCATACGGAAATGATATTGCATTTACTATCACTAGTTCAGTAAATAATGGAAAATATATTTGT
The DNA here is from genome assembly GCA_036744835.1 of Candidatus Magasanikiibacteriota bacterium. Classification (GTDB taxonomy): domain Bacteria; phylum Patescibacteriota; class Patescibacteriia; order Magasanikbacterales; family GWA2-37-8; genus JAKLGL01. The sequence continues at coordinate 688,337 of DAIOHD010000001.1, read as the reverse complement.
GCTAAGGCCGAGGATATTTATGGAAATAATCGTTATCAAGCTAGCACCAATCCATTAAATATCGATACTTCTGGACCAACAGTAACAAAATTAGGCGATGGCACTGTCGATTATGATATATCTGCTGGTTCTGATGATTATCTTGTTTTTAATAAAGAATTATCTGTTTCGTCAAAAACTACAGTAGAAAATGTATTAAATGCTGGGGCTAGTGATACGCTGAATTATTCTTGGACGAGCGCAACTTTGACCATTTCAAACCCCCACGCATCAGCTGTTGTTTTTGCCAATGATGTTTTTGCGACAGTTGCAGATTTAGCCGGTAATACCTCAACAAATCTATTGTTAGTTGATTCTAAATTAAATTATATCCAAGACCAAATCGATGCCGCTTCTCCGGGAAGTGTTATAAACATTCCCGCCGGTACTTATAATGAATGTTTGAGTATAAACAAAGCTCTTACACTTGCTGGTTCTTCCGGAGAAGGAACTATTATTGATATGAATGATTGTAGTTCCAGATGGGGTGTTCGTATTGATGCTAGCAATGTAACAGTTAAAGATTTAACAATTCAAAATAGTGGTTCTTTTGATGATAGTAGAAACGCTATTGAGGTTCATACCGAAGGAAGTATTACAAATCTTGTTTTGGATAATTTGACCATGACTGATGGCAAAGCTGGACAGGGTATTTATATTTTAAATACCAATGGTATTATCAAGAATAGTAATATTCAAAATTTTTGCAGAGGTATTTACCTCGGTAATTTAGACGGTTTTACGATTGAAAATAACATTATTTCTAATAATGGTGTAACTTCAAGCTGTGTTCTGCCTACAACCGGTATACATGTTCAGGATGAAGCAGATAATATTGCTATTAAAAATAACACAATATCTGATAATGATGTTGGTGTTCATCTTTCAACCATTATTCCTGATTTTACCAATATAATTTTAGAAAAGAATAAAATTACTGGAAATAATGGGCTTGCCCCGTTTGTTTCTCCATTTGGTGTAAAAAATGATAATTCTGTTAATTTAGTTGCTAGTATGAACTGGTGGGGAGACGAATCTGGCCCGGAATATTCAGGCAATGCTAGCGGTACAGGAGATATTATTAGTGATTATGTTGATTATGTCCCTTGGTATGCTGATGAAAATATGACCATTCTACAAGGTACCCCGACCACTAGTGGCGACTACAAAGTATACACCCTTACCAGTGATTATAGTGCCACTAGTTCAGGATATGTTTTGACTATACCTTCTAGTACTGTAGTTACCGGTACTTTGGCCTGGGATGGTAGTATAAATCCACCGGCCACAACCTCTACCCCGTCTAATCTTCCAACCCAATCAGGTTATACAACTACTGCCGGAGTAACTATTGAAGTTGGTTTTTCAGAAGGAAAATTAATTTTGAGCAATGCGGCTAAATTAGTTTTTCCAAATCAAAAAGATAAACGAATTGGTTATACTAGGCCCGGAGAAGGATTTACAGAGATAACCGCAGTTTGCGGAGCAAATACCCAAGTTTGGGCTGATGCTAATTTGGGCGCGGAAGGTGATTGTAAAATTAATGACGGCAATGATTTAGTTGTATGGACTAAGCACTTTACTAAATTTTCTACTTATTCTCTTACAGCTATCAGTAATGGCGGTGGTGGCGGGACCCCTATCTCTCGTCCAGTTCTCGGCAATATCCCAGTAACAGTTGCTGGTGGTAATACAGTAACTTCACGTGATATTAGTTTGTCATTTGATGTTACCGGAGTTTCAATGATGGCTATTTCCGAAAATTCTAATTACGCTGGAGCTTCTTGGGAAATGTATGCTTCTCCAAAAACTTTTACTTTATCAGAAGGTTATGGTGATAAAACTTTACATATTAAATTTCGCTCTGGTAGCGGTGGAGAAACTGCAACCAGTATTATGATAAATTATATTACTCCAACTACCGAAGTAACAACAGTTATTACCGAAGCTCCCACCATTCAAACTACAGTAGCTGATACTTCAGGATTTACGTTTAATTTCCGTACTGGATTAACGGAAAAACAAAAACAAAGTATTATGAACTTGGTTAATTCTGGCAGATTATTCTCACAAACTGATGCTAGAAATTACGCTTGGGCTATTGGGGCAAGCGATTGGCAACAGTTTGTCGGTAAAAATCCAAAAACAAATGTCACAACAGGTGAAACAGTCAGTCGTTATGTGTTTACTAAATACCTCGGAGTTGGTTCGGTAGGTAAGGATGTTCAAGCTTTGCAACAAATATTAAAAGAGCTTGGCTATTTCAATTTTCCATATGTTACCGGTTATTATGGTTCAATAACCAGAGAAGCAGTTATCAAGTATCAAAAAGCCAAAGGTCTTGTTCCATATCCAGGACATGTTGGTCCGGCCACTCGTGCAGCTTTAAATGCTGAATAAATAAGTAGTTTAGCAAAATTAAAAAAGCGTCCCGCCAATAACGGGGCGCTTTTTGATTTTTCTATAATTTAATGATAAAATGAATTAAACCTTTAAATAATATTTGGCTTTTTATTTATGCTCCATAATTTTATCAATTTGTTTTCATCTTTTTCACCGGAAGTAGCGACTTTTTTAATGTCAATGACACCAGTTGGAGAATTGCGTTTATCCATACCAATGGGTATTTTAGCTTATAAATTGCCGATTTGGAAAGTTTTTATGCTGTCTATTATAGGCAATAGTATACCGCCACTTATTATTTTGCTTTTAGCCGGTAAGTTTCACTCTTGGGTTCATAAAAAATCCGGATTTTTATCCGCCAAATGGATAAAAGCTTTGAATCGCGCGCAAGAAAAATTCGCTCATGATTATAAAAAATATGGTCTTATCGGTTTGATGATTTTTGTTGGCATTCCCATTCCTTGGACAGGAGCCTATACCGGCGCGTTAGCCGCGTTTGTTTTTGGTATACCGCTCAAAAGTGCTTGGCCGTATTTTTTGGCGGGAATTAGTATTGCTGCTACAATTACTACCTTGATAACTGTAGGAACGGGAAAAATATTTTGAATTTATGATTAGCCTCAATGAGCTTTCAGCTAAAATAAACTTTGCCATGGAACTTTTAAAAATAAAAGAATTAAAAGTTAAAATGGTTCAATTAGAAGAACAGATGAATGATTCTGATTTTTGGTCAAATCCAGAAAATGCTCAAGTAATTTCGCAAGATTATCAAGATATCAAAAAAGAAGTAGAAAAATGGGAGAATTTGTCAAGTAGAGTAAATGGTTTATTAGATTTAGATAAAGCTGATGATCCGGCGCTGAAAGAAGAGATAGAAAAACAAACAGCCGAACTAGAAAAAGAATTTATTGAATATGAGCTTTATTTACTTCTCAATGGTCCTTATGACAAAAACAATACTATCATTTCAATTCATGCTGGTAGCGGGGGAACAGAAGCACAAGATTGGGCGGAAATGTTACTGCGGATGGTTTTGCGATTTAGTGAAAAAATGGGATGGAAAACAAGAATATTAGATGAATCTCGCGGGCAAGAAGCTGGTTATAAATCTGTAACTTTGGAAATCAAGGGTCGTTATGCATATGGTTATTTCAAATCCGAGCACGGTGTACATCGATTGGTGCGTATTTCACCATTTGATGCGGAAAAAATGCGACACACCTCCTTTGCTTTAATGGAAGTTATACCCGAACTTGACGAAGAAATAAATATTGAAATTAAGCCTGATGATTTACGCATCGATACTTTTATGAGTGGCGGAAAAGGCGGACAGAGTGTTAATACTACTTACAGCGCAGTGCGAATAGTACATCTCCCTACCAATATTTCTGTATCTTGCCAAAATGAAAGATCACAACAACAAAACAAAGAAACTGCGATGAAAATTATCAAAGCCAAATTGCATCGTTTGGAAGAAGAGCGCATGGCAAAAGAGCGTAATGAATTACGCGGAGAATACAAAAGCGCGGAGTGGGGGAATCAGATTCGTTCTTATGTTTTGCACCCATATCACATGGCCAAAGATCATCGAACTGATTATGAAACTACAGATCCTGAAGGGTTGCTCGAGGGAGATATTTTACCATTTTCAAAAGCTTATTTAGAATGGGTAAAAAAGTAGAAAGTAGAAAGTTAAAAGTTGAAAGTTATAAAGTTAGTTGAATGTGAAAATATTTAATAAAAATCAAACAGATGAGATTGTCGCACATTTGAAAGCCGGGCGGACTTTGGTTTACCCTTCCGAAACTTCCTATGGTTTGGGGTGCGATGCTACCAATAAATTTGCAGTTGATAAGATTTTTCAAATTAAAAAAAGAGATTTTAGTAAACCGCTTTTGGTAATTGTTAGCAGTATTGAAGAAGCAAAAAAGTATTTAGTTTGGGATAAAACACTTGATAAATTGGCAAAAAAATATTGGCCAGGACCTCTGACTATAATTGCTCAATGTAAAACCCCCAATCTTTTTCCTTTCGGGGTTATTTCTCAGTCAGGAAAACTAGCTATTAGAGTTAGTAAAAATAAATTATTAAAAGAAATAAGTAATAAACTTAGGTGTCCGTTGGTAGCTACTTCTGCTAATATTTCTGGACAAGATAATATTTATAATGCTCAAGAAATAGAAAATATTTTTACTATGCAAATTATAAAACCAGACATGTTGTTGGATGGTGGTGTTATTCCCAAAATTAAACCCACTACCATAGTGGAAATTGAAAATGGTGTTTGGAAAATAGTTCGTCAGGGAGGATTAAAAGTTTCTCTGTCGCGTTTTCCATCAAATCTTTTTTGCTGGTCAATAGTTAGTATCTTAGCTTTATTTAGCGTTTTTTTTATTTTTCTTTTTTCTTATACCACCAGTCTTTATATCAATAATTTGACTATTTCAATGCTTTCCATAAAAGCCAATAAACCTGTGTTTATTGTTGGTAAAAAGAGCTCTCTTGTTTTTGTCAAGGGTCTATACTTGACGGCTTATTCAGCCGGAAGCTCGAAAAAGATAGATCAAATTATTGATTTAATTAAAAAAACCGAGCTTAATGCGGTGATGATTGATATCAAAGATTATAGCGGGCTAGTGCTTTATAATAGTCAAATACCGTTGGTTGTTGATTTAAAAAACAAAGACAATCGATTGGGTGATGTTAAAAAATTGATTGAAAAATTACATGCGGAAAAAATTTATGTGATTGCTAGGCAAACTGTTTTTCAAGATCCGGTTTTGGCACAAAAAAAACCACAGTGGGCGATAAAAAGTAAAAGCGGTGGAATCTGGCATGACCACAAAGGGTTGGCTTGGGTAGACCCGACTAAAAAAGAAGTTTGGAAATATAATCTTGATATTGCCAAAGAAGCTATTAAATTTGGATTTGATGAAATCAATTTTGATTACGTTCGTTTTCCCTCCGATGGTAATATGAGCAATACTTTGTATGATGATGAAAGTAAAAAGAAATATGAAGTGATGGGAGAATTTTACCGTTATCTGGATACTCACCTGAGTCACGAACCAGTTTGGATTTCTCTGGACTTTTTCGGATTTACTATGGAAAAAAAGGGGACAGACGATATGGCTATTGGTCAACGTATTGCCGATGCGGTTGATTATGTTGATTATATCTGTCCGATGATGTATCCGTCTCATTATCCGTCCGGTCATCTTGGACTAAGTAATCCAGCGGAAAATCCATATGCGATTTTTGAAAATGGGATGAAATTAGGAATGCCGAAATTTGAAGGAAAAAGAGCGAAAGTCAGGCCATGGATTCAGGCGTTTGATATGGGAGCTATTTATGATGCGCAAAAAATTCGCACGCAAATAGATGTAATAGAAAAATATGCTGATGCTGGTTGGTTGATGTGGAATGCGAGTAATAGGTATACAGATGCTGGATTATTAAAGAAATGATTAAATTAAACAAAATTTAGCAATATAGTTTTTAATGACCAAACCCCAATGACCAACGACCAATCAAACCCTAAGCCCTAAACCCAATTATATTTGAACATTTAGGCATTGGGCATTGGGATTTTTATCAACGGTTTATGTCCAAACTTTTCAATCAAGATTATTTATTACATCTTTGCCAAAAATACGGTTTGCGTCCTAGTAAACAATATGGGCAGAATTTTTTGTTAAATGAAGAAGTGATAGAAAAAATGGTTGAAGCCGGAGAAATAAATAAAAAAGATATAGTTGTAGAGGTTGGCCCTGGCTTTGGGGTTTTGACCCTACTTCTTTGTGAAAAGGCTGGAAAAGTATTGGCTTATGAAATTGAAAAGAAAATCGCGTCTTATTGGGAAGAAAGAGTAAAAGAATATAAAAATTTAGAAATTATTTGGGGGAATGTGTTGCGTAGTAAAAAGCTGAAAGTTGAAAGTTATAAAGTTGTAGCGAATTTACCGTATCAGATAACCTCGCAAGTAATTAGATTTTTTTTGGAGCAAGAAAATAAACCGGAAAGCATGGTGGTTATGGTGCAAAAAGAGGTTGGGGAAAGAATTTGTGCTAAACCAGGTGATTTGTCAGTTTTGGGTATTTCTGTCCAATATTATGGTGAGCCAGAAATGATTCAAATAGTAAATAGAGAAGATTTTTATCCAGCACCAAAAGTTGATTCTGCGGTGATAAAAATAAAAATCAAAAAAGATTTACCCGAAATTGATGAAAATAAATTTTTTGCTTTGGTAAGAGCCGGTTTTATTAATAAAAGAAAATTATTATCCAAAAATTTACAAAATTATCTAGGGAAGAAAAATAAAGAGGCGATAGGCAAGGCTTTTGAGAAAATGGGGTTTTCCAACAATGTCCGTGCGCAGGAGCTCTCAGTTGAAGATTGGATAAAACTTTTTCGGGAAACAAATTAATTATTAAATAAGCAAAAGAGTTACTATTAATAAAAATCGTCATTTTTGGCGATTTTTTATTTCTTTGTTTACTTGCTTACTGGCTTATTAACGCACAAGCTTTTATGTCACTTATCCACTATCCCCAAAAAGTAAAAAATGGTATACTATAAAAGTAAGAAATTTATCTAACTATGGATGAAAATCCTATAAAAACAGGGTTAACTTTGGAGCAAAAATTCGGTTTTGTGTTTTTGTTTATTTTTGCTACTCTTTTTTTAATTATTAGTTTTTTTCAATTAAGAAATAATCTTTATCGCCCATATGCTCTGACCAACGCAGTACCTGATATTTTGATTAAAGAAAAATTTAACGACCCAACCGAAGCTCTTCATTTTCGTGATACTGATAAAGATGGTTTAAATGATTTTGATGAGATTTACATTTATGGCACTAGTGCTTATTTGGAAGATACCGATAGTGACGGAATTGGTGATAGAGATGAAATTATTCAAGGCAAAAATCCGCTTTGTGCCGAAGGTGGAGCTTGTGAAAAACAAGAAGAAGAGATTATTTCTTGGAAAGGTTTGGAAAATTTAATTCAGGAAAATGTTTTGGAAAATACTTTTTTTGATCCACAAGAATATTTAAAAGATCCGAAAGCATTAAAAAATTTACTGATTTCTTCCGGAGTAGATTCAAAATTATTAGAAGGCATAACGGACGAAGAAATGATTTTGGTAGGTCAAGAGATTTTCAATTCAGAAGAATTTATGGCGGCTTTGAATATTCAAATAGACAATACTCAGACCACTACGCCAAAAACTTTATCCAAAGAAGAATTATTTGCCAGTCCGGCTCTTTTGCGCCAAGCTTTGTTGGATACTGGTTATGTAGATAAAGAGGCTTTAGATAAATTAACTGATGCTCAGGTAAAAGAAGCGGCCGAGCAAATGCTTGATTTTTCACAATAATTTATGTCTGAAGAAAAAACAATTTTAGTAAAAAAGAAAGATGGTACTTTTGTTAAAATGAAACTTTCGGATTTGAAAAAAAATTCTTCTGTTTCGAATATTTCAAAAATTGTAAAAGAAGAAATAAACCCGGATGCAAAGAGGAAGATTGTTTTAGGTAACAGTTTTGATAAAAAAGAAAAATTTTTACTTACCAAAGATGATATCAAAAGTCCATTGGAAGATGAAGATTTGAAGAAAATAGATCATAAAACTTTTAATACCAGAGAAAATGAGGCAGAAGAAATTTTGAAACAAATTGATTTCAAGGTTGCAAAACAAGCAGAGGAAAATTTAAAAAAAGCTCTTGTTTTTTTACTCAAAGATTTAAAGAGCGAAGAACAAATCGAGGAATTACTAGCTCAACCCGTTTATTTGGGCGGAGCCGATTTGAGCAAAGAGCGTATAAAAGAATTTATTAAAATTGTGTCGGATAAAAAGACACAGTTTATTTTAGAAAAGCATAATCCTGTAATTCCTTTTAAGAAAAAGGGAGGTGCTGTAAATCTACCCATGAAAGAAGGGGAAATATTACCATCTGCTTCTTCGCCTTTTAATTCGTTTGTCCATAAACCGCCTTTTAGTAAAAAAGTAAAAGAAATAAAATCCCTCGATGAATTAATGGAAAATAGCGCTGTAAATAGAGAAGATATTTCTCAGATACTTAGTTATGGTAAGCCAGAGCAAAAAAAAGTAGAGGATATTTTACCACCAAAAGAATTTGTTTATGGACCGATTGATGAAATAAAAAATTTTAATCTCACTGATTTTAGACGGTTGTCTTCAAAAACGGAAGAAGCCACCAATAGATTGAAACAAAAATTTATAAACCTAAAAGAAGAATCTTTTTTGTTCTATCTACAAGCACTGGAAGCTTGGCAACAAAGTCCGCTTTATAAACAGTATATGCAAAAAATTTGTGATAGTTTAAATCAAGGAATTACTCTTAAAGAATTATCTAAAAATGAAAACGAAATAAAAGAAGAAGAAATAAAATTTTTGCTTAAAATGGAAAAAGAAATTTAACATGTATAAAGTTTGAATATGGAACAATTTGTCGTTCCACAATTTATTGACGTAGAAGATAAAATCATCGGTCCGGTAACCACCAGACAGTTTGTAATTTTATTAACCGCAGCCTTAGTAATCTTTGTGGCTTACAAATTGGCTGACACATCTTTGTTTATTTTTATTCTATCTTTGGTGGGGGGATTCGCTTTGATTTTGGCATTTGTCAAGATCAATGGCCAACCTTTCCATTATTTTTTGTTAAATATTTTTCAGACCCTTCGTCGGCCAAGCTTACGTATTTGGGATAGAAGATATACGGACGCGGAGCTTAAATCTATTCAAGATTTACGCAAATTACCTCCTATTCCAGAAAAATTAACCAAAGCTCACGCAAGTTATAGTCGTATTCGTCAACTTTCTTTAACGGTTAATACCGGCGGATATTATGGCGGGGAGAATGAAAAATAAAATTATTTTTATGAAAAATGAAAAAGCTGTTAAAAAGAAGAAAAATATTCCCGCAACTCAATCGCATGTGCCGATAGCGGAGATAAAAAGTGACACCGTAGTGATGAAAGATGGGACTTTGCGAGCGGTTTTGATGGTGGGCAGTATTAATTTTGGTTTACTTAATGAAGAAGAACAGGACGCAATAATTTCTTCTTATGTGTCTTTTTTAAACTCTCTAGATCACCCATTGCAGATTTGTATTCAATCTAGAAAATTAAATATTAATCCTTATCTAGACGGTTTAAGAGAACGCCGAGATGGTATTGAAAATGAATTGCTTAAAACTCAGATGTCTGATTATATTTCTTTTATCAACGAAACCGTGACAATGAGAAATGTTACTTCTAAACAGTTTTATGTTGTTATTCCTTATGATCCTATGACTAATAAAAAGAAAGGTTTTTGGTCTCGTTTGAGCGATGCCTTAAATCCTGTAAATCTTATTCGTCTCAAGGAAGAAACTTTTAAAAAACGTAAAGCCGAATTAGAAACTAGAGTACGATTGATAGAATCCGGGTTATTTGGAATGAATTTAGATGTGGTCAGATTAGACACTCAGGCGCTTATTGAATTATATTATTCTACGTATAATCCCGACATCGCTTCTTCACAGATGCTCGCCCCGATGGATTATATGAAAGTGGAATTATAAATAAAAATACAAGCATATGGCTTTTAAACCAATCAGTGGAAAAATTGAAAAAGGTAAAACTACTATTTACGAAACTGAAAAAGATCAGCTCAAGAAAAGAGCTGAGGAAGAATTGATAACTTTACAAGAAGAAAGAGTTTATCGTGAAAGTGAAGTTTCAATTCGTGATCTTATATCTCCAGCGGCTTTTAAAGTAGAGAGCAGTTATCTTGAATTGGGTGATATTTTTTGTCGTACTATTTTTATTTCAGCTTATCCGCGATATATTAGTGTCGGATGGAGTTCACCGGTTATAAATTTAGCCACAACGATGGATATTGGGATGTTTTTTTATCCGGTAAAATCAGCAATAATTTTGAAACAACTTAAAAATAAAGTCGGAGCCTTAGAGGCTCAGCTTAGTGCCGATCGCGAAAAAGGTGCACCACGTGATCCGTTGCGAGAAACCGCTTTGCGTGATATTGAACAGTTGCGTGACAATTTGACTCAGGGCACGGAACATTTTTTTCAATTTTGTTTTTATGCAACGGTTTATGCTAAAGAAAAAAAAGAACTTGATCAAATAACCGAGGATATTGAAGGAATTTTTGGTTCCAAGTTAATTATCACTCATAAAGTTTTTTATCAAGCTGAACAAGGTTTCAATTCCACGTTGCCGATTTGCAGCGATGAATTATACATACCTTTCAACTTAAATTCTTCACCGATTGCCGCATCTTTTCCGTTTGTTTCTGCAGAATTGACTTCTGACAACGGTATATTTTACGGAATTAACTTGCATAACAATAGTTTGATTATCTTCGACCGTTTTTCTTTACAAAATGCTAATATGGTTGTGTTTGCCAGCTCCGGAGCGGGGAAAAGTTATGCTATCAAACTTGAGATACTTCGTTCTCTTATGATGGGAGTTGATGTGATTGTTATTGATCCGGAAATGGAATATAAACATTTATCCGATGCAGTCGGGGGTACCTATGTCAATATCTCGCTTTCTTCTGAAGCCAAAGTGAATCCTTTTGATTTACCTCGACAATCAAGCTCTTTGGATATGAGCACTGAGGATATTATCAGGTCAGGTATTATTACAGTTAAAGGGTTGCTTAAAATTATGCTGGGCGGTTTGACTACGGAGCAAGATTCTATTATTGATAAAGCTCTTTTGGAAACTTATGCCAAAAAAGATATTACCCGCGATGCTGATTTGACTTTGGTTCAAGCTCCGATTATGCAGGATTTGCAAGAAATTTTAGAAGGTATGACAAATTCGGAAGAGTTGGTTTTAAAACTTAGTAAATTTACCGAAGGAACGTTTAGTGGTTTGTTTAATTCACCAACAAATGTGGATTTAAATAATCAATTGATGGTTTTTGGAGTGCGTGATTTGGAGGCAGAACTTCGTCCGATGGCTATTTATACCATAGTAAATTTTATTTGGAATATCGTTCGTTCAGAAAGAAAGAAAAGGATTTTGGTTATTGACGAGGCTTGGTGGTTGATGCAACACGAAGATAGTGCAAGTTTTATTTTTGCTTTAGTAAAACGTTGTCGTAAATATTATTTAGGCATTACGACTATCACTCAAGATGTAAATGATTTTCTACGTTCGCAGTATGGTCAACCGATTGTAACCAATTCGGCTCTGCAACTTTTGCTTAAACAATCTCCGACAGCTATCGATTTGGTACAGAAAGCTTTTGCTTTGACTAATAGTGAAAGGCAGTTTTTATTAAATTCTTCCGTTGGTCAGGGTATATTTTTTGCCGGTAGTAAACATGCGGGTATTCAAGTTTTGGCTTCTAATTTTGAAGATCAAGTGGTAACTACCAACCCGGAACAATTATTGGCAATAGAAAAAGCCAAAAAAGAATTTGAAGAACAATTAAATAAAGAATAAGTTTAAATATATGAACCTAACTTTAAGATCGAGGATTTTTATTATCATTTCTTTGGCAGTACTGTTAATTTTAGCTGTCAGTTTAACATTGATAGTTATTTCTAGTAAAAATAAAAGTAATGAAAAGCAGGATTTAATAAATAATCAAGAAACAGGTCAGGAGCAAATTTTTGTTAATGAACAAATACCCGTAACAACCCCGACAATAATACCCTCTGGGGCAGTAGTCAAAGAAATGACCGATGAAGAAAAAATGAAAACAGCCGCTATCAATATGGCAAAAATTTTTATTGAACGATACGGTTCATATTCTACCGATAATCCGGGACAAAATTTGAAAGATTTAGAAAGTCTATGCACTCCTGATTTATGGAAAGTTTTGGAAAATAGAATTGCTAATATGAAATCAGGGGCCGAATTTATAGGGGTAATTACCAGGGCTTTCAGTGCCTCTTTGACTTCTTTTGAAAATAATAAAGCTACTGTAGCGATAATCGCAGCTAGAGAAGAAAATCAAAACGGTATTATAAAAAACTATAATCAAGAAGCGGAGATTTTTCTTCTTAAAATAAACGATAGTTGGTTGGTGGATAATGTAAAATGGAAATAAAAAACAAAAATAAGAAACCCGTTCCAGTTTAATATTGGGACGGGTTTTAAAATTATGAAAGATATTTTTTTTAAATTTATAGATTTTTGTCGTGAATTGTTTTTTCCTAAAAAGTGTATCGATTGTGGTAAAGAAGGGTTTTGGTGGTGCAAAGAGCACCGTCATTTTTTGGACCAAAATGGTATTTGGCGATGCCCAATTTGTAAAGTAGAAAACAAAACCGGGGCAACATGCGCATGCTGTCGTAATGAATCTTTTCTTGACGGAGTCGTTTCGTTACTGCCTTTTTATGACCCATCTCCTTTGTCGGAATTACTCCATGATTATAAATATAATTTTGTTAAAGATTTAGAAAAATTGTGGCAAGAATTTATTTCCAAGAGTAATGTTTTTTATAAACTAAAATTACAATGGCAAGATAAAAACTATTTTGTTTTTATTCCTCTTTATCCCCAAAGAGAGCGTTGGCGCGGCTTTAATCAAGCCAGAGAATTGGCTTTGGCTTTTATTGCTCAAGCGAAAAAGAATTTTCCGGAAAAAGAGTTCATTGTTCTTGATTTATTGGGTAGAGTAAAATCTACCAAACAACAAGCCAAGCTCAACAAAGAAGAAAGAAAACAAAATATAAAAAACGCTTTTATTATCAAAAATAATCCGCCGGAACGAATTATTTTAGTAGACGATGTTTTTACCACTGGTGCTACCTTGCAAGAAGCGGCACGAGTGTGCAAAGAAGCTGGTGTAAAAGAGGTTTGGGCGTTTACTTTATTTCGAGCGGAATAATTGGCAGAAATTTCCATATATTCGCCCTATCGTCGGTGTAGATTAATTGCCAATTTGAATTTATTTTTAAATCTTCTTCCAGTTTATCAGGAGCCAATGTGGTGGCATGTTTTAGTGGTTCTGGGGCGAAAAGCCAACTGTTTACGCGATTAATTTTAGGCTTAAAAGAAGACATATTTTCTAAAATAATATATTGCACCTTTTGCTTTTCAATTTCTCGTAAACCTTCAGATTTATAATAACGCCAATTATAATAAGTTTCCAAAGTTGTTATTTCAGAACCCGGTATTTTCCAGGTGGCAGTTCCTCGTCCGTCCAAAAAAACCAATCCTTGAGGCAATGTCCAATTCATGTAAGCTCCCCAACCGAATTCGTTAAAAATTTTTACTTTTTTTTGCAAACCTATTTCTTGGTTGAGAAACTCAATAGCATCAACAGGCATATAATAGCCGATATTTTTTATATGAGGCCAGACATCTTTGTATAGTTTTATATGTGGTAAATAAAGATAAGAAGAATAGAAAATCAAAGATGTTCCGACGATAAAAGCCAAAATTTTTATTTTTTTATTTTCCAGAAAAGTTTTCCATTGAGGAACCTTTAAAAAATCTTCTTTAATTTTTAATAAAAAAATACTAAAAAGCGGTTGACAAAATAAAGCCAGATAAATCACTTGACGTTTATGTTTGAAAGAAATATAAAGTAACCCTAAAAATAATAAAAATTCGGCCCAAGAAAAAACCTTCTTTTTTATTTGCCAAAATACAGCTACCAAAGCTGGGGCGATAAACAGTCCGGTTTTCCAAAAAATCGGAAAGGTGTTGCTGGATAGCCATTCAGTTACGTGTGTTTTGTAAAAATCATAAAAGAAATAAGAAATTGTCTCTTTTGGTAAATGCCAACCGTAAGGATTAAGAAAAATCATCATCAACGAAAGACCCGTCCAGATCAAAACATTATTAAAAGTAGTTTTTTTCCAGGATTGTCCCAGTGATAATTTTGGATAATATTTTTGGAAAAAACAATTTAATAAATTTCCTGAAAAATAAATACCGATGACTATAAATCCCAAAGTAAAACTGCCGTGCAGAAAAGACCATAACCAAAAAAGTAAAGGCCAAAATTGATAATATTTTTTTCTTTCTAAATTTTGCAGAGTGTACAAAAATATAGAGAAAAAAACCAAGGAAAACATGGCTAGACGGGGAGCAAAAATATGATAGTTGGACCAAATCAGAAAGGTGGTTACCAAAGCGGCACTCAAATCGTATTTATTGTAAGCTTTTTGGGCAATGATAAATCCTATTAAAACTGCCAATGAAGTTATCAGACTTAAAGGGTAATATCCTATATTTTTATACATTAACCAATAAAGTAAATCCCCGCCCCATTCATGATTAACCCACAATTGTCCTAGATGAGGATAAGTATAACTGTCTAAATAAGGAAAAAAACCATTTTCCAGCCACTCTTTACCAAAACGTAAATGCCAACCAAAATCAAAATCAAAAATATTGGTTATTAAAAAAAGAACAAAAATAAAATTATAAAGCAAAAGTAATATTTTGATAAATTTGGACATAAATGTTTATTCAAAAGATTTGGTACAAAATAAAGTATACTTTGTTTTGTATTTTTTTTCAATATTTTTTAAATAAAAAAGGCCGGACAAATTAGTCCGGCCTGTCAGGTTGAATAGTTTATTGAAAAAGCCAGTAGAAATCTAACCCGTAGATTTTTATTGGTTCGAGCACCGGATCGTTCCAACTGCGGTTACTGAGCCGGACTTCAACTTTCCAAACTATCAGCCCGGGAGTTTTAGCGGTGAAATTTTCTACTGCTTCTTCTAGTTCTTCTTTGCCTCTGTCGAGCTGTCCTCCGCAATTGTACTCGTAGGAGGTTTTTTCCCCCTTCTCTACCCCTTCTAGATGACAGTGTTTTTTCCAGTCAGTTTTT
The DNA here is from genome assembly GCA_036744835.1 of Candidatus Magasanikiibacteriota bacterium. Taxonomy (GTDB): domain Bacteria; phylum Patescibacteriota; class Patescibacteriia; order Magasanikbacterales; family GWA2-37-8; genus JAKLGL01. The sequence goes on along the minus strand of DAIOHD010000001.1, from coordinate 673,061 downwards.
TCGAGTCTTTTCTTGATAGAATTTACTTCGTAGGAAGAAAAAACTGTCTTTTCTACATGGTAAAACGCCATGCCAAGATAGGCGAAAACAAGAATAAAAACGATGCTTAAAAAAGTCTTTTTCATGGTATCCTCCTTATGGTGTTTTTGAAATGAACAACTGCATATTATAGCACATTTTAGCACTTTTGTCAAGATTGTATTTTGGCTAATATAAAGCAAATTTATTTTTTAGACCATTGACAAATTTTTGGTTTTTTGCTAAGATTGCCCCGGTTTAAGTAAAAAGTCCTTTTAACAAACATCCCTTTGGAGGAGCTATCAGATGAAGAAACTCATTTTTGTTATCATGATGTCATTTTTGTTAGTAGCGTGTAACGGAGATTCTGTCCAGCATGTTAAACTTGTTGAACTGGAAATTGGAGAAAAAGTAGAGATTGTTTTTTTGAGTGGAGAAAAATCCGAGGGCAAAGCAAGGGAAAAGGAAACACAGGAGATATTGTCATTGGGAGTATCGGGCAAGAAAAAAGTTATAGCGGTCAAAACCGTCTATAAAAACGGTTTTCTTTTTTCCGCAGAAGTTATCTATGTTTCTGCAGAAAAAGACAGTGGATTGAAGATAAAATTTTTGACTTCCAATACAAAGTATTTTCCAGAAAGAGAAAAAGAGATTAAAAATTTAGTGGAAGGTATAATGTCTGGATCGTTAAATATTGTCGCTGTTCAATCAGTTTATCAAAACAGCCACTTGGTAGCTGCGGAAATATACTATCAAGAATAAAGCTCTTTAAATTCAGTCGCTCCCCAGGGGCGACTTTTTTATTCCCCAAATTTTTTCTAGATTATCTTTGTTATCCAAAAGAAGAAATAAATAATCAATTTCTAATTCTATCATTTCCGTATCTTTTTTGCGCAACCATTCAGATAGCCAAGCAAAACGCAAGGCAATAATCGTGTTGATAAATTGTTGCCAATGCAAAGGAGAAAAAATTTGCGTTTGTTTGAATTTTTGCAAGAAATTCAAAACTATTTTTTTACTCAAAGTATTAGGGTGTTCCATTCCGAGGCATCCGACCATATTGGCAACATCGTACATTTCGGGTTTAAAACCACAAAATTCCCAATCTATTACGCCTTTTATTTCTTTTTCACCCCAGAGGATATTTACAGGATGGTAATCACCATGACAAAAAGCAGTGGGTAGTTGAGGGTAGATAGAGAAAAAGTTTTGTTGTAAATGTTTTATAATAGGATCCAAAACCTCTCTTTCTTTTGGGTTGAATTTTTCCATATCTGCACAAATTTTTTCAACATATTCCGGCAGAGAAAAAACATTTTTGGGTTTGGTAAAAAGTTTATCCGCTTTGTTTTTAAAATGTAAAATAAAATCGGCCATCGCATCTCCGCGCCAACTTTCATCCAAATAATTTTTTCGATTTAGCGGTACTCCTGATATAAAAGGGGAGAGTAACCAAAAATCATTTTCCACCAGAGTAACAAAAGAATTATTTTTATTTTTTAGATAAGCAACAATTTCAAGTTTGGGGTTTTCTTTTTGGAGTAAAAAAATATTTTGCGCGATTTCTTCCTTATGTTTTACAAAGTTTGGATTTATTTTTTCTAAAACAAAAATCTGATCAGTTTTACCTATGACAGCAACACGAAAATCAGACCTTTCCGGACTACCATAAAAAGAAACTTCTTCTTTGGTGGCAGAAAATGTTAAGTTCCAAAATGATAATATTTTTTTATAATCAAAATTCATATTTTTAAAAACGATGTAATTATAATGTAAGTAAACTATAATTGCAATTTACAATTTTTGACATTGTCGTTTTTAAAATGGTATAGTTAAATTAATAATGTTTATGTAAATATAGCAATATGAAAAAAATCATCCAAAGTTTAATAGTTATAATTCTATTGTTGTTTTTATTTTTAATAATTATTTTTTTGTTTAATCCGTTTAATTTGAGAACAAAAATAATTGGCGGGATTATCAATGCTTATCTCAGTTCCTCTATTCAAGATTATGAATCTTTGGAAAAAGAGCCTTTAAAAAATGAAACAGAAAATGAAGTTAAAGCTCCTGTGGTTAATAAAAATCCGCTTTTAACTGAAGAACAAGAAAAAGCTTTGGAAAATTATGGAGTAGATGTTAGTAAATTGCCGACAGAAATTACCGTGGGAATGCAAGAATGCTTTTATGAAAAAGTTGGCAAAGAAAGGGGAAACGAATTGATTGGCGGTTCAAGTCCGACAGCTCTGGAAATTGTCAAAATCCAAAGCTGTTTAGGAAAGTAAATTTTTAATTTTATGAATATTTCTTCGGTTAAATTTATCAAAAGCATTATAGGAACAGATCCGATTTTGGAAGATGGTAAACCTCAAATTGCGTTTATTGGACGTTCTAACGTCGGTAAATCTAGTGTTATTAATGCTGTGGCTAATCAAAAAAATCTGGCTCGGACTAGTTCTTTCCCTGGTCGAACCCAACAGATAAATGTTTTTTTAGTAAATAAATCTTTTTATTTGGTAGATTTACCAGGATATGGTTTTGCTAAAGTACCAAAAGAGATAAGAGAAAAAATAAATAAAATGGTTAATTGGTATTTTTTTGATTCAAATTGCAAACAAAAAAAGATAGTTTTGATAATTGATGCCAAAGTTGGTCCGACTAAAGATGATATGGAGATGCTTGATAAATTAGAAGCACATGATAAAGATGTAATTATTGTGGCCAATAAAATAGATAAGTTAAAAAAATCTCAATTTGAAAAACAACTTCAAGAAATTCAAATTTTTTTTAAGCCTTATAAAGTGGTGCCGTATTCCGCAGAAAAAAGAAAAGGAATAGGGGAACTGGAGAGAGAGCTTGGAAAGTAACTTAACTTGACCAAAAATAGTTTATTTGGTAATATCTTAAAACATTTAAACACAATGGAGAGGTGGCTGAGTTGGTCGAAAGCGGCACACTGCTAATGTGTTGTCTCGTTCTCAAGACGGGACCGAGGGTTCGAATCCCTCCCTCTCCGCCAAGACAATTTTTTATCGGAGTCAACCCATACGCTCATGGCGAATGTGCGACCCGAGTATATAGATTGATATTAAAAACACGATAAAAATCGTGTTTTTAATCTATTAAGAGACTCAAAAAAGTGATAAACTAATTATGTATGAAAATACAAAAGATTGAAAAACTCAATCATGCAAGGTTCCATAATTACTCATGGGACTCTTCGTTGTGTGATTTTTCTGATGGAATCAATCTTCTATTTGGTTGGAATGGATCTGGTAAAACAACTTTTTCGAAAGTTTTGCGATGTTTAGAAACTGGAATAATCGAAAAAAACTGTACATTTAAGATTAAAACGGATCTTTCTCAAATTACTGAAAATAGTGATTTAAATTTAATAAAAGGTAATGTCAGAGTTTTTAATGGGAATTATATTGAAGAAACATTACGAGAGAGTTCAACTATTCCTTATATATTTTTTGCTGGCAAGGAGGCTGTAAGCTACGACACCGAAGAACAAAAATTAAAAGAAAAAAGGGATGAATATAATAAAATTATTCTCCCAACAAAACATGATGATATAGCTAGTACTACAGCTGTAGTAATCAAAGAAGTTGGTGGTATCAATAGTATTAAAAAGGAACTTGTTGGTGCAGGAACTTATGCTAGTTATTCAAAAACTGATTTTGAAAAAAGAGTAGCTGATATTAACAAAAAGATTGCTGACGGTAAAATTAAAAGTTCTTCTGAATTAATACGTTCGGATATTGATTCTTTAAAAAATCAATTAATGAACACAGAGAGATCAGCAAAAAATGACAATGAAATAGCTAGTGCAGTTAATTGGATTACAAATAATATTGCAGACATTAACCTAATTTTAGAGTCACAACCTGTTCAAGTTCATTCAAAAAGAATAGATAATCTTAGTGAGCTACAAACTAGTTGGATTAAACAAGGTGTAAGCTTGCATTTTAACGAAGAACAATCATTAACCAAATGTTTGTTTTGTGATTCTGATATTAAAAATACCGACGAACTGATAAAACACTTTTCTAATGAAATTGTTAAGGTAACAGATTCAATAGATTTATTTTTGAAAAATATTGATAGTTATACAACTAGCTTCGCAAAACTAGATTCTCTTTCTACTATACAACAACAAAACATCGATCATGTGAGATCGATTTTTGATTCTTTAGCTGTAATTCTAAAGGAAAAAAGAGCTTCCGTATCTACTCCCAAGAAAACATATTCTTTAGATACAGAAAAAATAACCCCATTATCTAAGCCAACACCGACTGACTCCACTTCTATAGCCTACTCAATAGAGGCGCATTATGTAGCCCAGCAATATGAGCAGTATACTCGAGAAAAAGAGTCATATGATAATACTGTAAAGCAAAGAGTCGCAATAGGACTTGAGATTTCAAATTTAGACAATCAAGTTAAGGAATTAAAACAGAAAGTTAAAAACACGCTTGAACCAGCACAAGCTTTAAATCGTCTTTTTAAAGTAGTTTTTCCTTATAGGAAAATAGAAATTACGGATGCTGATGATGGTAAGGGATATGCACTAAAAAGAGATGGGGTTAACTGTGTTTTTTCTAGCTTAAGTGAGGGCGAAAAGAATTTTATAGCACTGGCGTACTTTATTTATTCTATTAATGATACACAGAATAAACTATCAGATGACGGAGTTGTTATTATTGATGATCCTGTTTCAAGTTTAGACAAGCAGTCAATATTCCAAATTTTTTCTATTATAGTTAATGAAATTAAGAAACATCCTACTAGGCAATATTTTATTTTGACGCACAATTTAGATTTTCTAGGACACCTTAAAGAAGGTTATCGTAAAAAAATTGATGATGGGTTAATCAATGTTTGCAGCATTGAGGCATTAGATACTGGATCTACAATAAAACCAATAAATAGATTGCTGCGAGATCACAGATCGGATTATTACTATGTTTTTAATGTACTAGCGAAACATAAAGATTCTTGCGATGCTGCGGATGCACATTTAGTAGTTAATTTATTGAGGCGATGGCTAGAAACATTCCTTGAGTTTAAATTTTCAACAACGGGTGATCTTCAATCAACTCTTGAATCTGCATACGCAGAGGCTAAAAAGATTACTGAAAAATGGACCACCCCTTTCGCTGCTGATCATTTAGAAATGTATAGATTTATAAATCATGGATCTCATGGATTTCCTGATACAGAATCAACGGATGAATCAATAATAATGAACGCGAATGTAAGGATACAAGAAGCTTTGCAGTTGGTTAAGATACTTGATCCAATGCATTACAAAAAGTTAGAGGGGTTATCTGGATTTTAATAAACAAAAATACACAAGTCGATCGTGTATTTTTGTTATTCCTCAATCAGTGTAAGTTGTTTATCTTTGTAAATTATTCTCGATCTCAGGTTTGCCAACAACTCTCTTTTTTCGCCAATCGTGCCTTCTTTTAGAATATACTTGGCAAAGTTTCTTATGTCGGTATCTTGATTGTTTTTAATCTTTTCTGTTGCACCAAGAACTGACCTTCGGAAAATATTGAATCGTGCTATTTCATCTTCTAGTTTTTGCCTCATACCAAGCTCATTTATATTTACCTTATCTAATATCTTGAGTAATTCAGTTATTAAATCTTCCTCTCGTATATAGTGATTTTTGCAATTTCTATTTCTCGCTCTGCTACATGAATAGTAGATGTATTTGGCGTGCGTTCCGTCTTTAAGCTGTTTCCATTTTTCTTCTGCAGATATTCCACTTCCGCAATATCCGCATGTAAATAGCTTCGTGAAAGCAAATTCTTTATTCTCTCGCTGAATATTGTCTCGCTTAAGCTGTGCCTGAGCTTTTTCAAATAGTTCTTGAGTTATGATTGGCACGTGTTTTCCTTGATACCAATTACCGCTACCTTTCGGTGATTCAAACGTGCCGTAATAGAAATGGTTATCCAAAATCCTGTATATACCGCTTAGCGTTAGTGGCTTATTTCCTCGGGTATAGAAATTTAATTCGTGCCGTAACCAGTTGTATAACTTTCTACCTGAGTAATGCTCGTATGCTACTTTTTCAAATATTTTCTTAATTGCTGGGGCTCGTTGCGGATCAACAATCACTTGGCATTTTTTATCCATCAAATTTTGATTCAAATATCCGAGTGGGGCTACACCCGGCCACAATCCCATTTCTACTCTTGTTCGTAATCCGCGTTTTACGTTTACGCCTCTGTTGTCGTTTTCAAGTTTTGCTTGCGAACCGAGAATCATCAGCAAAAATTTTTCATTTGGATTGTTTGAGAATTTTTGTCCAAAGGTTCTGATTTCTTGTAATAGTCCCGCATCCATTAAATCCACGATTTTTCCTAAGTCTCCGGCATTTCTTGAAATACGATCAGGAGCCCAAGTGAGAATGGCGTTATACTTCTTGGCTCGTATTTCTTCGATAATCTCGTTAAAGACTGGTCTTTGTCCAGTTTCCTTGGCTGAATGACTTTCTCGCTTCATACAGACTACTTCTAAACATTCTCGTTCAGCGAGCTGAAGCATCTCTTTTATCTGTGAATCTATGGAAAGTACCTGCCTTTCCTCGGATTCCGTTGATTTACGGGCATACAGGCAATATCTGACTTTGACCGTTTGAGGCTGTATTTGGGCCACCTCATAGCCCTTTGGGGCTGTTATTTTCATATATCTAATGAATGACGCCAATCCTCAAAGGAGTCCAGAGCGTCCCGAGTAGATAAGTTGTTGGTAACTTAGGCTTCGCAAACCCCTGTTATTAAGCTAAAGTACAGAGGCCTTTAAATCCCTTGGATTTTCTGGTAAAATGTACTTAACAATTTAATATTACTGGCCGAAAGACCAGCGACCTAACCCCTTTGGTTTTCCAAAGGATATGGTCGGGAAACCCCAACGAAGATACTGAACCCCGCGTTCAGCGACTCTTCGTTGGGTCATATCGGGAAACTGGTATGGGACCGTAAGGTCTAGCTGGCGCGGGGTTCTGTGTATCCACATATCTCCATCGCCAGCTATAAGACAGCTGGTTTTTTGTTTTCCAACCATATGACCTACATATTTTTATTAACATTATTGCTATCAATCATCTCTTTAATTGTCGGATTAATTAAGCCGTCTGTTTTTAAACGAGCAATTAAAATTATTCCTAAAAGAAAAACTATTGCGATTGTTTGTTCTGCAATAATAATTGTTTCTTTTTTTGGTATCGGTATAACTGCTCCAAAAACAGAAAAGCCAATCAGCAATGAGAGCGCTTCTGTTGAAAGTGAAAACAAGGAATCAACGCAAATCAATAAACCTGATGCGCTCATTGAAAATCAATCTACCACAACCACAGAGGAGCAACCCAAAACAGAAGCTCAACAAACTAAAAATGTTCAGACGACTCAAACAGAAAAGACAACTACAATTCCGACTCCAGCAATTCAAAATAATTCACAATATGAATATTATTCCGTTTCAAGCGTTGTAGATGGCGACACTATAAAGGTGAATATAGGCGGTACGATTGAGACCTTACGACTTATTGGCATGGATACACCAGAGACGGTTGATCCGAGAAAACCAGTCCAATGTTTTGGCAAAGAGGCATCCAATAAGGCCAAAGAATTATTGAGTGGCAAGAAGGTTCATCTTGAGCCAGATTTAACTCAGGGCGAGCTGGATAAATATGGTCGTCGACTTGCATATATCTATCGCGAAGATGGTTTGTTTTACAACAAATATATGATTGAACAAGGTTATGCCCACGAATACACATATAACACGCCATACAAGTATCAAGCAGACTTTAAGGCGGCTCAGAAATCAGCTCAACAAAATCTCAGAGGATTATGGTCTCCCGACACATGCAACGGTGACACGACTTCAAGCGTGACTGATTCATCTTCATCTCAAGCAAGTTCTCAAACAACCGGCAAATATTATACTTCGTCATATCGAACTTCTAAGTACTACTATCCATCTTCGTGTCCTGAATGGCAGAATTTGAGCTCTGATTACCTGAAGGCGTTTGATTCTCTTGAAGCGTTACTGGCGGCTTATCCATCACGGATTTTGAGTCCACAGTGTCAGTAGAAACTATTTTATTATCTGCTAATTCATCAAACAGATCTTCTAGTGTTTTTTGAGGCACAGGAGGAATAATATCTTTTTTATGAAGTATGACCACATTGCTGGTCTGCTTTCTCTTGAACGGCGGATCCAGGTGACTCAATACATATTTTATTGCCTCCATTTTTTTATCTTTCACATTAAGCATGAGAGCGTGCTTCGCAATATCACACATATTTTCACGACCGTGTCGTTCGGCTGTATTAGCCAATCGTCTAAACTCTTTGTCCGTTTCTTTCCAGCGATAATATGTTGATCTGTGAACATTCAATTTAAGACAAGACGACCAAACATTGCCGCTTTTTTCAAGTTCTTTGAGCAGTTTTTGTTTTGTCTTGTCGTCAACCATATTAGTTTATTTTTACAGGCTTCTTGCCAGTTTCTTTTTCCCAGCGTTTAAGTATTACTTGGGCGTAAGTTGGACTTTTCTCCATAAGATAACAACGGCGATGCATTTTAACTGCCGCTATTAAAGTTGATCCACTACCACCAAATGGTTCTACCACTAAGTCTTCTCGTTTAGTCAGGACTTTTATGTAAGGAATGAGTATCTCTAGGGGCTTGGTCCCAAAAATTACTCCTTGCCCTGATGATTTTTCATCTGCCGAAACATATTCTATAAAATCAGTTGGACAAATTTTCTTTCCTTTTTCATATGATTCCCAGTGTGGTTTCCCAGATATTGCGTAAAGAGCCGTCTCGTATTCATTTTCTAATAATTCTATTTCGTCCGATTCATTGAGCATCCTGTCGTCAGTTGCTCCGACCATAGCAATATCGTGCTTGTTGAAGAATTTATACTTAGCTGAAAATCCTTGAACTCTATTAGGCAGATGCCATACGATCATGTTTTTAACTTTCCAATACTTTTCCATTTCGTTCCAAATAGTGCGGATATTCTTCCAATTCTCATAAACAATAATGGCAAAATTATCTTTTGCGATTTTGCTTATGTTTCCCATCCATAATTCGGTAAAGTTATCGGGTAAAACGTCGGTCTCAAGATAACGACGATTTTTCTTTGCCCCGAAACCTGTAGTTACTCCATCTTTTTGTTTTGTTTTACCCTTAAGATAATCAAGAATGTATGGTGGGTCAGTAAAACACATATCAGCCTTGTTGTCGTTCATGAGCTTAATCATGTCTGTCTCTATTGTTGAATCGCCGCACATTAAGCGACTGCCATTTAATTCATAGATGTCTCCTTTTTGTACAGAGATACTTTTAATATCTAGTTTTTCCAACTCTTGCTTGAGATCAAACTGTTCGGGATTATCTTCTGTCGGGAAAATGTCATCCAGTTCTTGACTATCAAATCCGATGTCGGCTAAAAATGCCTCGTCAAATTCAGCGAGCAGTTCAAGATCAAACTCCCCGGTATTTTTATTAAGGCGGAGGTTTAATTCTTTTTCTTTATTTAAGTCGGCTATCTGAACGTAGACTACTGGAATATTAACCATACCCATTTCTTTGGCTACCTCAACTCTGAAGTGACCGCCAATAATGACGTTCTTTCTTTCTGGCGCGCTATTGCAAACTACTGGATCAACCATACCAAATCTTTTAATTGATTCCTTGAGTTGGTCAGATTGCTCTTTGGAATGTTTGCGCGGATTATACTCCGATGCTTGAAGTTCATTGATCGGAACTTCCACGATGTTTATTTTTTGATTGTTCATATTGTTTTATAAATTATTTTTTAATTCTCACCACGAAGAATTGAGTAATGCTCGACCTGACCAAAATAAAAAGCACCTATTTCACTTTTCCAACACAAAAAAGCATTTCGTGTTTGGTGTAGTGAAATAAGTGCTCCGGCCTAATTGAGGGAATGAGCCCTCGCTTTTTATTTAGGTTGCATTATTTCTATTCAATTGTCGTAAGGTTCTTGGTTTGTTGTTTGGTATTCAAACCTACTTAAAATATACACCCTAGCGGTATTGACTGTCAACGGTGTCAATAATAATTCATTGACATTAGAAACGGTTTAGATTATACTAGAAGTAGTTAATAATAAATTATAAACAAGCCTTATGAACGAAAACCAGCAAAAAATAATAGATTTAGCTAAGAAAAAGGATATTTCCAAGATGACTTTTAGGGAAATAGGCCGTGAACTTGGTATTCCCAATCCCCAAACAGTTATCTACCATCTTGAACAGCTCAAGAAGAAGGGGTTGTTATATTTTGATACTAAGAAAAGACAGAGAGTAGCTAAACCAAAAGCGTTCTCAGTGGATAGTTTTTTTAATATTCCAGTACTCGGTTCCGCTAATTGTGGTCCTGCTACTGAATTGGCGCAAGAAAACATTCAGGGCTATCTTAAAATTTCCCAAAAGTCTGTTGGCAGATCACGACCTGATGGTTTGATTGCTATTAAGGCTGTCGGTGATTCTTTGAATAATGCCAAAGTTGGTACCAGTAAAGAAAGTATAGATGATGGCGATTATGTAATAGTTGATTGTAAAAAACAACCGAGCGACGGTGATTATGTTTTGTCCATTATCGATGAGGCCGCTAATTTTAAAAAATTCTTCAAAGACGATGCAAAGCATGAGGTTCGTCTTATCTCTGAATCAAAGCGAGAAATACCGCCGATTATTTTGCACGAATCAGATTTAAACAGCTTCAGTTATATGGTCAATGGAGTTGCTGTGAGGGTGGTTAAGAATTAATGAATTAATCCTATGATAAAGCCAAACTGGAAAATATTTGAAGCAAAATTTAGCGAAAATCCTCAAAGTAATTTTGAGTGGTTTTGCTACTTATTATTTTGCAGAGAATATAAAAAAGATACTGGTATATTTCGTTATAAAAATCAATCTGCTATAGAAAACGATCCAATAAAAGATGGAGAGGAAATGATCGGGTGGCAGGCTAAATTTTACGGTGATTCTTTATCAAAAACTACATGTAAGACTGATGTTATTGGTGCTCTAGAAAAGGCTAAAAGAGATTATCCCAATATTACAAAATTTGTTTTTTATACCAATCAAGAATGGGGTCAAAATAAAGGTAAGGAGCCACAAGGAAAAACAGATGTTGAGAAAAAAGCGAATGAACTCGGAATTAAATTAGTATGGAATGTGGCTAGTTATTTTGAATCACCTTTTGTGTCCGTAGATAGTGAAATCATAGCTAAACATTTTTTTAGTCTGGGTAAAAGTATTTTTGATCTGATAAAAAATCAACGAGACCATTCGGAAAATATCTTAAACGAGATACAAACATCTATTACTTTTAATAATCAAAATATTAAAATTGACAGGAATGATGATTTAGTAAAAATTAGGATCAGTCAAGAAAAAGTATTGATTTTAAGTGGTGTAGGTGGAGTTGGGAAAACGGCAGTCATCAAGGATTTTTACGAGGGAACGAAAGATAATATTCCTTTCTATCTTTTCAAAGCAACCGAATTTGAATTAAGAAATATAAGTGATTTTTTTACAGGCTATAGCTTCCAAGAATTCTTGGATGGGCACAAAGAAGAAACGGAAAAAATTATTGTAATTGATTCTGCGGAAAAATTGCTGGATTTAAAAAATACAGATCCTTTCAAAGAATTTTTAACAATCTTAATAAAGGAAAACTGGAAAATTATCTTTACAACAAGAGATAATTATTTAGAAGACTTAAATTATCAATTTTTTGAAATTTATAAAATTGCACCTCTAAACATAAATATTCAGAATTTAGACATAACAGGATTAAATTCTCTCTCTGCTTCGTATAGTTTCGCACTTCCTAGTGATGAAAAATTGGCAGATCTCATCAAAAATCCATTTTATCTAAATGAATATTTAAAATTCTATAAAGAAGGAGAGCAAATTAACTATACGGAGTTTAAAGATAAATTATGGAATAAGATAATTATTAAATCAAAGCCTGCAAGAGAGCAATGTTTTTTGAAAATAGCCTTTCAAAGAGCGGATGAAGGACAATTTTTTATCACCCCCAATTGTGAGTCGAGTATTTTGGATGAATTAAAAAAGGATGGAATTTTAGGATATGAATCACCGCGTGGATATTTTATTACGCATGATATTTATGAAGAATGGGCATTAGAAAAAAATATTGAAGTAGAGTCCGGGAAAAAATCTGACATTAAATCTTTCTTTCAAAATATAGGCAGTTCTTTGCCTATGCGTCGGGCATTCAGAAAATGGCTGTCTGAAAAATTGTTGCTACAGGATAAAAACATCAAAGAATTTATTGAGCAGGTTATAAAAAATAAAGATATAGAATCATTCTGGAAAGATGAGATATTGGTTTCTGTTCTTCTTTCTGATTTCTCTTGTGTGTTTTTTGATCTTTTCAAAAATGAATTATTGAGTGCACCTCAAAAGATTGTTAAATATGATAATTCATCCAAGGTTGTTCAATCAGTAACTGTTGATTATAAATACGAGGAGAGTTTATTGCATAGAATATTTTTCCTATTAAGAATTGCATGTAAGGAAGTTGATAACGATTTTTTTGGACAACTTGGGATTAAAAACCTAAATGTTTTTTCTTTAAAGTATGTTTTAACGAAACCAAAAGGACAGGGATGGGAATGTCTTATAAAATTTGTTTTTGATAATTTTGATAAAATAGGCACTCAAAACATCCATTTTATTTTGCCAATAATTCATGATTGGACTAGTAAGTTTAAGGAGGGAGAAACTACGAAATATTCTGGTTTAATTGCATTAAAGTACTATCAATGGACTATAAAAGAAGATATTTTTATTTCTGACGATGGTACAAAAAACAATTTATTGCAGACGATTCTTTATAGCACCCTTGAAATCAAAAACGAGCTAGAAGAAATTTTAAAAGAAATTCTAAAGAATAAATGGAAGAATCACAGAGATCCATACAATGATTTGTCTGAAATGATTTTAACGAAACTTGAAGGTGTAGCCGTTGCTAAGACACTTCCTAAGTATGTATTGCAACTGGCTGATTTATTTTGGTCATTTACTCCAAAGGAAGATTGTTACTATAGCCGCCCTGGAATAGGTATGGAAGAACATTTTGACATGGAAGATGAACATTTAGACTATTTTCCTGCTAGCTCATATCAAACTCCCATTTATTGGCTGCTGCAATCTTCGCTTCAGGAAACAATAGACTTTATTTTAAAATTTACGAATAAATCAGTAGATTATTTTGCTAAAACTGAATTTGCCAAATATGAAGTTAAAGAAGTTGAGATATTTATTGAAAAAGAAAACACAATAAAACAATACGACAGCAGAAATGGAAGGCTTTGGAATATGTATAGAGGATCATCGGCACCAGCGCCATATGTTTTGCAATCTATGCACATGGCATTAGAAAAGTTTTTCCTTGAAAACGGAAAGGCTACTGATTCAAAAGCCTTAGAGAGTTGGCTTTTTTATCTTATTAAAAATTCAAGGTCTACCTCTATATCGGCAGTGGTGGCAAGTATTGTGTTGGCCTACCCTGAAAAAACTTTTAATATTGCTAAAATTCTTTTCAAAACAAAAGATTTTTTCTTTTGTGATACCGGTAGATTGGTTTTAGACCAAGGGCATAAAGGTATGCTTCAATCATTAAAGGTATTTGGTGGCGGTAACTCAAAAAATGAATTTCATGAAGCAGAAAGAATACAGGCATGCGACGAGAAACACCGAAAATTATCTCTAGAAAATCTATTCTTGAATTACCAGTTATTTAGAGGTGAAGGTGTAGACGAAGAAGATTCAAAAAACAGACAAAAAGAATTATGGGAAATATTAGATGACTACTATAAAAAATTACCCGATCCATCAATTGAAACAGAGTCTGATAAAACATGGAGGCTTTATCTTGCAAGAATGGATAGAAGAAAGATGAATATTGCTTCAGAAAAAAATGAGAATGGATATTTAATTAGTTTTAATCCAGAAATTGACCCAGAACTAAAAGAATATAGTGAAAAATCACTTGCAAAAAGCTCTGAGCCTATGAAGTATACCCAGTTGAAATTGTGGGCAAATTACAGAATCAGAAACGATGAAAAATATAAACAATATAAACAATACGAAGATGATCCGAAGCTTGCACTTAAAGAAGCTGAAGAAATCATTACAAAATTAAAAATATCTAAAAAACCAGAGTCTTTTAAGCTTGAACACTCAGAAGAAGAAGGTTTTTATCTTCTTAATAATTCTATTCCAGCGGAAGTTTGTTCTGCAATGATAAAAGATTTCTCAGATAAGCTTACAGAAAAAGAACTACGTTTCTGTTTTGATGTAGTTTTGGAATTAGCTATTATAACGTCTGAGCCAAATTATCAATATCAATCTACTGATGGTGCACAGTCAGCGATTTCTGTGTTGCCAATTCTATTGGAAAAACTTCCTAATAAGAAAAAAGTAATAAAAGAAATACTTATATTTAATCTATTCAATTGTTATCCGATTGACATGGCTGGCACTAGTTTCAATGCATTCGCAATTATTGCTGTTCAAAAAATATGGAAATCTTCTTTTGAAGACGGCGCAGTCAATTTTATTTGGCTATTTATTGCTAAAACCAAAATTTGACGCTCTACAAGAAAAAATACGTCAGGAGAATTATAAAAAGCATGAATATAACACGCAAGACAGGGATGTAATGAAAAAATTTCTTAAAGAAAATAAGGCGACTATAGATAAAATTTTAAATAACAAATTATCAATCGATAATATAAATGACATTGAAAAAATAGATCTATATACGCTTAAGACAGCTTTTCAGTTAATTCCACTTAAGACAGAGAATGAGGACCATAAAACAATAGTTAAAAAAATCATCTCTGCTTTTGCCGAAAAAATAATTTCAAATGACAGAGAAGACAGGGTTGATTATAAAGTTAGACATGATTTTTTAGAGAAATTAGCATATTTCATTTTAAGTTCACCTAAAAAAGAAATTTCGGAATATCTAAAGCCATTTATTGACAAATTTAGTAGCTCAGAAGCAATAGCGGATTTGTTTGAAGAATTTATCTCTGCTGAAGATTATTTAAACTGCTATGAAAACTTTTGGGAAGTTTGGAGTCTTTTTCAAGAAAAGATAATTGATATGTGCAAAAAGGGTGACGGGTATTGGTATGTTGATAAAATTGTAAAAAGTTACCTCTTTGCTCAAAATCCTTGGAAGGAGTCAGCTGTTGAATGGCACACACTTAAAGATAAGAATAAGGCCTTCTTTAAGGAAATTGCGGAAAAACTGGGTCATTGCCCATCGGCTCTATACGCGATATCAAAATCACTAAATGATATTGGAAGCCCATACCTAGACGATGGAATATCTTGGCTTTCGGGTATGCTAAAAAATAATGCCAATCTGTCGAAGGCAAAACTCGAAGTAAATACAGTTTATTATTTAGAAAATCTTGCCAGAAAATATGTTTATAAAAATCGTGAAAAAATACGAAAAACTTTAGAGCTAAAACAAAACGTTTTGGTGATCTTAGATTTTCTAATCAATAAAGGCTCGGTTATTGGCTATATGTTAAGAGAAAATATTTTATAAATTGAGTAAGGTATAAAACAATTATTACTAAAATGTCTTTATCAGAAAAATCAATTAAGGAATTTCAGGACATATTCAAGAAAGAATATGGCAAAGAATTAACTCACGATGAAGCGGCAGAAGCTGGACGTAACTTGGTCGGTCTTTTTGATATTTTATTAAAAGGGCATGTTGAAGAACAAAAACTTAAAGAAAAATTGAAAGATTCTCCTAAGGGTTTTTCCTTGATGGACGGAAAAACTTATAACTGTGGCATCTGTCATAATTATATAAAAGATGAACAACTTTGGTATGACAAATGGGGTAAAAAATGCCTTGCCTGCCAAGACGCAGTTAATAAGAAGGTAATTCCTGGGAAGATTTGTTATAACGACGAATATTGGTATGCTACCTGGGAATTTGATACATATTTTAAACTCAAATCGCCCACAGTAAGAAAACTTGTTCGGCAGGGCGTTTTAAAGGCACGAGTTGTACCACAAACAGGCTTTGAAGTTTTTCTCATTAAAGAGAATGTTAACGTATTACCGCCTAAAGAAGTTTTAAAATACGTCTCAATGCCAGTAGAGGGCAAGGAGAATACATTTTCCATGACGCCATGGTACGAGATCTATGACCCGCAAAAAGTGCTTGGAAATTATAAAATTTGGCCTTATTTAACTGCTTTTACCAATACTCCTGAAAAGCTCTAAGTACTGTCGCATTTGTCGCATTTTCTGAAAGCCAGACCCCGACCCATATGCCTGGTCAGCATAGCTATTTTCGTGCTAAAATACCCTTATAAACATTGAAGTTATGGGTACTTAACCCGACTACACCGCATGAAAAATAAATAGGAATATTCCTGTTTATTTTTTAATTTGATAGGAAAAGGGATTCGAATGGGAAAGGGAGAAAACGGGAGTTTTCTCTCGCTGAGGAAAGGAGTTGAAGAACCCGAAGGTTTTCCAAAGAGGAATCTGCCAACTGGCGGACGACGACTTCGAATGGCCCTCCCTCTCTGCATGAAAAAATCTGCCCGTAAGGGCGGATTTTAAAATAAGGAGAGGAGCGATCAAATAGTTTTGCCTCTTTTCTTTATTTATTGTATAATAAAATTACCTGATTTAGGTAGTTTTTTGTATAAAAAATATGGATGATAAATTTGCAAAAATAAATTTAGAAGTTGATTTACCGATGGAAAACTATTTTTCGCCGGAATTATTAAATTTAGAGACTAAAGAAGAGAATACGGAAGTCGGCCAGCTCAGTGCTGATGTGGCAGAAACAGAAACCGAGATTATTGTTATCTGTCCAATGGCCGGAGCTTTGCCAAAAAGTTTGGAACTACATTTACATAACGATTTATTGACTATCAAAGGAGAGCGTTTTTCTCCTGTACCTGTAAATGCTTATCACCATCATAAAGAATGTTATTTTGGTAAGTTTTCGCGCAGTATTGTATTACCTACAGATGTTCGTTTTGAAAGTGCGGCCGCAGAATATAAAAATGGTTTATTGACTATTCGTCTTCCTAAAACTAAAACTGATTTAAATATTCCTGTTTATATTGTTGAAGAATAATATGGAAAATATCCTGACCGGGGGAGGGTCGGAACAAAATCAAAATTTAGAAAAATCGGGATTAAAAATATTTTTTAAAATTTTAATCGCGGTTTTATTTTTTTTCGGTTGTGCTTCTGTAAGTGCTTATTTGTATTATCAAAAACATATCAACAAAGTTTATCCGGGAGTTTTTCTAGGAGAATATAATTTAGGAGGAATGGAAAAAGAAGAAGTAAAAGAATTCGTGGAAAATTTAAATAATCGCTTAGTAAAAGAAGATTTAAATTATTATTTGATTGAAGATAATAAAAGAAAAGATTTTCGAGTAGAAACTATTTGGGCTTTGGGAGAGGATAGTTTACCTCTTATCACCTTTTACACCGATGATTTTGTGGAAAAGGTTATGAATTTGGGCAGAGAAAAAGATAATTGGCAGAAGTATGTTTCACCTTTGATTTTGGTTTTTAAAAATAAAAAAGTTGAATTTGAAATTAGATTTGATAAAGATAAATTTAAAAACAACCTTCATGACATTTTGGATAAAATAGAAGATAAAGCCAATAATGCCAATATTAAAATAATATTGTCAAACCCGTTACAATATGAGGTTATTCCTGATAGAGCCGGACAGGTTTTTGATTATGAAAAAATTATTTTTGACACGGAAAATAATTTAAAAATTTTAAATTTGGCGGATATTAAAATAGAAAGGTATTATTTTTTGCCAAAAGTATTAGCAAGTGATTTACAGGATGTGAAAGGGCAACTTGAAGAAATAGTTAGCTGTGGAGATTTGTCTTTTGTTTACGACGCTCCTACGGGTAGACGTAATAGTTTCACTTTACGTGCGGCCGAACTCAATAGCTGGTTAGTGGCTGATAAAAAAGAAAATGGAGAATTATATTTTACTTTAGTTGGAGAAAAATTTGAAAATTATTTGAAGAGCTTAAAAGAAATTATTGATATTCCGGTTCAAAATCCAAAATTTACCATTATTAACGGCAAAGTAAAAGAATTTAAAGAACAAGAAGTTGGTTTAAGTTTGAATTTGGAAAAAACCAAACAAAATGTAGAAAATTATTTTAAGAATGGAGTTTGTAACAATGTCAGTACAACCTTGTTTTTGGTAACGGAAAAAGTTGAATCACAAATAAGATTAACTGATTTAAATGATTTGGGCATTGATGATCTTATTGGTACGGGTACTTCCACCTTTTATGATAGCCATACCAATCGTATAAAAAACATCGCCCATGCTGTTGAATTGCTTAATGGAGTTTTGGTAGCGCCGGATGAAGTTTTTTCTGCGATTAAATTTGCTGGTCCTTTTACTTTGGAAAACGGTTATTTGCCTGAAGAAATTATCAAAGGCGATAGAATTGTCAAAGAGGTTGGTGGTGGAATGTGCCAAATAGGAACTACACTTTTTCGTATGGCGATGAATTCCGGTATGGATATTTTAGAGCGTCATAATCATTCTTTGGTGGTGAACTATTATGCCGATCCAATCAATAAAAATCCGGGGACAGACGCTGCGCTTTACGATCCTTTCTTGGATTTAAAATTTAAAAATGACACTGGAGGATATTTATTGTTACAAGCAAAAATAGATTATAAAAAACAAATTTTAACTTTTTCTCTTTGGGGAAAATCCGACGGCAGATTTGGTTCTTATACCAGTCCTTTGGTTTCGAAATGGATTCCGGCCGGTGAACCCAAGGAAGTAGTAAGCTCAGAATTAGCTCCGGGAGAAGAAAAGTGTCAAAATGCTTTTCGTGGAGCTATAAGTAGTTTTATTTATACCAGATTTACATCTACCAGTGAAAAAATAGATAGAGTTTTTACTAGCAATTATCGACCGTTGCCAAAGTTGTGTTTAGTTGGCCCATCTCTTGTGTCTACCAGTACACCAAGTGAAGAAACCATAGACGTAACAACAACACCAGATAGTGAAATTATTTTAGAAAGTCTTTAAAGTAAATATTAATTTTTGAAATAAAATAAAACCCCGCCCAATTACTTGGGCGGGGGTTATTACTTTTTGGGGGAGGGTCTCCCCCCCTTGGTAATCCGTATCGAGAAGATAGATCATTGAAAAGACTCAGCCTGAGCCAAATACTCCCGATAATCTATCTTCCATGCTTGTCTGATACGGAAAGATACTTTTTTTAAAAAACAAAGTATTTTTCCGTGGCCAAAGCTCGTGTTACCACGTTATTTAGCAACTTCATAGTATAGCATACTTTGGAGGTTTTGTCAAGGGGGCTGTTTAGAAATATAAAAAAAATGGCTAATTTTAGCCATTTTTTAGTAGAAGTTTAATATAAAATTATTCAATAACCTTATCCACCAGTCCGTATTTTTTAGCCTCAAGAGCGGACATGAAGTGATCGCGGTCGGTATCTTTTTCAACTATCGATATGGTTTGTCCGGTGTGTTTGGCTAAAATTTTATTAAGTCTTTCTTTCATGTTGATGATTCTCTCCGCATGGATTTTGATATCACTGGCTTGTCCTTCCATGCCACCCATAACTTGATGGATCATAACTTCGGAATTGGGAAGAGAAAAACGTTTACCTTTTGCTCCAGCAGCAAGTAATACTGCAGCCATGCTGGCAGCCATACCGATACAGATAGTGGAGACGTCAGATTTGAGATATTGCATGGTATCATAAATTGCCATACCGGCTGTTACCGAACCGCCTGGGGAATTGATATAGAGTTTGATATCTTTATCCGGATTTTGGTTGTCCAAAAATAAAAGTTGGGCAATAACCACAGAGGCGACGTGGTCGTCTATCGGACTGCTGATAAAAATTATACGGTCTTGAAGCAAGCGAGAGTAAATATCAAAGGCTCTTTCGCCGTAGGATGTTTTTTCAACGACGGTGGGAACGAGGAATTGGGAATTTAGATTTGTATTTTCTATTTTTTTTGTATCATTCATATTTTTTAATTTATTTTTATATAAAGCATTTTGTATTATGTAGTATGTAGTATGAATTATGTAGTAACCCATGTATACATGATACTTAATACATAATACATACTACATAATATACATATTATATCATCAATTTTAACTTTTGTGTATCTCTACTATTTTTTTCAAAACTTCATCTCTATTTCCATTATAGACAAATCCGGCGGCTTTTTTGTGTCCTCCACCTCCCATTGCTTTAGCCAAAGTGGAAACATCAATATCATTAAAAGTAGTACGAAAACTGCCTTTGGTTTTTTTATCAGCTGTTTCTTTTATAATCAAGGAAATTTTAGCTCCGTCAAGTTTGTTTAAAAAGTTAGCAATACCGTCAGTTTCTGTCTCTTCTACTTCGTGTTTAATAAAATCTTCTTGTAACAAATAGGTATAAACCAAATCCATTTCTTCGTGTTTTTTTAAACGAGAAAGAGCCATACCCCAAAGACGTAAAATATTTAAACTTTTGTTTTTTGATAGCCAATTGTTGATCATTTTGTAATTGGCACCGTAGCGTACCAGGTCGCTAGCCGTTGACATGGCATTCGAAGTAGTCGCGCCGTTGGTAAAATTTTCTGTATCGGAAATCAGACCGGTTAAAAGAGCGGTGGCAATTTGATGAGTGATGACGATGTTATTATGACGAAAGAAGGAATAAATTATTTCAGTAGTTGAGGAAGATTTACCATTAACTAGATTAAGATAACCATAAAGCGGATTGGTATGATGATGATCAATGTTTACAATTTTAGCTGCATGTTTTTGTAGATAATTAGCGACTCCGGCATGAGATAAATCCCCCGTGTCAACCACAATTATCAGATCAATTTCTGGATCAGTAAAAATGAGAGGATCGTTTTTAACTAAATGCAAATGTGGTAAAAAATAATATTTATTTTGTATTTCTGTTTCACAAAAAACCTCCGGTTCAATTCCGCGACTTATCATATATTCAACCAATGCCGAAACAGAGCCCAAAGCATCACCATCTGGATTGCGGTGGGGGATTATCAATACTTTTTTAGCTTGAGCAATTTCGTAATTAATTTGTTTAGCTATATTTTCCATAAAACTTTGTAACTTTCAACTTTAGAACTTTTAACTGTCAAGTATATCCACCATTTTTACTATTGTCAAGGTATTTCAAAAACTGTATAATATTACCGTATGTATTTGAAGAGACTGGAAATTCAGGGTTTTAAATCCTTTGCGAACAAAACAACTATTGATTTTCTCCCGCCAAAAGACGGTCGTTTTAGTATTACCGGAGTAGTTGGTCCCAATGGTTCTGGTAAAAGCAATATTACCGATGCTATCAGATGGGTAATGGGTGAACAAAGTATGAAAACTTTGCGTGGCAAAAAAAGTGAAGACATTATTTTTTCCGGTTCACAATTTAAAGAACAACTTGGAATGGCTGAGGTTGTTTTAAATTTAGATAATAGTGATGGTAGAATTTTGCCGGAATATTCTGAAGTTGTGATTGTGCGTCGTCTTTATCGCAATGGAGAAAGCGAATATCTTTTGAATGGTAACCAAACCCGTCTTTTTGATATCCATTTGTTATTGGCCAGAGCTCAGTTTGCAGAAAATTCTTATGGAGTTATTGGTCAAGGCATGATTGATAGATTACTTATGGTTAGTTCGGCAGAAAGAAAAGACTTTTTAGATGAAGCTTCCGGTATCAAAGAGTTTCAGATAAAACGCCACCAATCAAAACTTAAACTTGATCGTTCGGCTCAAAACATGGAAAATGCTCAGAGATTAATCGTTGAGGTGGAGCCGCATTTGAAAATGTTACATAAACAAGTTAAAAAATTGGAAAAAAGACAAGAGGTGGAGATAATTTTACGTGAAACTCAGGAAAAATATTATTTGAATTTATATTGGCGTAATAAAAATGAAGAAGAGAATCTCAAAAAAGAATTAATACAAGTTGAAAAGACGTGCCAAGAAATTCAAAACCGTTTAGAACAAATTCAGACCGAATTGGCTTCTTTAGCCAGAGCTTCAACCAGACAAGAAAATTTTAATGAGTTACAAAATAAATATCAGGAAGCTGTCAGAGAAAAAAATTCTTTGGAAAGAGAGCTGACTATTCTCGAAGGTCAAATGCATACGGAATATAGTCAGCGAGGTTCACAAAATATTGGCTGGCTTGAAAATAAAGTCAAAGAATTACAATCCGATCGGGAAAGCTTACTTCAACAAGTGGCCTCTTCTGAAAATGAATATAAGAAACTTGAAAATGAAATTGTTTTGCAACGTAAAGAGATGAATGCTTTACATGCCAATAAGGCAGAAAATAGTTTAAAAATAAGTAAATTGCAAACACAAATGTTCGAAAGTCAGAGTGAACATAATTATTTGCAATTATCGGGTTTGACAACCGTTAAAGCGGTGCTTGAAGCCAAAAATAATTTGGGTAAAATTTATGGTTTGGTGGCGGATCTCGGTGAAGTACAGGACGATTATCGCTTGGCTTTGGATGTGGCTGCTGGAAATAACCTATCTTCTTTGGTAGTAGAAGATGAAGACGTGGCCAAAAAAGCCATTGAATATTTACGTGATCGTCGATTGGGCGTGGCAACATTTCTTCCTTTGAATAAAATTAATGCGCGAGAAGTTCCACAATATTTCGAAGAATTATTAGCCCATGATGATGTTCTGGGCAGTGCTTTGGATTTTATAAAGTACGATAAAAAATATGAAAACATTTTTTCTTTTGTATTAGGCAATACCTTGGTTGTGCGTGATTTGTCAGCTGCCAGGCGTGTTGGTATTGGTAGAGCTCGCATGGTGACGCTTCAAGGTGATTTAGTAGAAAGGCAGGGGGTCATGAAAGGTGGTTATCGACAAAATAAGAATAGTTTAGGTTTTTCAAATAAAATGTCTTTATCTGGAGAAGAAAGAGTCAAGGATTTACAAATGCAATTAGTTTTCGAACAGCAAGATAGTTTGGATATAGAAAATAAATTAGAAACATTGAAGAGTAAATTTCTTTCTTTGGAAGTTGAGCTCAAAGCCGCCAAAGGTAAAAGTGAATTTTTGTCTAATCAAGATATAGAAGTGGAAAAAGAAATTGCCACTTTGAACAAAGAGTTATCGTTTTTAAAATTAAGTCCTGAAGAATATGGGCAACAGTTGAAAAAATTAGCGATAGAAAAAGAATCTTTAATGCAAAGAATGGTGGAAGCTGAAAATAAATTAAAAATTATTAGTAGTGAAATTGAAAAATTTAATCAAAGCGAAGAAGATAAAAAACAGAAAATTTTTGCTTTGCAAGAACAGATGCAAATAGTACAAAATGAATTAAATGATATTATTTCTTCACGTAGTGAATTGAAAATTTCTCTAGCTAAAGTTGAAACTAAACAAGAATCTCTTAATGAAGAAGTAAAAAGCGAGATGAATTCTGATGTTACTTTAATTATAGAAAGATTTATTAAACCGGAAGAAGAAGTTAATTTAGAAGAATTAGTAAGTATTATTCAAAAAAATAAATATCAACTAAGTTTGATAGGTGGTATTGACGAAGAAGTGGTGGCTGAATACGAACAGACCAAACAAAGATATGAATTCCTAACCGGTCAAATAGACGATTTAACTAAAGCTATAGAAGACTTGGAAAAAATTATCGTTGAATTGGATGAGATTATGCGTAAAAAAAGATCTTCGGCTTTCAAAAAAATTAAGACTGAATTTAATCGTTATTTTAAAATTTTATTTGAAGGAGGAGAAGCTGATTTGAAAGAAGTTTACTCTGATGAAATTGAAGTTGCGGAAGACGTTGCAGCAGAAGCTCCTCTACAGTCACAATCTGTGTCTGAGTTGGTTGCAGAGTTAGGTGGGCAAGAAAACATACATAAGAAAAAAGAGAAGGTTTTAACCGGAATAGATGTTTTTGCTAATCCGCCTGGTAAAAAAATAAAAAATATTAATATGCTTTCCGGGGGAGAAAGGACTTTGGTATCAATTGCTTTAATTTGTGCGATTTTAAATTACAATCCTTCACCTTTTGTGGTTCTTGATGAAGTTGAAGCCGCGCTTGATGAGGTTAATACTTTGCGTTTTGCCAAAATTATGAATGAATTGAGTCAGCAATCGCAATTTATTATTATCACACATAATCAAACCACTATGCATCACTGCGATGCCTTGTATGGAGTAACTATGGGAGCAAGCGGTGTTTCTAATTTATTAAGTGTAAAAATAGCGGAGGCCATAAAAGAAATTAATTAATTTTAAAATAGTATACTCTTGACAAATTCGTTAATTTTGTTACAATATCAACGCTCTTAAATTTAGCAGTCACTTTGTTATTATAAAATAATTTAACAAGAATTATGTTAACTATACGTTTGCAAAGAATGGGTAAGAAAAAATATTCTACTTATCGTTTGATTATTTCCGAAAAAGCCAGAGATACGCAAGGAAAATTTTTGGAAAATTTGGGAACTTACAATCCGCACGATAAAGAAAAAGGATTTTTGCCAAATATTGAAAGAATAAAATATTGGTTGGAAAAAGGTGCTGGTATGTCGGCTACAATCAATAATTTATTTTTGAAAAATGGTATTATTTCTGGTAAAAAAGTAAAATCCGTTTTTCTTACCGAAAAAAGAAAAAACAAATTAGCTGAAAAGAAAAAAGTTATCGAAGAAAAAAAAGCTGCAGCTAAAAAAGCTGAGGAAGAACCGGTAAAAGAAGCACCTACTGAGGAAAAAATTTCCGAAGAACAAAAAGTTGCTTAAATATTATCCCCAAAAAGTTCTTTGACTAATTGAATAAAAAAAATTATAATGTCAATTAAGTAGCGTAAGTCGAAAGCTACGATTTAATTATTAATTTGGTTAAGCTATTATGCAAGATCAACAATTTCTTGAAGCTATCGTTAAAGCGATTGTAAATAATCCTAACGATGTAAAGGTTCTAAGAACTATTGACGAAAGAGGCGTTTTGCTCACTTTGGATGTAAATCCTCAGGATATGGGCTACATTATCGGACGTAGTGGTCAAACTGCTCGTTCTATCCGCACTTTACTTAAAATCGTTGGTGCGAAAAACAACGCTCGCGTTAATTTGAAAATCAACGAACCAGAAGGAAGTACTCGCGGTCCGAGACGCCAGGAAACCGAAACTGTAGATACCAGTGCTATTGATAACTTGGATATCTAAAAAATAAACAACTCAACTACTCCGCAACTTTTACAAGGGCGGAGTAGTTTTGTTTTTAGACCATTTGTAATATTAAGATATTATGATATTATGCTATTAACCAATAATAAATATCGCAATATCGTAATATCCGAATATTTTTAATATTGATTGTTTATGAAGTTCGAAATCCTAACCATCTTTCCAGAGATAATTAACGACTACTGTAATAAAAGTATTTTAGGCAAAGCGGAAGCTAAGGGCTTGATTGAAGTTGCACCACATAATTTTCGTGATTATACTTTGGATAAAAGAAATCATGTAGATGATAGTCCTTATGGCGGGGGACCGGGGATGGTA
Source organism: Candidatus Magasanikiibacteriota bacterium (assembly GCA_036744835.1). Taxonomy (GTDB): domain Bacteria; phylum Patescibacteriota; class Patescibacteriia; order Magasanikbacterales; family GWA2-37-8; genus JAKLGL01. Next base: position 647,344 of record DAIOHD010000001.1, on the reverse strand, counting down.
TTACAAGTCCAGCCTATTTTTGATTGTTTAAAAAAACTTGGGGTTGTAGATTCTAAGGGGAAGAAATTGAAAATTAAAAATTCTAAATTAAAAATTCTCGCGATGGATCCAGCGGGAAAAAAGTTTGATCAAAAAATGGCGGAAAAATTTGCCAAAAAATATAACCGTCTAGTTTTTGTTTGTGGACGTTACGAAGGGTTTGATGAACGTATTTATAAATTTATTGATGAAAAAATTTCTGTCGGGGATTATGTTTTGGCCGGAGGAGAATTACCGGCGCTTACTATTATTGAAGCAGTGTCACGTTTGATTCCTGGAGTATTGGGTAATGCAGAATCTCTAAAGGAGGAAACTCATAACAAATTAAAAATTAAAAATTCTAAATTAAAAATTTCAAGTGAGTATCCACAATACACCAGACCGGAAAATTTTATGGGTTTAAAAGTACCAAAAATATTACTTTCTGGTAATCATGCTTTGATTGAAAATTGGCGTAAGAAAAAGCAAAAATAAAAAATATTAAATTACAAATTCAAAATTACAAACCCTAAATAAACACTAAATCCAAAATATAAAATTCAAAACAAAACACAGGAGTTTGGTATTTTAAATTTTAATTATTTGGGATTTATTTGGAGCTTATAATTTTGAATTTGTAATTTTTAGTTGGTTGTTAAAATTCTCCTAGAATAAGCCAAAATTGTTTGTATAATAAACAGGGAGTTATCCACAGATGGCTTCCTTGACAATAAGCTAAATAATTGTTATATTTCTCTTACAAAAATTAACCCAAATAAAGGCAAAAACGCAACTCTACAATTTAACAATCTTCTAAGTCCTGTCAAGATGGATACTGGAAAGAGAAAAGAGCAACTTCAATTTTTGGGTTTCTCTTTTTTCTTTCTAAAAATTTTAGGAAGAAAGTACGTTGACAATACAAATGTGGTAAGAAAACATCCACTGAAGTTTTCGATAATTTATTATCGAAATCTATTCTATAAAATAATTTTAGTAAATCCAATTTTTCAGTATTCATACTGGAATGGATTAACACTCTTTTTTTAAGAGTTTGATCCTGGCTCAGGATGAACGCTGGCGGCGTGTTTAAGGCATGCAAGTCGAGCGACGTGCTCTGTAGAACCCAGTACAAGTTTAAAACTTGTGTTGAGCTCTATAGAGTTACGAGCGGCAAACGGGTGAGTAACACATTAGTAATCTACCTTCAAGTTGGGGATAGCCAGGCGAAAGCTTGATTAATACCCAATGGTAATGCGGGGGCATATGTCATTCGCATTTAAAGATTTATCGCTTGAAGAGGAGCTTATGTTCTATCAGCTAGTTGGTAGGGTAATGGCCTACCAAGGCAATGACGGATAGCAGGCGTGAGAGCGTGACCTGCCTCACTGGGACTGAGACACTGCCCAGACACCTACGGGTGGCTGCAGTCAAGAATCTTCCTCAATGGGCGAAAGCCTGAAGGAGCGACGCCGCGTGCAGGATGAAGGTTTTCGGATCGTAAACTGCTTTTCTCAGGGACGAATTTGTGACTGTACCTGAGGAATAAGAGGTTGCTAACTCTGTGCCAGCAGCAGCGGTAATACAGAGACCTCAAGCGTTATCCGGATTTACTGGGTGTAAAGGGTCCGCAGGCGGAACAGCGGGTCAGGGGTAAAATCTTCGAGCTCAACTCGAAACCCGCTCCTGAAACTACTGTTCTAGAGTTCGGAAGAGGCAATCGGAATTGCTGGTGTAGTCGTAATAAGCGTTGATATCAGCAAGAACACCAAATGCGAAGGCAGATTGCTAGTACGTAACTGACGCTCAGGGACGAAAGCGTGGGGAGCAAACAGGATTAGATACCCTGGTAGTCCACGCCCTCAACGATGCACACTAGGTATTGGCAGTATCGACCCTGTCAGTGCCGTTGAAAAAAGCTAACGCGTTAAGTGTGCCACCTGGGGAGTACGGCCGCAAGGCTAAAACTCAAAGGAATAGACGGGGACCCGCACAAGCGGTGGATTATGTGGTTTAATTCGACGATAAGCGAGGAACCTTACCTGGGCTCAACTACTAGCTGCATTGGGGCAGAAACGTCCCAAGCCTTCGAGGGTGCTAGATAGGTGCTGCATGGTTGCCGTCAGCTCGTGCCGTGAGGTGTACCGTTAAGTCGGGAAACGAGCGCAACCCACGTCGTATGTTAAATTGTACATACGAGACTGCCTGCGCAAGCAGGAGGAAGGGGTGGATGACGTCAAATCAGCATGGCTCTTACGTCCAGGGCTACACACATAATACAATGGCCGGTACAGAGGGTTGCTAAGTCGCGAGATGGAGCTAATCCCATCAAAACCGGCCCCAGTTCAGATTGTAGGCTGCAACTCGCCTACATGAAGTTGGAATCGCTAGTAAACGCATATCAGCCACGGTGCGTTGAATACGTTCTCGGGTCTTGTACTCACCGCCCGTCACACCATGGAAATTGGCAATGCCCAAAGCCTCGTAAGGGGTTAAGGCAGGGTCAGTAACTGGGGTGAAGTCGTAACAAGGCATCCCTAGCGGAAGCTGGGGATGGATCACCTCCTTTCTGGAGATTGATTTTTATGAAAGTAAAAATATATCTTCGTCGACAGGGATGTTATTCCTACCACTTTTGTAATGTCAACTAGAAGACACCCGTCCCGCTCAGCGGAACGGGTGTTTTTGTAAGGTAGAACCTCTTGCCAAAAAATATTTTTTGTAATATAATTTTGGAGAAACTTTAAAATAAAGGGCGACTAGCTCAGATGGTTAGAGCGCGTCACTGATAATGACGAGGTCGGAGGTTCGATTCCTCCGTCGCCCACAATATATAAACTCGGGTTCATAGCTCAGTTGGTTAGAGCGCTACATTGACATTGTAGAGGTCAGAGGTTCGACTCCTCTTGGACCCACAACGCTTAAGCATTGTAATCGGTATGTTTAGCGTCTCACGAAATCGCTTTTCAAGGCGGTTTTTTTTTGATTTTTAATTATATTCTGTTATACTAAGTTAACAATAAAAATATGCGACAAAAAATAAAACTCAATATTGAAAAACTTGTTTTTGGCGGACAGGGTTTGGCTCGACATGAAGGCAAGGTTTATTTTGTTTGGAACGCACTTCCGGGAGAAGAAGTAGAGGTAGAAATTATTAAACAAAATAAGAATTTTTGCGAAGGCGAAGCAGTTAAAATTATCACAGCATCTCCTTATCGTTTAGTGCCAAAAGAAGACCATTATATGTCATGTAGCGCCTGGCAGATTTTGGATTTTGCCCAAGAAAATGTTTGGAAAAGAATTATCGCCCAAGAAACTTACGAAAAACTTAGTGGCTTGAGCTTGCAAATTCCACCGGAAATAGAATATGACGAAAATGAAAGTGAACATTATCGCAATAAAATGGAGTATCATTTTATAAAAGAGAACGGTGTAATCAAGTTAGCTTTTTATGAACGCGGGGGTTTGAAACTCAAATCTATGGAACAAGGTTGTTTGTTAGCAAAAAAAGAAATAAATGAAGCGGCAGAAGATGTTTTGATTTGGTTAAATGAAATAAAAGCTCCAATTTCTGTTTTGAAGAATTTAATTTTACGATATGACGGAGAAAAAACATTAGCTGGCTTAATTGTTCGTGAAAATATTAAATTTTCTTCAATGCCTCAAACGGGGCTTAGATTAGCCGGTTTTCATATATATTTTGCCGATCCGCATAAACCTAGTAATTGGTTACCGGAAAAAATAAAAGTGCTTGGTGAAGAATTTTTAACTACCAAAATCAACGGACGAAATTTGAATTATGGTCTGCTTTCTTTTTTCCAGATTAATGAAAATATGTTTAAAAAAGCTCTGAAAGATATTTCTGATCACGTGGATGAAAACAGTGAAATTGTGGACTATTATTCCGGAGTTGGAACTATTGGGCTGGGAATAGATAAAAAAATTAAGAACGGAATTTTGATAGAAAATAATTCGGAAGCGATAAAATTTGCCAAAGAAAATATAATTAAAAATAAAGTTCAAAATTTTGAAGCCATTTGTGCACCGGCGGAAAAAATGACAGACTATATTAAAGGAGATAAAAATATTATTGTTGATCCTGTTCGTGCCGGATTGCATACTCATATCGTAAAAAAAATCCTTAAAGAAAAACCAAAGAAAGTTATTTACCTGTCTTGTGATATTGCTACTCAAGCTCGAGATTTAAAATATTTTTCTACTTTATACAGAGTAAAATTCTTGAAATTATATAATTTTTTTCCTAGAACACCCCATGTTGAGGCCTTGGCTATTTTGGAGTTAAATAAGTAAAAAAAGAAGTCGGGAGTGTGTAATTTTTAGGATTGCTTTAGTTAAAAAGGTTCCCTGTTGAGTGGGACTAAATCGACACCATTAATTATAGTCGGGTCACGTTAAGCGTGATTATGCCCGCGCTCAGCATGGGGCTTGCCAAGAGTGATTTTTTAGTATATAATCAATCTAAATAAGGTTATTTTAGCTAAATAATTATAGTTTTGCTATTAATATGGAAGAAAATTTTACTAAAAAAGCGATTAATTTTTTGATTTCTGCTGGAATTTTTATTTTAGAAATGGTAAAAGTGGCGGTTTTGGCGGGGATAACGATAGCTCTTATTCGTTATTATTTATTTAAACCCTTCTATGTTAAGGGGGCTTCCATGCAGCCAAATTTTCACGAAAAAGAATATCTAATAATTGATGAATTATCATATCGTTTTCGAGAACCGGTTCGTGAAGAAGTTATAGTTTTTCGTTTTCCGGAAGATCCAAAAGAATATTTTTTGAAAAGAATAATTGGGTTGCCGGGAGAGACAGTAAAAATTTCCGGAGGTAAATTGTATATTTATAACAATGAAAATCCGGAAGGTTTTGAATTGGATGAAAATTATTTGCCAGAAGATTTTGTAACCGAAGGTGATAGGATTTTTAAGATAGGAGAGAATCAAGTTTTTGTTTTAGGTGATAATCGTGCTAACAGTCTTGATTCAAGACGTTTTGGTCCAATTGATAAAAGTTTGGTTGTTGGTCGTGCTTGGCTTCGTGGTTGGCCACCAAATAAATTATCTATTTTTTCTAAACCTTAAAAATAAAAGATTTTTTATGAAAGAAAAAAATAAAAAAAATAAAAAAGAAGCCGCTAAGAAAACGGTTAAAGAAAAAAATAAAATGAAAATCAAAAAATCGAATGAAACAAAGACAGTGGAAAAAAGCAAAAAGAGTTGGGCGGCCCTGCGTGGAATGCATGATATTTTACCAAAAGAAGAAAAATATTGGAAAAATATGTATAATGTCGCTTCTAAATCTGCGGAGTATTTTCAATTTGGACGAATTGAAACTCCTGTTTTAGAAGAAGCTTCTTTATTCGTGCGCTCCATAGGCAAGACCACTGATGTAGTAGAAAAAGAGATGTATTTATTTGAAGATAATGATGGTGAAAAAATTTGTTTACGTCCGGAAGCTACCGCTTCTGTAGTCAGAGCTTATGTTACAGACGGTCTTTGGAATAATCCTCAGCCAGTAAAAATGTGGTATTGGGGTCCGATGTTTCGTCATGACAGACCGCAAGCCGGTCGTTATCGTCAGTTTACTCAAGTCGGTTTTGAAAATATTGGTGTACAAGATCCAGCTGCAGACGCAGAACTTATTTTAGTGGCTTATAATTTTTATAAAGATTTAAATTTGCCAGTAGAAATTCACATTAACAGTATTGGCACACCAGAAGAAAGAGAAAGATATAAAAATGAATTATTAAATTATTATCGCACCAAAAAAAGTTATTTATGCGAAGAGTGTCGTAAAAGAATGCAAAAAAACCCCCTTCGTTTACTTGATTGTAAAGAAGAACAATGCCAAGGCGTCAAAGAAGAAGCCCCACAAATTATTGACTGGCTAACCGAATCTTCCAAAAATTATTTTATGAAAGTTTTGGAATATTTGGACGAACTTGGGGTACCTTATATTTTGAGACCTTCTTTGGTGAGAGGGTTGGATTATTATACTCACACTGTTTTTGAAGTTTACCCAATAAGTGGTGAAGGTGTGGCTCAAAGTGCTCTGGGGGGCGGAGGACGATATGATTTATTAGTAGAAGAATTAGGCGGTAAGCCAACCCCAGCCGCAGGCATGGCTCTTGGTATTGATCGTAGTGTAATCTATATGAAAGAATATTATCAACAAAATCAATTGCGTATAGAAAAAGACCCTTATGACATATTTTTTGCTCAACTTGGTGAAAAAGCCAAGGGAAGAGCAATGAAAATTTTGGATGAATTGCGAGGAAGTGGTATAAAAACAGCATTTAATTTATATAAAAATTCTTTAAAAGTTCAACTTGATTTAGCCAATGAACTCAAAGTTCCGTATGCTGTTATTTTAGGGCAAAAAGAGGTTCAAGAGGGTACGATTATTATTCGTGATATGGAAAGTGGTATTCAAGAAATCGTTGATCAAAAAAAGATAGAATCAGCTATAAAAAAGAAATTAAAGAAATTTGACGAATCAAGTAAATAAGTATATAATAATTTTAGGTCAAAAAGGTCGTTTTTTGACTAAGTTTTAGTAAATTTTAAATATTTTTTAGAAAGCGAGGTGACTTTTGTGTCAGAAATTAAAAGAAAGAAAATGGAATCTTTTGAGGCGTTTATGCGTCGCGTAAAAAAACGCTGGCAACAGTCTGGAAAGATTTTACAAGTCAAAAAAATTAAATATAAAAGTAAAAAAGCCAACAAAACTTTGCGTAAAAAAAGCGCTCTTCATCGTATAGAAATGGGCGAGAAAATTGCTTATTTGAAAAAAATTGGCAGAATGCCTGAGGAAAAAACTTTTAATCGCAAATAATAGTGGTATATTTTTATTATTTATCATTGAACCATGCTACAACTGATAAATAAAAGACAAACAAATAAATTTAGAACCGTCGCTAAAGGAGGGCTAGTTTTAGTGGCGGTTTTGTGTTTTTTCGTTTGTCTTTTTTCTTTTAATTTTGCTCAATCCCAATCATTAGATACGGGTTTAGCGTATGCAGAACAAACTGGTTTGCCAACTACCGATATTAGATTAATTATTGCCAATATTATCCGAGTGGCTCTGGGATTGCTTGGAATAATTGCTGTGGTAATAATTATTTATGGCGGGTGGTTATGGATGAGTGCTGGTGGTAATGAAGATCAAATTGCCAAAGCCAAAAAAACTCTATTAAATGGTGCAGTTGGTCTAATTATTATTTTAAGTGCTTACAGTATAGTGCTTTTGGTGATGCGATTACTTGGAATAAGTGATGGTGGTTCTGGTGAACAACAATATAATTATGAACAACAAGGAATTATGAATATGGCTGGGAGCGGGGCTTGGGGAAAGGTGATTACCGATCACTATCCAGCACCCAACCAAGTTGATGTGCCACGTAACACTAAAATCGCTATTACTTTTGCTAAGCCGATAAAGTTTGACAGTGTAGCTACCAAAATCTCCCAGGAACAAACACCAGAAGTTTTTGATTTGAAAGATAATATTATCAAAATTGATGCCGTTTTACCTTCTTCCACTGCTTTAGGTGGGTATGAATTTGTGACTTATGCCGGTGGATCTAGAATTTATAAATTTCCGATAACCACAACTACTGCAGCTGGAGAAACCAGAGAAGAAATTTTTACCATTGTTATTGAACCAAAAACTTTATTAGGTAGCCCCGATGACAATATTCGTTATCGTGTTTGGATAGAAAATTCCTTGCAGACAGAAGATGGAAAGTCGATTTTTGCCAACACTCGTATAAAATATTACCAGTGGTTTTTTACTTGTTCCACCAGAGAAGATAGTACTCCGCCAAGAGTGGTAGATATTTTTCCGGGTAGAGGGGAAACTGTAGCAAAAAATGCCTCCATACAAATAACTTTTAGTGAAGCGGTTTTTCCCAATGCTCAGGCTTCTTTCAGGACTTCTACTGACGGTACTTATTATGAAGATAAAACAAACGGTAACAATCCTATAGTTTTTATAAAAAGTAATAGTAGCACGGTTCCTTTGGGAACTTTCAAAATTACTAATCAATATCGCACCTTGGAATTTTCTTCTTCATTGGAATGCGGTATCAATGCGTGTGGTTCCAAAATATTTTGTTTACCGGTTTGCGATAAATCTAATTGTGCCAATGATGTTTATCAAATTGTTTTTAAAACTGCGCCTACTACAACCGATGCCAGCAAGCCTCCTTTTACTGCGAATTTGAGCGCGGGAAACGGTATTATGGATATGGCAGGCAACTCTCTAGACGGCAATGCTGATAATATTTATCAGTTCAATCCCAATGGTCCTTTTACCGTCGGTTTATTTAATCCGGATAATTATGGTTGGAATTTTAGAGTAACCAAAGAAATGGATATTACTTCTCCATATGTAACTTATTTGTCACTTGGACCAGAAACGGAAAAAGTAACGGCCAATGAAAATTTTATTATTTCTTGGAGTAAAAGAATGAGTTATAAAACGCTTTATAGTATTGGTATAGAAGAGTATCCAGATCCTGAGGAAAGATGTAATATTTTAGCAAGACCCCCTTACAATATTCCCAGAATTAGATGCTCCGCTGATACTTTGGGTAAATCTCCTTCTTCCACGTCAGTATTTTCTCCCGGTCTTGGAGTTACGACGACTTTAACTCAGATTTTACACACTGCTTTTTTGGATGGTTTTCCACAATATTATATTCCAGAGATCACTTCTGCAGTCGAAGATGTTTTTGGTAATTGTTATTATCCCGGCAAAGGGCCAAAAAATGAAGAAAGAAATGTATCTTGCGATAGTGCTGGCAATTGCTGTTCTGGTCAGTATTGTTGCAATGGCGATGATTTTAATAATCCTTTTGGCGGAACATATTCTGCTACTTGTACTAGAGATTTGATTTTAGATTATCCACTGACTGATTAGAATTGATAAATTTATTTTTTAGTTAAATATTTCGGCTATACACCATGAAAAAAATATTTTTAAAATCTTTATTTTTCACCTTGCTTTCAATGGGTATTTTTTCGTTTTTTAGTTATGTATTTGCCCAAACACCTATCACTACTTCAACGCTGGGTTTGGAATATGGCGCTCAAACAGGACTTGGTTCTCAAGACATACGTATAACTATCGCCAATATCATTCGTGTCGCGTTGGGACTTTTGGGAATGGTTGCTTTGGTAATAGTTCTTTGGGGTGGTTTTATGTGGATGACGGCCGGAGGAGATGAAAATAGAATCGTCACTGCCAAAAAGATTTTACTCAACGGTGTTATCGGTTTGGTTATTATTTTGAGTTCGTACGCTATTACTAGTTTTATTATAAAGAGTTTAAGTGATGCCACTGGTTACGAAGGTGGCGGTGGTGGTAGCGGGGGAAGCGGTGATATTTTTAACCCTTATGGCGGAGGAAGTTACTTTACCATTAGGAGTAGACCTCTTGGTGGTCAACTCTGTGTAGCCAATTATCATCCTGTCATTACTTTTAATTATCCAGTTAATTTAGACACTGTAAATGAGTTGGAAAACAGAGCTGCTAGAATTAGAATTTTAGATTCAAACGGAAATTTAGTATCCGGTACTTGGTCATCAGAGAGTGGTGGGCAAGCGATAATTTTTTCAGCTACTGGAGATTGTGGAGATCGGGGCCCTAGTGATTGTTTTGAAAAAAATACAGCTTATACTATTGATTTTACTAATGCTGATCGTAATATTGAAAGCGTCAACGGTAAAAAATTAATTTGTCAGTCAACACAAAATAGCGAAGATAAATGTGCTGATATTTCATTTATTACTGGTGACGGAGTTGATAGAAATCCACCGGAAATTACTATGCAAGATCCTGGGAGTGTGGGCAAAGGAGATTCTCCGGAAATTTTTATTGAAGCCAGTGATGACATAGCAGTTCAAAATATTTCTCTGTATGTAGCTGGAAATCTTGTTGGTAGTCAATCTTTTGATGGATGTCAAAAACAAGTTTCTACAAAAATTGTTTGGCCAACAGCATCCTTGAAAGAGGGACAGCAATATACTTTGGTAGCCGAGGGTCGAGATCAAGCCGCTCAACTCGGAACAGATAGTTTAGATGTAAGATTATTTCCTCAACACTGTTTCAATACCGTTCTTGATCCAGGTGAAGAAGAAGTTGGCCCTCCCGCCTGTGGAGATCCAAATATTTGTGGGGCTTGTCCAGGTAGTGTTTGTACTTATAATTATCAATGCGGTGGAGGTAGTTTATGTATAGACGGAAGATGTACCAGAGTGATGCGTATTTTGGGGATAGATCCGAGTTCAGGGGCTCCAAAAAATTTTATGGCTATTTTTGGTGAAAATTTTGGTACAACCCTGGGATCTGTTTGGTTTAGTAAAGTTGCTTCACCAAACTCACTAACCGACCAAAACCAATGGGTTTCTTCAACTATTGTAACTTGCGGTACAGATACTAAAAATTGGTTTAATAATCAAATAGTGGTGGAAGTCCCAGAAGGTTTTTATCCGGGCCAGGAAGGTTCCTCCATTATGGTTTCAGGTAATGGTTTTGTAGCCAATACTATAGGTGAAAGTTCTAATCCGCTTTCCGATATTTATAGTAATAAATTGCGTTTTAAATATGACAGTGCTTTAGCAAATCGACCTTCATTATGCATGGTAAACCCTAGTCAGTTTTCTTCTTTTCAAAATAATATTAATTATACAGGTAAAAATTTTGGTACTTATACAAATGGTGCTGATAAGGTTTATTTAAATATATCAAATGCCGAAGAAGATAAGTTGCTGATGTCAATAAATACCTGGGGTTCAACTGGTGTTTGGAATAGTATAGAAACTCAATCTCCACGAGTTGATGACGGACTGGTTACAACCGCTGTTTTGGCTGGGGGTAAAATGAGCAATTCTTTAAGAGTTAGATTAGTTAATACTTTTGATAAAACCGCACCGATAGTAGATAATATTACTCCGGATGAAGGTGCAAAAGGGGAATACGTGACTATTGTTGGTAGTAACTTTGGTTCTCAAAGAGGTAAAGTTAGATTTTACGAAAAACCGGTCACGACTTTGGCTAATAATAATCAATATTTTGAAGGGAGTTTTGATTTTATGGATGAATGTTTGAATGATGTGTGGTCTGATAAAAAAATAATAGTAAAAATTCCACAAAATGCGGGTAGTGTTGGAATATCTCCGACAATTGGAGAAAACTATGTAGTGGTGGTGTTCAACAGTAAGGGTCAATCAAGTATTTTACAACAAGGAATTTCTTTTTATTTAAACAATCCCACTCCTAAACCAGGTATTTGTAAAATTGATCCTAAAAGTGGGCCAATAAATTCTGGTGTGAGTATTTATGGTGAAAATTTTGGTAATAATAAAGAGGATTTAAAAGTTTATTTCTGGAAAAACGGTGCGGTTGCTAATAATTTTACAAATAGAGCTTCGACAACCATAGAAACACTGGCTTCTATTAGAGGGGGACAACAAGCGACTTGTTTTGTTCCGCCAGATGCTATGAGTGGAGAAGTTGTTTTGGATAGAATAGCAGGTACATCGAATTTATTTAGCAATCCGCTTAGTTTTGAAGTCAAAGATTGTACTAAGACTGGTCAAGCATGCGGCAGTGGAGAAAAGTGTTGTTCTGGAGGAAAAGAAAAAGGTGTTTGTCGTTCGGTTGATGAACTGTGTTTAGGAGAAACTCGTTCTACCGGTTATATGTGGCGTTTTACCACAGACGATTTCCCCAGGGCTCCTGAGGTTTTGACACAATGTGATGAAAATTTAGATTGTTTGGAAAACGGCACACCATGTATAACCCCAACCCCAGCTCCAAACATCAAATGGGGAGAAAAAACTTGTCTTAATTCTCTAGTAACTATAGGTTTTAGTACTCAAATTAATGCAGCTTCTTTGGCGGGAAATGTTTTATTGTACAAATGTAGTCAGGGGCCGGCTTTTGGTGAAAAATTTTGTAAAGAAATAGGAAATTCAGTTAGCATCACTACCCCATCCCTCGGAGAACTTGCAGAAAGTCAATCTTTGATTACTTTTTCACTGCTTGGAACAAATAACTGGGATTCCAATTCTTTTTACCAAGTTATTTTGAAAAACGGTATTAAAACACCGGATGATGAAAACGGGCGTTTTCAAAATTTGAAAAAAACATCGCCTTGCGACGATACCACAAATGGTCTTGCTAACACCGCTTATTGTTTCGTTTTTGAAACGGGGAATAATCAATGTATACTCAAAGGAGTTTCTGTTACCCCAAATACTTTTTGGACTGGAGTTTTGGAGAATCCTATTAAAAAAAGAGTAAATCCGAGAAATTTAGATGAAAATACCACTGCAATTTTAAATTATAATGCCATGGGTTTGGCGAGCCAGAAATGTACAGCAATGAATTTAAATGGCTATAATTTTGAATGGTCCTCGCAAAGAGGAGATTATGCGGATGTTCCGGAAGTCAGTAAAGATTCTGATACAGCTATTTCAACTACCGTAGCAAGTGCTTTAAAGAACACTTTTGCTGTCGGACTTCAAGCGCCAACCGATAGTCTGTATATTTATAGTGAAGTTTCTACTTCAACAGGAGGTAATAGTTTGAGTATTATAGGTAGTAGTAGATTGACTATAGACTTAAGTAACCCGGAAATAATAGATTGGGGTCCTAAATGTTTAACTGCTTGTCCTAATGCTGATATTTTTATCAAATTTGATAAACAAATGTCTAGTAATATCGAGTCACAAGCAATAACTTTGGAAAAATGTGAAAATTCCAATTGTACAGCTACTTCAAGTATTGGATATTATCTAGTTGATACTACCGGTAGCTCTTTACAAAGGATGTTTAGAATTACAGGGGCTAGTCTAGTTACTAATACTTATTATTTGGTAAGAGTAAATTCCGGGACGTTATTTACTATCGCTTCTTCAACAAATTCTTCGCTTAGAGGACAACCGTATTCTAAAAGCAAAACCTGGATATTTGGCACCAAAGATAAAATTTGTGAAGTGGATAGAGTGACTGTTGTTCCTAGTATTTACAATGCTTATAACATAGGAGAGCGTACTATTTTTGGTGGACTTGCGTTTTCTGCTCCAGATGAGTGTAGTTCCAAAGGGCAACAATTAAATTCAAATTTGTTTAATTGGCTTTGGACAACAGGAAATGCAAATGTAGCGGCTATACAAACATTTACCAAAAAAGGATTTAATCCTTTTTGCGATGATAAATGTTTAAAAAGGGGCAGTACAATAGCTTCCAGCACTTATAATTATAAAGTTCCAATGTGCGGTAACGGGGTTGTTGAAGCCGGAGAAGATTGTGAAATAGGCAAAATAACAGAGGTTTGTTTTGGTGGTTGTTGGAATATATTTGCTGTCGAAAAAAATCCTTTCAATAGTGATTGCACGATAAATTGTTTATCTAAAACTAAAAAAACAGGAAGTTGTACAATTGATTCGATAACCAAGGAAAAGAACTGTATTTATTGCGGTGATGGCAATGTAGGTTCGGAAGAAGATTGTGATTTGGGTATTAAAAATACTCCGCCAAATCCGTTAATAGTGTCTTCCAGTTTAAATTGCTCTTCCGAATGTTTGCACACCGGCACATCTCTTAGTTCTAAATGGTGCAAGGATAATTATGCCCAATTTCATACTGGAATTTATAAAGATTATAAAAAACAATTTGAATCAGCCTGTATTAACTCTATTTCTCAGTGTGGTAATGGTATTTCAGAACCAGACGAAGATAAAGATAATTGTGCCGAAGGAGTTTGTAATGATAATTGTTTATATTTAAACAGAACAAAAAAAGGATCTTCATTGGAAAATACAACCCCTTCTTTTTGCGGAGATAAAATTTATGATACGGAGGAAGATTATAATTGTGAAGTCGGGGATTTTTATGATTTTGTTTCTAGTCCTTCTACTTCTCCATGGGTTTTAGCTGAAGCAGTTGGTTTAAGTTATAGCTCTACTGATGTAAAACAAACAACTAACATTACCAGTCAAGCCAGAGATAGTAGTAAAACAGGCTTTGCACAATTTAATTTGATTTGCGGTTATAAAACTGATGCCGAATGTCAATCTAGAGCTGGTGTTGGCTATGGAGTCGGTTCTAATTCTTGTTGTTATACTAAACCAACAATAGGCTTTCCGACTTATCCTGATAACGAAGATGAAGGAGTTTGTCCAAATACGGAAATCAAAATTTCTTTTGATAGCCCGATAGATGTTAAAACTTTGCAGGGTAATTTTCTGATTGCCAGAGAATATGGTTCAGACGATTCTTTCTGCACAACTTCCAATGATATTACTTCTGATATTCTGTCTTATATTGATATAGAAAACATGCCTTGGTATAAAAAAATATGGTCTGTGGCAATTGATTTGTTTCAGAAAATATTTGGTATTGAAAAAGTTACGGCCAGATGGTGTACCGGTGAAGTTATGGGTATTCCAAATATTTTTTACAATCCCCAAAACGAAGAATTTCCTTTTGAACTCAAATTTAAATTGACAAATGCTCTCAAAGGAAACACGACCACTTATAAAATTGTTTTACGTGAAGGAATAAAAGACCAAAGAGGCGTTAGTATTGAAAAAGAAGTTATTACCTTTACTACTTGGGGGGAGAATAGTGTCTGTAAAGTAGGTTCGGCTGAAGTTATTCCAGTTGAAGAATTATTTACCAAAATTAATACTTCCACGGATTTTGTAGCTTTGGTGAAAGCAATAGAAAATAACCAACAAATTCAACCGACTTTAGGATATAATTGGAGTTATGTTTGGAGCAAAGACCAAAGTAATGCCTTTACTGTCGATACTCAATCAACAGTAAATACTTCAAATGTTGCTCCTCGTAATCAAAATGGTGATGGTGATGTTTTCGTTACTGTTTCTACTACTGACCCAACAGATAAAAAAGTAATTGGCAAAAGCCATGTTACCGTGTTTTTATGTGAAAATCCCTGGCCGCCTTTTGAAGTTAGTAAAAAAGACGATACAAAAGTTTGGCCGTTTGATGATAGTGCAAACAACACTGATTATTTTGATTTTAGTTATAATCCGGAAATTACAGAAACTGGTTTTAATGGGGTAAAAAATATCCAGGATCTCTATAGTAATTTTAGTACGTTTTATTGTGCTGATTCTGGAATAATAGGTAAAAATGATGATTTGCCATATATGAAACCCGTGGTTACTTCGACAAATGAATCTGATATTTTGAAATATTATCTTTTGACCAATGATAAAAACGCTGATGCCATAGGTATAAAAATAGCTAGCAACACCGCATACCTTTCGTTAAAAGAGTGGTTAAATTATAAATTTCCCTATGCCACTTTTAGTAGTTTGAAAATAGACGGTTACGAAGCGGCTGTAGATGCAACCGGAAACAATGTTTATGTTGCGGCCTTAAATGTGTCAACAAGTGTTTATTCAAATATATATTCATTTAGTTTGAGTGCTTACGCCAGAACAGAAACCAAAAATGTCTTTGATCAAATATTAACTAATTTGAAATTTAATTATAATTTTAACCCCATTTATAGTAGAAAATCTTGTGCGGGTTATTGGTTAGATACAGATTCAGGAAGTTTGTGTAATACAGATTTAGACTGTGTTGATCCTCTCAAACCACTTTGTATAAATCAAAAAGAAAAAATACAAAGAAATTATCAGAGATTACAAGATGCGAGAATGATAAAAGCAGCTATAGAAGAATATAAGACAAAAAATGATAATAAATATCCGATCATGGTAAACAATACCTTTTTGGCTAACAGAGCTTTTAGTATTTGGCCAAATTCATGGAGTGAATTTGGTAGTAAACTTGGTATTTCTTTACCCTCTGATCCTGTAAATAAGCTGGGTTCTGCCGGGACTTGTTTAAAAGAAATCGGCAAAACTTGTGTAAAAGATGATGATTGTAGTGATATTAATTTTACAGATGCTACAAAAATTGGCCAATGGGATGCAGAAAATAATTTTTTGGATGCCTCTGTTAGAAAAGTTACTACTACTCCTAGAGGAAATGTTACTTTTGGTCCTGGTATTGGAAGTGGATCCTCCTTTTCCTTTGATGGTAGAGATAATACTTATTTAGAAATTTCAAGTAGCACAAATTATTTAAATGGAAGTTTTAATATTTCTTTTTGGTTTAAACCAACAGAGCAAACACCCGCGGTTTTGATAAAACAAGGAGGTTGGACCGACGATGCGACAAAAAATCATTCTTTGGGCGGTTTTATGATCGAATATAATAAGGTTTATTTTGACAATAGTGGTTTGGCCAAAGCAGGAAACGGCACAATTCGTTTTGCAATATTTCCAAACAGTAGTTCGGATTGGTATTATGCTTTGGATTTCCAAACCCCGCTTACTTTGAATAAATGGCACCACGTGCTTGCTAGATATTATGCTTCTGATCAAGGAATGGCTTTGTTTGTCGATAACCAATCTGTAGGTAATTCTTTTGTTCGTAAAGGATCTCCAAATGTAAGTACTGGTGTTCATGCATTGGTTAATCCAGCTGATAGAGCCAATGAAGCCACTTCTGCTGATAATATTATTATTGGTCAAGGACTTAAGGGTCTTATGGATAAGATTTATATGTATCGTCCGGCCGAAGGTGTAAATGAAGTAAATCTTTATAAAAATGTTTGCCAACTTCATGATCCGATTACCGGTTGGAGTGCAGAAGATAGAAGGTTCAGTTTTGCCTGTGCCAATGGCTCAATGGCTTATGGTTATGTATCTGAAGTATCAAATGATTATGTGCTACGCATGAATAGAGAAAATGACAATCTGCTTGATATAGATATTTGGACAGATGTAAAAAATGCTTTTGGTCTAAATAACGCAAAATTTATTTTTAGACCTTTTTGTGAGTCAAGTGTTATCTCCAGTAACGATGGTATTTGTGGAGATGGCATAGTAAATGTTAATAAGCAGGAAAAATGTGATCCGCCAAATAAAATTTTAAGTAGTAACCCAGCTCCTTGTACAACCAACCCGACAGGTAATTATTCCGGAGTTAGATGCGCCAGTGATTGTATGAGTACTTCTACTGTAAGTAATTTAAGCTGTGCGACTTTTGGTAGATGTGGTGATGGAAAAGTTCAAGTGCAATTAGGAGAACAATGTGATGATGGTGATGGAAATAATGGCCGTTTGGGTTTTTGTGGTGCAAGTTGTCAATTGGTAGCAGATCCAGTTTGTGGAAACGGAGTGTTGGATGAAGGAGAATATTGTGATACGGAGAATAATAAATGTATTTTTGACGGTGTCGATGTTGTTTACGATGATGAAAGAAGGCCATTGTTTTATATGCTATTTGATGAATCTGGAAGCATGAGTTATTCTATCGGAGGTGGAAGTTCTGTAACAAGAATGAAAAAAATCAAAGATGAATTACCAGAAATATTAAATAAATTGTATGGTAAAACAAGGGTTGGTGCAGCTGGTTTTACAACTTATCTTGATCCCTCTCTCACGGAAAATCCCAATTGTGATATTTTAATAAATGTTACTAATAACAGTAATTTTGATAAAAATACATTATATCAAACATTGAACGCAGAATTACAACCAGAAAGTGGTACTCCAACAGGAGAAGCATTAAATTATGTTTATAATAATGTTTTAAAAGATTATCAGCAAAAAAATCCAAACAGTGTTGTAAATTTATTATTATTTACTGATGGTGATACTGGCACGGATATTAATGTTACCAACACAGTTTCCAATTTAAAATTAAAAGGCATAAAAGTATATATATTAGGTGTTGGTGAAGATAAGCCTAGTTTTCATGCGTGGGCGACAGCAGCAAATACTGATTTTATATATATAGATAATAATTCAGAATTAGATAATGTGATTTCACCATTGATAGAGGATCAATCTTGTCAAGATTATTCTTTTTATAACGGTTATTCTTGCGCTTGGAACTGTAAAGGTCCGGGCGGGTATTGTGGTGATAACAAAATTAACGGACCGGAACAATGTGATTTGGGCAAGGACAACGGATTGGGCAAAGGATGCACTGTATTTTGTACTAATGAAGTAGTATCTGGAGGTGGGGCACCAACAGTGGAAACAGATTGTGGAGATGGTATTGTCCAAGACCAAGAAGGTGAAGAATGCGATGATTCAACTAACAATGGCAGTATATGTCAAATTTCACCAGGATTTCAATCCTGTTCTTGGTGTTCTACTAATTGTAAATTAAGATGGAATGTTTGTCCTGTTGGTTTTGTAGCAAATCAAAGTGGAAATTGCGTTATACAAGTTTTTAGATTCCAATATCAACCGATTCCTGGTTTATAATAAAATAATAATTAATAATTGAATTATCTTTATGTTTGATGATGAGAACCAGCGCAATAGCGCTCCACCGCAAAATTTACCAATAGATCATGAACCAAAGGATATGTTTGGTGATATTGATGAAGAAAAACAAGGTCAGCCAAACGCCTTACAAGCCGGCTTACTTAAAAAGAAAGAGGAATCAGAATACGATAATTATTCCATAAAAACAGTAGTGGAAGGTCAAGATAAAGTCCAAGTTGTAAAAGAGCCGATTCTGGGTAAAATTATTTTAATAGTTTTGATAGGTGTACTTTTGGCTGGAATAGCTATTGGGGGTTTTTGGATCTATGATAATTTTTTGGCTAATAAAGATAAGGTTATTATTATTGATGAAACTAATAAAATCGAAATGGAACCGGTGGTACAAGAACAACCTGTTATACCGGAAGTTTCTTCTACGATTCAAGAAGAAGTGCCCGTTTTTGACGATGCGATTACTGATATGAAAATTGACGAAGCTTTGTTTGGTGAACCTGTAGATTCTGACAAGGATGGACTAGATGATTTACGAGAGAAAGAAATAGGAACTTCTTCGATTAAACCGGATACAGACGGAGATGGACTTATAGATGGAGATGAAGTTTTGATTTGGAAAACAGATCCGCTTAATCCGGATACTGACGGTGATGGCTATCTGGATGGTTTGGAAGTAAAAAGCGGTTACAATCCGTTGGGTTCAGGAAAATTATTTGAAGAAAATCAAAATATTTCGACTACAACTACTAATACAGAAAAATAGTTTATTATATGTTTGGTAAAAAACAGGAAAATCAATTGCCTGAAAGTGAAATAGTTGTGAGTACTATTCCAGAGGATTTTTATGGCGGTAAAAATCCGGTGGTTAGTTTTAAAAATTTTACTGAAATAGTTGATTTGAAGAAGAACAAAGAAGACGTTTTAACACCATCGGAAAAGAAAAAATTTCAAGAAGCGACTTCTGCTGGAGCAGGAAAAGGGAGGTGGCATTTAGTCAATTTGGCTACCAACCCAAAAGCATTAATTCTGTTAGCAGTGATGATTTTTACATTGGCGATTTTGGGAGTTGGTGGTTATTATTATATTAAAAATAATTTTTTGACACAAAAAAGTGAAGAAGTTATTCCTATTGTGTCGCTTACTCCGCCAATTACAGAACAACCGACAATTTCTTCCGATGATCAAGAAGTTGTTCCAACTGAACCCCCGGTTTTGATGGAACCGGAAATTCCTAAAGAGATACCTCTAGAATTTCCCTCTGCTTTATTGTCAGAAAGTGTAGATTCTGACAATGATGGATTGACTGATTTAGCCGAAGAAGAATTCCAAACTGATCCTTTTGATTTTGATACTGATAAAGATAAATATCCAGATGGCGTAGAAATTTATAATCTTTATAATCCCAAAGGTTTTGAACCGCAGCGTTTAGCGGAATCAGGATTGGTAAAAGAATATATAAATCAAAATTTTGCGTATAAGTTACTAATTCCTATAAATTGGGCTACTGGTAGTGTGGATGAAGAAGGCAGACAAATTCTTTTTAGTACTCTAAGTGGAGAAAACATCGAGTTAAGGGTCTTTGATTTGCAAGAAAATGAAGATTTTAATTCTTGGTTTTTACGCATAGCTCAAAATCAGGACATAACTACTTTGAAAGATTTTGAAACTTTTATTAAATATTCAGGAAAAATGCGTGATGATGGTTTGGTTTATTACTTTATTTATAATAACAGGGTTTACGTTTTGCTTTATCATACCACTGATTCAAGTATCGTAAATTATAAAGTAGTTATTTCTTTAGTTGCCAGAAGTTTAGATTTTGGTTTTATAAATCCA
The DNA here is from genome assembly GCA_036744835.1 of Candidatus Magasanikiibacteriota bacterium. GTDB lineage: Bacteria > Patescibacteriota > Patescibacteriia > Magasanikbacterales > GWA2-37-8 > JAKLGL01. Next base: position 627,123 of record DAIOHD010000001.1, on the reverse strand, counting down.
GTTTTACCAACTCAAGAATTATTGACCACTCCTCCGACATCAACAGAAGTTCTTGAAGAAATGCCGGTTTCCAATGAAGAGGATAAAGATGAAATTTTAGAAATAAATACAGAACAAGAATCCACAGAAAATTCGGAATTTATAGAATAGGTTTAAATTTTTATCAAAAGCATGTTAAAAGCGAATTTAATAAAAAAGAAAATTTGTCCGATAAATTTACGATTGATAAATAAAGTTATCGAGGTTTTTGAAAAACAAACTCAAAAAATAAAAAAAGAAGTAGAAATTATTATTATAGGAGATAAAGAGATGACCGAATTGAATCGTTTTTATCGTGGTAAAAATAAAACTACCGATGTGCTGTCTTTTGCTTTTAATGAAGATAAAAAAATCCAGAGTCAGTTTTTGGGGCAAATATTTATTTCTTATTCGCAGATAAAAAAACAAGCCAGAGAATATAGTATTAATGAGAAAGAAGAATTTATTAGGATGCTAGTTCATGGCTTGTTACATCTAGTAGGATTTGATCACGATACAAAATTAAAAGAAGACAAAATGTTTGTTTTGCAAGAAAAAATAGTTACAAAAGTAGCTTTATAGACTAATATATGTTTTCATTAAAAAGATTATCAAGAAGTTTTAAGACAGCTTTTGAGGGTTTATTTTTTGTTTTTAATTCCGAACCAAATTTTCGTGTGCAAGTATTATTTGGTTTTTTAGCCATAGCTTTAGCTTATATATTTAAATTGAGAGATTCCGAATGGATTGTTATAATCGCTATGATTTTGATGGTTTTGGTTATGGAGATTTTAAATACCGCCTTAGAACAATTTACAGATTTGTTAAAGCCGCGTTTAAATCAGTATGTTAAGGATGTTAAAGATATAATGGCAGCCGCGGTTTTATTGACCTCTTTTGGGGCCTTTTTAATTGGAATTATCATTTTCTGGCCTCATTTTTTAGAAATTATAAAAAGCTTAATTTAGTTTAAAATATGGCTAAATCAGCTCAAAATTTATTAGCCGGATTGGATATTGGTTCGTCATCCGTTAGATTGGCAATAGGCAACCTTGTTTTACACAAACAAGGTTTGTCAGAAGTACAAATCCTCGGCTGTACCGAAACACCTTCAGAAGGTATAAATAAAGGAATTATTACCAATATTGAAGATGTTGTTTCTTCCATTTCCTCTTGTTTGGAACAAGCTGAACATATCACTGGTAATCCGATAGAAAGTGTTTTTGTAGGTATACCTGGTGTTCAAATTATCATTCAAAATAGTCGAGGTTATGCTATCGTTTCCAAAGCTGATAACGAAATTACAGAAAGCGATAAATGGCGAGCTATTGAATCTTCAAAATCAGTAGCTACCCCTCTTAATTATGAAGTATTACATGTTACACCTAGATCTTTTATTGTCGATGGACAAGGAGGGATAAAAGAACCGGTAGGTATGACCGGAGTTCGTTTGGAAGTCGATACTAAAATTATTTTGGGTCAATCATCGCAAATTAAAAATTTAACCAGAGCTATTTATAGAACCGGTATAGAAATAGATGGAATGGTTCTTTCTCTTATTGCAGTAGCTGATTCGGTTTTGAATCAAAGACAAAAAGAGTTGGGTGTTGTTTTAATAAATATCGGTTCCACGACCACTTCGTTTATAGTTTACGAAGAAGGAGAAATGCTTCATTTTGGAGTTTTGCCGATTGGCGGAATTCACATCACTAATGATTTAGCAGTAGGATTAAGAAGTCATGTAGAAGTGGTGGAAAAATTAAAAGTTGAACAAGGTAACTGTTCAAATGAAGCTATGAACAGTAAAGAAGAAATAGATTTATTTAATTTTGGCTCCTTAGACCATATTAAAGTTAAAGAAAAAGAAGTTGCTGCAATTATTTCGGCTCGAACTGAAGAAATTATGTTTTTAGTAGATAAAGAACTTAAAAAAATAGGAAAGAGTGGCATGTTGCCAGCGGGTGCGGTTTTGGTAGGGGGGAGTGCCAAGTTACCGGGTATATTGGAAATTGCCAGAAAATATTTAAGACTCCCGTCTTCTTTGGGATTGCCCTTTGGTTTAATTTCTGCTACAGACAAAATAAATGATTCTTCGTATACGACAGCTATAAGTTTGGTTAAATGGGGAGCAGATTATATTATGGAGCAGCAATTCAGAAATCATCAAAGCCTGACTCAAAAAATAAAGGGTTTATGGGGCAAGTTTAAACTCTAGTTTTCTTGACACTTAAGGTTAAAAATTATAAAATATAGGCGTAAACTCTTTTTAATAAATAATAAAAAAAACGAACACAAAAAGTGTTCGTTTTCTAAGAAAAAATTTATGCCACAAGTTAAACCTGAATTGGAAACTTTTGCTAAAATAAAAGTGGTCGGAGTAGGTGGTTCCGGCGGTTCAGCTATAAATAGAATGATGGCTGCGAGAATTCGCGGCGTTGATTTTATAGCAATGAATACCGATGTACAGGCCTTACATCACAATAATGCTCCACAAAAAATTCATATAGGTAAATCGGTTACTCGTGGATTAGGAGCGGGTATGGATCCAGGTGTTGGTTGTAAAGCAGCAGAAGAGTCTCAGAATGAGATTAGAGAGGTGCTTAAAGATGCCGACATGGTCTTTATTACCTGTGGTTTAGGCGGGGGTACTGGATCTGGAGCTTCTCCGATAGTGGCGGAAATTGCCAAAGAAATGGGGATTTTGACAGTTGCGGTTGTTACTAAACCATTTTCTTTTGAAGGTCCCAAGCGCAGTGAAATAGCGGAAAAAGCTTGGGAAGATTTGGCTAAATATGTAGATACTATTATTACTGTTCCCAATGATAAAGTGATGCAAGTCATCGATAAAAAAACATCTCTTTTAGAAGCGTTTAATATTGTGGATGATGTATTGCGTCAAGGAGTACAAGGTATTTCTGATTCTATTACAGTACACGGGATGATCAATGTTGATTTTGCTGATGTTAAAACTATTATGCAAGATACAGGTTCTGCTTTGATGGGTATCGGGATAGGTGAAGGAGAAGATAGAGCGGTAATAGCTGCTAAAGCTGCTATTTCTTCACCGTTACTCGAGCTTTCAATAGATGGAGCTTCTGGAATTTTATTTACAGTTACCGGAGGGCCTGATTTGATGATGCACGAGATTGATGAAGCCGCTAAAATTATTACTTCATCAGCTGCCGATGACGCTAAAGTTATTTTTGGTGTGACTATCGATGAAACAATGGCTGGAAAATTGAAAATTACTGTTATAGCTACTGGTTTTAATGATCATCGTCGTTATCTTTCTGAAGAAGAAATTTCAATAAGGCCTGTTTATACAGGGGTTTCTAATCCAGATAGATTTAAAGTACAAAAACAAAAAGAAGAAGAAGAAAAAAAGTTTGGCGATTTAATAAAGAAAAATCCGGTTAATTTTTCTGCTGTAAAAGAAAAAGAAAATAACGGAGGTTTTTTTAGTTCTTTTCAAAAAAATAAAGAAAAAGAGGAAGAAAAAATAGCCCCGAGTTTTTCCAGATCGTCTATAAATTTAAATCAAAATAACAATATTACTCCGTCTGTATCGGTGGAAAAAAAATCACCTGAAGAGGATGAATTAGAAATCCCGGCTTTTTTACGAAAAAAAATGAATAATTAATTTATTTATGTTTTGTCCTGTCTGTAATAACAAAGAAACTAGTGTGGTAGATTCCAGGCCAAATAATGAAGGCATGGTTGTTCGTCGTCGTAGAGAGTGTGATAAATGCCACTATCGTTTTTCTACTGTTGAAGAAATAGAACTTTTAGATTTGGTAGTTATTAAAAATAACGGACGCAGAGAAAGTTATATGCGGGATAAATTGGAAAAAAGCTTGCGTATTCCTTTGACCAAAAGATCCTACACGGAAGAATCTTTCGGTAAACTTATTCGGATGATTGAGCGTGACATTCAAAAAAAGAAAAAACGCGAATTGACAAGTAAAGAAATTGGAGAATTAACAATGAAGCATTTACGGGTTTTTGATAAAGTTGCTTATATTCGTTTTGCTAGCGTATATCGTGATTTTAAGGATGTTCGAAATTTTGAAAATGAAGTTAAAAAAATTTCAAAGAAAAATTAATTGTATGTCTGAAGAAAAAAAAGAAATAAAAAAAGAGGAAGAAATATTAGAAACAAAAGAATTGATTAAAAACGAACCGGTGACTTTGGAAAAAATCAATGAACTCTTGATTAATAATTTGAAATGGTCGCAAATTATTTATGAACAAAATCGAAAGATAAATCGTAAACTTCTTTGGAATTCTATTTTCAATTATTTAAAAGTAGCTATCATAATCATTCCTTTGATAATTGGGTTCTTTTATTTATTACCAAGTATTAATAATTTATTCAAAGCAGTTGATATTTTTTCCGGCACAGATGTTTTTAAAGAAAATTCTTTTTCTAAAGAAGCTTTAGAAAGTCTTTTAAAAAGTTTCCCCATAGATCAGGCAAAACAAGAACAAATAAAAGCTCTGTTGCATTAAATTATTTAATTTATGTTTTTTAAAAATACTAAAATAGTTGCCACTTTGGGTCCGAGTAGTCAAGATTATAAAATAATAGAAAAAATGGTAAAAGCCGGAGTAAATGTTTTTCGGCTCAATTTTTCTCACGGTGATTACAAAAATCATGCAGATTTGGTAAAAAAAATTCGCCAAGTTGAAAGAAAAATTAAATTGCCAGTAGCAATAATGCAAGATTTACAAGGGCCAAAAATTAGAATAGGTTGTTTGCCAGAAACAGGAATATTTTTACAAGATGGAAAAACAGTTATTATTGCGATAGGTGAAAAAAAATATAAAAATGAGGAAATTCCCCTAGATTATGCAGGTTTGGAAAAACATCTGAAAAAAAATGAGCACATCTTACTTGATGATGGCAATATTGAGTTATTGATTGAAGAAGTTAAAAAAAATAAAATTAAATGTAAAATTTTGCAAGGAGGAAAACTCCTTTCTCACAAAGGAATAAATTTACCATATACTGATTTAACCAAAATTCCGGCTCTTAGTGAAAAAGATAAAAAAGATTTAAAATTTGGCATTGCTTTAGGGGTAGATGCCGTAGCTCTTTCTTTTGTAAAATCTGCAGAGGATATTATACATGCTCGTAAATTGATTAAAAAATACGAAAAGATATTGAAAACTAAAAGTAAACAGCCTGTTTTTATCGTGTCTAAAATTGAACAACATGAAGCGATAGAAAATTTAGATGAAATAATAGAACAAACCGATGGAGTTATGGTAGCTAGAGGAGATTTGGCAATAGAAACAAATATGTCGCAACTTCCTCTTTTGCAAAAAAGAATCATAGATAAATCCAATGAAGCAACTAAGCCCGTGATTGTGGCCACACAAATGTTAGATTCCATGCAAGAGAAGAATCGTCCTACTCGAGCGGAGATTACTGATGTAGCTAACGCGGTTATTGATCATGCCGATGCCTTAATGCTTAGTAATGAGACCGCAGTTGGCAAACATCCAGTTTTGGTAGTTGAAACTATGGCAAAGATTATTGTTCAGACAGAAAAATCAAAATACGATGATTATAATTTAGAAGCTTATCATGAAAGCACTTCAATTAGTAAATCTATTTCCAATTTAGCACCTGTCTTGGCTAAAAAAATAAATGCTAAGCTTATTTTGGTAGCTTCAGCCAGTGGTAAAACAGGTCGTTTAGTTAGCCGCTTTCGTTCTGAGAAAAAAGTATTGGTTGGCACAGAAACAGTCCGTGGCTGTCGTCAGCTTTGTTTTTCTTGGGGAATTACTCCTTTCATTTTGAATAAATGTAAAACGGTTGAGGACTTAACGCATGGCTTTGTTAGTTATGTTCGTCGACATAAAATGGGAGAAAAGGGCGATAAAGCGGTTATGATTGGCGGAGAACCGGTTGGCATACAAGGTAAAGTTAATTTTCTAGTCGTTAAAGAAATATAAAAAACATGTTAACTCTAGAAGAAGTAAAAAAAATTGCTGATTTGGCAAAAATCAAATTGACTCCGACGGAAGAAAAAAGACACGCCGAAACTATTTCGGTTGTGTTTGATTATATGAAAATTTTAAATGAAGTGGATACCGAAGGTGTAGAGCCGACATCGGAAGTTAATGATTTGAAAAATGTGTGGCGGGTTGACGAAATTAAAAAATGTAAATATTTTGAAGATCTTAAAGAGCAATTTCCAGAAAAATATGCAGGCATGTTAGTGGTACCAGGGATTTTTGAAAACCCTAATTTCTAAACCTTAAATTCTAAACAGAGTTTGTTTTTTTGATATTATAATTTTCTAATTGTTTAGAGTTTAGAAATTAGTGCTTAGAATTTTTATTATTTATGGATTTAAATAAAATAACATTAAAACAAGCTTCAGAAGGATTGCGTAGAAAAGAATTTTCCAGTGTTGATCTAACACTGGCTTGCTTAGCACAAATTAAAAAAAGAAACAAAGAATTGAACGCTTTTATTACTGTCTGTGAAGACAGGGCTTTGGCACAAGCCAGATTAGCTGATGAAATGATAGAAAAAGGGGAAGCGACGGAGTTGACCGGTATTCCTTTTTCTGTAAAAGATTCTATTGCGACTGCCGGGGTGAGATCTACAGCTGCGGCAAAAATTTTAGATGATTATGAACCGACTTTCAGTGCTACAGTAGTGGATAAAATTATACAAGTTGGTGGCGTTTTGATAGGCAAGACAAATTGCGATGCTTTTGGACATGGTGCTAGTAATGAAAATAGTATGTATGGTCCGGTAAAAAATCCGTATAATCTCAAAAAAGTCAGTGGTGGCAGTTCTGGCGGAAGTGCAGTCAGTGTCGCAGATTTTATGTGTTTTTTTTCTATTGCTGAAGATACCGGAGGTTCTATTCGTCAACCGGCAAGTTTTTGCGGTGTGTTTGGGTTACGACCGACCTATGGTAGAAATTCCAGGTTTGGCGTAATGCCGATGGCCTCTTCGCTTGATGTGGTTGGACCGATGGCTAGGACGGCCGAAGATTTAGCTATTGTTTTAAAACATATGGCCGGTTTAGATAAGAAAGACACTACGACTTCTGCCGCCGTGATTGATAATTATGACATAATTACGGAAAAAGAAATCAAGAAAGGATTGAAATTCGGAGTGCCAAAAGAATATTTTGAAATAGAAGGAATAGATTCTGAAGTGAAAGAAAATGTTTTAGCTCAAATTGAAAAATTAAAAAAACAAGGTGCGGAAATTGTGGAAGTTAGTTTGCCTCACACAAAATATGCTATGGCCGTTTATTATATTATTGTACCGAGTGAAGATAGTTCCAATATGGCACGATTGGATGGAATACGTTATGGGGTACGTGAGAAAAAAGCCAAAAGTTTAAATGAAATTTATACCATGTCTCGAGAGTTAGGTTTTCCTGAAGAAGTAAAAAGACGTATTCTTATCGGGACTTATGCATTATCTGCAGGATATTATGATGCATATTATAAAAAAGCTCAAAAAGTTCGTACACTGATTAAACAAGATTTTGAAAAAGTTTTTGAAAAAGTAGATTTACTTATTACTCCAACTTCACCATTTCCAGCTTTTAATCTTGGAGAAAAACAAGCTGACCCACTTCAAATGTATTTGGCTGATGTAATGTTATCTCCGTCGGCTGTCGGAGGTTTTCCAGCATTATCAGTACCAACTGGTTTTACAAAAAGTGGTTTACCAATAGGAACACAGTTGATCGGGGATAGATTTATGGAAGGACTTTTGATGCAAGTCGGAAAAAATATAACTAACTAAAATTTTAAGATTAATAGCTACGTACGAATTTACGAAAAAGTACGAAAGTACGAAATAATATCCAATATTTAATATTCAATATTTCTTTGTATGTCCAATAATAAAAACAACAATCAACCCCTAGTCACCGGTGGTCAGCTAGTTAATTTCCGTGATAGTTGGAAAGTTTTTAGTATGGTGGCAGAAATGATCGAAGGTCTAAAGTTCTTGAAAGAAATTAAAAACGAAGTGACTATTTTGGGCTCGGCCAGATTACCGTCCAATAATAAATATTATAAAATTGCTCAGGAGCTTGGTTATAAATTGGCTCGGGCTGGTTTTGCTGTACTAACCGGCGGCGGACCAGGTATTATGGAAGCTAGTAATAAAGGCGCGTATGAGGCTGGCGGAGAAAGCATTGGCTTGAATATTCAACTTCCTTTTGAACAGCGTATCAATCCTTATGTTAAAAAAGCTATTGCTTTTGAATATTTTTATACTCGTAAAGTGATGTTGACTGCTCCAGCCAATGGTTTTGTATTTTTTCCGGGAGGTTTTGGGACATTGGATGAACTTTTTGAAGTAGTTGATGCTATAGAAATGGGACAAATGGAAAAAACGCCTATAATTTTAATTGGCAAAGAGTTTTGGCAGCCAGTGATCGATTTTATTAGAAAACAATCGGCAAAAAAAATTAAAGCGGTCAAAGAAGAAGAAATTGATTCTTGGTATATTGTGGAAACAGCCGATGAAGCTTTTGAATTGCTTAAAGAAACAGAAGATGCTACTTCTATTGAATCAGAAACTACTAATAATCCTTATATGCAAGGTGATATAAACTGGCGAATGTTTAGAATAATGTCTGAATTGGTGAGTAGTTTTGATTTTTTGACTGATAATGTACCAATGAAAAGTGTGACAGTTTTGGGCACAAAAGAAATAAAAGCAAAAACAAAATATTATGAAGAAGCGTATGAAGTCGGTAAAATGTTGGCTAAAAAAGAATACATCACTATTACCGGTGGAGGAACCGGAATGATGGAAGCAGCCAATAAAGGAGCGATAGAAAATGGCGGTAAAAGTATCGGGGTATTTATGAAAACAAAAAATAAAGAAATATTAAATAAATTTACTAATAAAACCATTGGTTTTTCTTTTCCGTTTGTGCGTAAAATGACTCTGATGGCGTCCTCAGAAGTATTAGTATTTTTCCCTGGTTCGCTTGGTACGATGCATAATTTATTTGAAATTCTAACTTTGATGGAAACAAATAAAATATCAGGAGTCAAAGTGGTTTTGTACGGTAAGGATTTTTGGGAACCAATGCGTGAAATTATCAATAACCTGTATTTGAATTTTAAAACTATTGGTCATAATGATAGGGAATTGATAAATATTATAGATAGTCCGGAGGAATTGGAGCAGTATTTGTAAAATTTTGTAGGCGAACTTTTATATACGGAAAGAAGTGATGGATTCGGCCTCGACTAAAATTTTCTTCCAAAAATTTTGTCTGGCCACCGCCTCGCGATTTTGCTCGTCATAAAACTCGCAAAATATCGCTCCGGCGTTCTCATCCCTCACATGAGCAAAACTATTTGCTCACCTCTCTCCACAAACAAAAAATTCGCTTTTCAGCGAACCTTTTGCTTGCGGAGAGAGAGGGATTCGAACCCTCGAAACCTTTCGGTTTACACGCTTTCCAAGCGTGCGCCATCGACCACTAGGCGACCTCTCCAAAGAGTTTTAACGCCTCAAATAATATCAAAAATAATTAAAAAAGTCAATTTTTGGGAGTTTATGAAAAATTTTGAATTATCAAGACAAGAAAAACAAGAGTCTAAAAAAGAATTTCATTTTAAGGAAATTTTAGAGATTGAATCTGCAATGGTTTCATTGGTAAAGCAATTAAAAGAAAAAATTAAAGATAAAGAATACGATACTTTGATTAGTGACGATGTTGGAGGAAGAATTCCTACTTTAATTTTAAAAAAAATTATAAAGCAAGTTAATCCTGATCAAAAATTAGAAACTTTTTTTGTAGCGAGTGGAAAAACATATTTACCAACTTTTGAAAATGAAGAAAAATATGCGAAACTTCAAGAATATTTAAAAAAAATGACTGGCAAAACTAAAAAGGCTTTGATAATAACGCAATTTATTTTTTCAGGAGATACAATGATTAAATTGATTGATGCTTTGAGAGAATCTGGAATAAATAATTTTGATATAGCTTCTGTAGATGCTATGCCTTATCCTGAAAAAAAGGAAATGCTAATGGAGAAACTTGGCGAAAATAAATTATATATTGGCAGTGAAGATTTTCATTCTTTTCATGAAAAACATGAAAAGTTTGGAGGTTTAGGTAAATCAAAGGAATATTCTCCAATTCCTAAAAAGATGAAGAATATTATTGCTGAATCAGGACGAAAGTTTTCGTTTGAAGAATTAGACAAAATACTTGGAATAGAAGAAAATGATTCTCCTCAAATTATTAATGAAAAACTTAAAAATCCTCAAAATGTGGAAAAATTAGAAACTGAGAGATTTAAACCTTTATCAGAAGCAGAAAAAAATAAGATACAGCAGAATATTAATTTTGCCAGAGAAGATGTTGATTTACTTTCTACTATGGTAGTAAAAGATGTTTGGGGAAAATAATAAATTTTAGCATCAAAATGGATTTATTATAATTTTAAATTATATGGAAAAAAATACTGGCTTTGTACAATTTGCGGGGATTTGCACATTGGGGTTAAACCACCAGATCCTTGTCCAACTTGTCTTCAAAGTAAGGAAAAATATATAGAAATTTCTTTTGAAGATTTTCAAGTTGAAGTCGCTAAATTTAAAAAATAATATTTATGAAAAACAAAAAGTTTTTTTTGTTGTTTTTATTTTGCATTATTATCTTATCAGGTTGTGATATATTGGCCGGGAGTTATGAGCCTAACGATAAACAGGGGATAACGATGGATGATTTTAAAGATAGTGATAAAATTTTAAAAGAAAAAATAGAAAATATTGGGAAACAAACCGATAGTCAACAGCCGGAAATGGCACAAGATCAATATCAAACACTATTGGCACAACAACAAAATGAACAAGTTCAAAAAGAACAACAACCTCCTGTTAATCAACAAAATAATCAAACTAAAACCACTATGACTTTAGAAAAACCAAAAATGCAAATTGACAAAACAAAACAGTATACCGCTGTATTAGACACTACCGAGGGTAAAATTGAAATCGCTTTGGCCGCGTCACTAACTCCGATTACGGTTAATAATTTTGTTTATTTGGCAAAAAATAAATTTTATAATAATACTATTTTTCACCGTATTATTGATGGTTTTATGGTTCAAGGTGGAGATCCAGTAGGAAATGGCACGGGTGGGCCTGGTTATAAATTCGATGACGAGCCTTTTGATGGTAGTTATTCCCGTGGAACCATAGCTATGGCTAATTCCGGACCAAATACCAATGGTTCTCAATTTTTTATCATGCACAAAGACTATCCACTACCCAAAAATTATGTGATTTTTGGAAAAGTTACAAAAGGGTTGGATGTGGTGGATAAAATTGCCACTGCTCCCGTTTCTATGGGTATGAGTGGAGAAAATTCTACTCCAGTAAATCCGGTAATAATAAAAAGTGTAATAATTTTAGAAAAGTAACTATGAAGCTTATTTTGCCGACAATTACCACTACGAAAGGTTCAAACTGGAAAGATAAAATCGCAGAAATTGACAATTTAAATTTAGAAGAAATTGCTTTGTTTCTGACCTGCCTAAACAAGGAAGAGCGAAAAGAAATGTATGAAATGCTTGCTAAAACAAACTTAAAAAGAATTCCTTTTGTTCATTTACGCAGTGATTTTGATGAAGAAGAAATTGCTTGGTTGCGCGAAAATTATCAAACCAAAGTTTTTAATACTCACAGTGAACGACTTTATCCACTTAAATATTCTTGGGATAAATATAAAAAAGATATTATTTATATAGAAAATACTCATCTGGGTTTTCCTGAAGATGAGCTGATTGATTATGCCGGAGTTTGTATAGATTTTTTCCATTTGGAAAATGATAAAATTATTTTTCCTGAGCGTTATGAGCAATCAATCAGGATGATAGAAAACCATAAAATTGGTTGTGCTCATTTGAGTGCAATAAAAAAAGAACCAAAAAATGACCCAGAAAAACCCGAAGAAATACGTTTTGATTACCACTCTTTAGAAAATTTATCAGAAATGGATTATCTCAAAAATTATCCGCAAGAATTTTTTCCGGAATTTATGGCGATTGAATTGGAAAATAGTTTAGCAGAACAGCTAAGAATAAGGGAATATATAATGAAATTTATAAAATTGTAAATTATAAATTCATTAAAAATTTTAAATTAAAAATTGAAAATTAGTTATCCTATGTCTATTATTTGGTTTAGTCTTTTATATCAGCCAGTTTTTAATTTGTTGGTTTGGATTTATAACAATATTACCGCAGGTAATATGGGTTATGCTGTTATTGTAATGACAATCATGTTGCGTATTTGTTTGTTGCCTTTATCTATTATTTCTGAACGGAATGTTAATCGTCAAAAAAAGATAGAGTTAGAAGCCTTTACAGCGGCGAGGGCTTTCAAAAATGACCCCATAGCGCAAAAAGAAGAAGCTAGACGTATAATTCGTAAACACAGAATATCTCCTTGGGCCAAAGTAACAACTTTACTTATTCAAGGTTTGTTTTTATTCTTGTTATACCAAGTTTTTGTCGGAGGAATGCTTGGGGATAGAACAATAAATGTTTTGTATGAAGGAAATAATTTAACCGGGAAAGTCAATCTAGATTTTTATGGTTTTGATATTGGTAAAAGAAGAGATTTGATATGGCCAAGTGTTTGTGCAATTTATTTATTTACTTCTATTTTTATTGATGAGTTCAAAAGAAAAGATTTGGAAAAATCAGAACTCTATTTCCTTTTTTTGTTTCCAACTTTTATTTTCCTTTTTTTGTATTACTTACCAATGGTCAAAGCCTTGTTTATTTTGACTTCTATGATATTTTCTGATATAATCAGATTAATAAGAATTATTTTTTTCCCGGTTAAAGAGCCGGAAAAAAGCTTTTAATTTATCAAAAATATGGCTGGAGATTCACTGGATAAGCTAATGTACTCCTTCGTTATGGAGGATGTTTTAAAGGGTTTTTTTATTTATGTGCCACCGGGTTACGTAGCTTGTGTTTATGATATGGGCCATGGAGTTTTGAAGAAAGTATTGACTCCGGGTTTACATTTGAAAATTCCTTTTTGGCAAAAAGCCAAACTGTTTAATACCCAGACTTTGGAATATAGCGTATCTCGTCAATTTAATCCGGAAAACGAGCGAGCGATGGGGGATATACCTATAGCCGCTGTTACTCAAGATGGAAAAAGAGCTGGAGTAGAAGGGACTATTTTGTTGCGTTTGGATGTTCAACAAATTCCATCTCTTTGGCAAACTATTGGTGAGGATTTTGTCGCCAAAATTGTTCGACCGACTATTCGCTCTCGTATTCGTATGGTTTTTTCTCGTTTTGATTTTACCGATATTATTGGCAGTAAACGCGACGTAGTAGAAACTGAGTTGAAAAATGAATTAGAAAAGATTTTTTACACACGTGGAATTTATGTGGAAAATGTTCTTCTTTCTGAAATTTCTATCATCAATCAAACATCGGTAAAATAATACTTATAATAATAAAAACTCCTCCGCTTTACGCGGAGGATCTTTTTTTTGTTTCAGAGATTTTTTTTACCTCTTCCCACCAGGCAAGAATATCTTTTTTGGCGGGACAATCTTCAATTTTCTTTTTATAATTACCACAAGCTTCTTTGCTTATGACAAAGATAAATGTCCATTCTCGGCTGCTTTTTTCCGCCTCTTCCAATTTTTTCAATACTTTTTCTTTGGCGGTTTTAAGATAAGCTTCTGCCTGAAAATGACTTACTCTGAAAAGAGCACTTTCAATGGTTCGACAGTGTGTTAGAGCAACATAGAGCTCCCCTAATGTTAACCACTGTCTCTGGAGAAGTTCTTTCAAACCCGTTAGACTATTATCTAACTGTTTTAAAAGAATTTCTTCAATCTGACTTGATTGGTTTGGAATTTTTAAATTTTCCATTTCTTCCTCCTCTTGGAAGTTGATAATAAAGAGCAATAATTTAACCTACCATGGTTTCGTAAATTTGTCAATAGCTAGCCAAAATTATTTGATAAGTGCTATATTTGTCAAGGATGGGGAATTGACAAGTTTGTTTGTGGATAAGTAAAAAACCATTTATAAAAATACCTTATTTTAGCCAAAAAATTAATCAAAAAAATAAACTTGACGGCTATTTTTGCTTGTGATATATTATCACTCAAGAAGCTAGAGTGATAATATATGTTATGCCTCAAGGTAAAAACAATAAATTAAACGAACGCCAGGAAAAGCTTTTTAAACTGGTTGTGGAAACCCATATAGAAACAGCGGAGCCCGTTGGTTCTAAGTTTTTGGTTAAACAGGAAGATTTGGATTGGAGCGAAGCTACTGTACGAAATGATTTGCGCGCTTTGGAAGAAGCTGGTTATTTATCTCAACCACACACATCTGCTGGTAGAGTACCGACTCCCGCTGGCTATCGTCACTATATTAATTCCATGAATTTAAACGGGCTGAAAATAAGTGGTAAAGATGAAAAAAAAGTGGAAGAAATACTAACTGGAGAAACACAAGATTTTGAAAGTGGGGTTCGGACTTTGGCCAAGGGTTTGGCACAAATTAGCGGAGAAGCGATAATCTATGCATTTGGAGAAGATAAAGTTTATTATACTGGACTTTCTAATCTTTTTGGTAAAAAAGAATTTTTGGAACCAGAGTTAGTAGTAAATATTTCCGGGATATTTGAACGTTGTGAAGAATATTTGGATGTTTTTGAAAATCTGATTATAGATGATCCGAGATTTTTACTAGGTAGCGAACAACCTTTTGGAGAAGATTTGAGTGTCTTGGCTACTCGTGTGCGTAAAGATAAATCAGATATGTTGATGATGGTTGGTCTAAATAGGATGGATTATAAAAGAAATTACGCTTTAATACAAAAAATTAGTGAAATATTAAATAGTTTATAAATATGACAGATGAACAAAAAAATATTAATCAAGAAGAAATAAAAAATGATGAAAAGATAGAAGAGAACACAAAACAAACAAAAGAAGAAAAAACCAAAAAAAGTTTTTTTGGAAAAGAATGTAAAAATTGTGAAAAATACAAAAAAGAAAATGAAGAAAACAAAGCTGGTTGGTTGCGGGCTTTGGCGGATTATAAAAATCTACAAAATGAAATCAATACTCGTCGTAGTGAATGGGCGCAAATGAGCGAAACGCAAATTTTGGAAGAATTTATTCCGGTGTATGAGAATTTTAAACTGGCTTTTAGACTTCAGACTTCAGGCTTCAGCGCTGAACAACAAAAATGGGCGGACGGGATAGGCTATATAATGAAGCAGTTTGAAAGTGTTTTGAAAAGCCACGGAGTGGAGGAAATTAAAACTGTGGGTGAGAAATTTGATCCAAAATTTCACGAAGCAATAAAAGAAGAAGAGCAGGATGGTGTAGAATCCCACATTATTTTAAAAGAAGTTGATGGTGGTTATAAAGTTGGAGATAAAATTATCAAACCAGCAAAAGTAATAATAAATAAATAATTAATAACTTAATTTATACACATATGGGTAAAGTATTAGGAATCGATTTGGGAACTACTAATTCCTGCATGGCCATTATCGAAGGTGGTCAACCGAAAGTTTTGGAAAACAAAGAAGGCAATCGTACAACTCCTTCTATTGTTGCTATTTCTAAAACCGGTGAAAGATTAGTTGGTCAATTGGCTAAACGCCAAGCTGTGACCAATCCGGAAAACACCTTATATTCCATCAAGCGTCTTATCGGTCGTCGTTTTGACGATGCGGAAGTTCAACGTGATGTTAGTTTGATGCCTTATAAAATTGTAAAATCCGGCGAAGGGGTAAAAATTAAAATGGGCGATAAAGAATATTCACCGCAAGAAATTTCCGCCATGATTTTGCAAAAATTAAAAGCTGATGCGGAAGAAAGGTTGGGAGAAAAAATTACCGAAGCGGTTATCACCGTGCCAGCATATTTTGATGATTCTCAACGTCAAGCCACCAAAGATGCCGGAGAAATTGCCGGTTTGAAAGTTTTGCGTATCATCAATGAGCCAACCGCTGCCGCTTTAGCTTATGGTTTTGATAAAAAGAAAGATCAGAAAATTGCAGTGTATGATTTGGGTGGTGGTACTTTTGATATTTCTATTTTGGATGTTTCTGCTGATACCGTACAAGTTCTTTCTACCAACGGCGATACTCATCTTGGTGGAGATGATTTTGATCAAGTAGTTATCAATTGGATTTTGGATGAATTTAAAAAAGACCAAGGTATTGATCTAAGCAAAGATACTTTGGCACTTCAACGCATCAAAGAAGCTGCAGAAAAAGCAAAAATTGAATTATCTACCGCACAAGAAAGTGAAATCAATCAGCCGTTTATCACTTCTGATGCTACTGGACCAAAACATTTAGTGATGAAATTAACTCGTTCTAAATTAGAAGAATTAGTGGGGGATTTGGTAGAAAAAACACTGATTCCAGTAAAAAAAGCATTGGAAGACGCTAAATTATCTACGGGTGATTTGCACGAAGTAGTGATGGTCGGCGGTATGACTCGTATGCCATTGGTTATTTCTACCGTAGAAAAATTCTTTGGCAAAAAACCAAATATTACCGTAAATCCAGATGAAGTAGTAGCTTCTGGTGCTGCAGTACAAGGCGGTGTGCTCCAAGGTGATGTCAAAGATGTTTTGTTGCTTGATGTAACACCTCTTTCTTTGGGTATTGAAACAATGGGTGGTGTAATGACCAAACTTATTGAACGTAACACCACTATTCCAACTTCCAAATCCCAAGTATTTTCAACAGCTGCCGATAATCAACCAAGTGTGGAGATTCATATTTTACAAGGTGAACGTCCGATGGCCCCTGATAATAAAACGTTGGGTAGATTTATGTTAGACGGAATTCCAATGGCGCCGCGCGGTGTTCCTCAAGTTGAAGTACATTTTGATATTGATGCCAACGGTATTTTAAATGTTAAAGCCAAAGACAAAGGAACGGGTAAAGAACAATCCGTGCGTATTGAATCATCTTCTGGTTTAAATAAAGATGAAATAGAAAAAATGAAAAAAGAAGCTGAAGCTCATGCTGACGAAGATAAGAAAAAACAAGAACTTATTGAAGCTCGTAATTTGGCCGATACTATGATTTATACGACAGAAAAAATGATGAAAGAAATTGAAGAAAAGAAAATTGAAATTACCGACGATGAAAAGAAAAAAGTCGAAGAAGGTGTAAAGGCATTAAAAGATGTAAAAGATAAAGATGACGTGGAAGCTATCAAAAAAGCAGCCGATGCATTAAGTAAAGATGCCCAAGTTGTTGGTGCTAAAATGTATCAACAAAACCAACAAGCTGGAACTCCAGGGGCGGAAAATAAAACCGAAGAAAAGAAAGATGGAAATGAACAAGGGCCGATAGAAGGGGAAGTAGTAAAATAATGTATTTCGTATTTAGTATATCGTATATAGTATTTTAAAATATTGTAATACGACATACGATATACGGTATACTATAATACTTTTATGTCAAAGGATTATTATAAAATACTTGGTATAGAAAAAAACGCCAGTAAAGACGAAATTCGTAAAGCTTTCCAAAAAATGGCTCATCAACACCATCCTGATAAACAGGGTGGTGATGAAGTTAAATTTAAAGAAGCCAACGAAGCCTATCAAGTTCTTGGTAATGAACAAAAACGCAAACAATACGATCAATTTGGTGCTGATTTTGAACAACAAGGCGGATTCGGCGGTGGGGCCGGCTGGGAAGATTTTATGCGCGCAGCTCGTGGTCAAGGTGGCGGTGATTTCAATTTCAATTTTGGTGGTGGTGATTTCGGAGATATTTTTGGTGATCTTTTTGGTTTTAGCGGAGGTTCACGTGGACGAGGTAGTAAATCACGCGGTCGTGATATAGAAGTGGATGTAGAACTGGATTTTAAAGAAGCTGCTTTTGGGGTGGAAAGAGAATTAAGTTTACGTAAAAAAACCACCTGTGATGTTTGTCAGGGCAGCGGCGCTGAAGCAGGTAGTAAGTTAGAAAAATGTAGTACTTGTGGCGGACACGGACAAGTCGTGCATAATCAGCGCACTATTTTTGGTACTATCCAACAAGCAGCTATTTGTCCTGATTGTCATGGGCGAGGTCAAAAACCTAGTTCAAAATGTAAACACTGTGGTGGTGATGGGGTAATAACCAAAAATAATACTTTCCAAGTAAAAATTCCATCAGGTATTAATGATGGTGAATCTATCCGCTTAAGCGGGTACGGTGAGGCTGCTGCTTATAATGGCATGAGCGGAGATTTGTATGTCCGTATTCATATTAAGAAAAATAAATATTTTTCTCGTGAGGGTTATGAAATATTTACAGATTGTGAAATTAGTTATCCACAAGCCGTATTGGGTGATAAAGTGGAAATAGAAACTCTCGACGGTGTGGAAAAAATAATGATTCCCGAAGGTATTGAATCAGGCCAGTTGATTCGCCTAAAAGATAAAGGTATTCCTTACTTACGTCAAAAAGGCAGAGGAGACCATTATATAAAAGTAAAAATCAAAGTTCCTAAACATATTAGCAGAGATTTGAAAAAGAAATTGGAAGAATTGAAAAAAGATTTATAAAAACAGAAAAAACCGCCTTTTCAAAGGTTGGTTTTTTAATTTTTTGACTTAATTTCTATTCAGATTTATTATATAAAGGTGTTTAATATATATAATAAAAAATTAAATATGAAGAAAATCATAATTTTAGCGGTAGTATTTTTGGTGGTTGGTTCCATAGCTTATGGAAGTAGTATGTGTTATTTTAAAAATTTGATAAAAAATTTAGAAAATTGTCCGTTAGAAATTAAAAAAGTTTGTGCTGTAGATGATTATACTTATGTAAATGAATGTTTTATGGAAAAAGCCGGAACTACTAAGCGTTATGACGGAGAATGTAATGACCTAAGAGATGCTATTTATTCAGAAAAAAAAGATGATAATCTGGAAGAAGGTTGTATATGTACTATGGAATATGCACCAGTTTGTGGAATTGATGGTAAAACTTATGGCAATGCTTGTGGTGCCAAATGCACGGGAGTGGAGATTTCTTATAGTGGTGAGTGTAAACAAGGCGGAAAAACCGGTCTAGCCAATCCGGCTTCTGTACATTGTACAGAATTAGGCGGAGTTTTGGAAATCAAAGATGAAATAGATGGTCAGATTGGTTATTGTACGCTACCTGGTGGTAAAGTTTGCGAAGAATGGGCGTTATTTCGTGGAGAATGTGGAATTTAAAATTTTGTGGCAATTGAATCATTTAAAAAAGAGTTAAGAAAAAAAGCGAGCAAAGAAAAAGCAATTATTTTGGCTCGTTTTTTCAAAACCGGTCCTGGGCAATATGGACAAGGAGACAAATTTTTAGGTGTAACAGTTCCTGATATTAGGTCAACAATAAAAGAATTTATAGATTTGGAGTTGAATGATTTACAGAAATTATTGAATAGTGTTTATCATGAAGAAAGATTGAGTGCACTTTTGATTTTAGTAGTAAAATATTCGCGAGCTGATACACGGGGGCAAAAAAAGATTTGTAAATTTT
The DNA here is from genome assembly GCA_036744835.1 of Candidatus Magasanikiibacteriota bacterium. Classification (GTDB taxonomy): domain Bacteria; phylum Patescibacteriota; class Patescibacteriia; order Magasanikbacterales; family GWA2-37-8; genus JAKLGL01. The sequence goes on along the minus strand of DAIOHD010000001.1, from coordinate 607,544 downwards.
ATTTAAAAAATACTAAAAAAATAAACAATTGGGATTTGGTAGACTTGACTGCGGAAAAAATCGTCGGCCCCTATTTGAAAAATAAAAATAAAGATGTTCTTTTTAAATTGGTACAATCCAAAAATTTATGGGAACGCCGAATAGCTATTTTATCTACTTTTCATTACATAAAAAAAGGTGATTGCGAACTAACTTTGAAAATTTCAGAAAATTTACTTCAGGATAAACATGATTTGATACACAAAGCTGTAGGTTGGATGCTCCGAGAAGTTGGTAAACGTTGCGGGGAAGAAAAAGAAGAAAAGTTTTTGAAAAAATACTATCGTCAAATGCCACGCACTATGTTGCGTTACGCAATAGAAAAATTTGAAGAAAATAAAAGATTAAATTATTTGAAAAATAAAATATGAAAGAGGGTTTTATTGAAAAATATATTTCTCAAACAGAAGAAGCTAAAAATAAAGAAATTTTGAAAAAAGAAGAACTTAGACAAGAGGGGTATAAAAACCCATATCCGGTGGAGTTTTTTAAAAATTTTCAATTAGAGAGGCAGTCTTATGAATATATCAAAAAAATCGCTGAATATATAGATAAAAATAATATTGAAAATATAGTTTTGCTTGATCGTAGTGCTCGAAATGTTTGTGTAGGATTACGTGAGTATTGGCGCCTTCTCCAAGAAAATGAAGATAGAAAGAATAAAAATCCTCATATTTATTTTACTAATCCTAGGGGCTTTGTTAGTAATGAAAGATATCCCAATACGAGTGATAAAATATTTTATGACCGAAAGATGAAATATGACAGGCAAGAAAGCATTTCTCTTATAAGAGATGAAGAAGAAATTAACGAGGATTTTAAGAAGACTTACTCTCAATTATTAAAAGATAGAGACAAGCCACTTTTGATTTATGACAATTGTGTACACGGAGGAGAATCGTTACAAAATGTTTTAAAATTTTTTGAGGAAAATGGTTTTTCTCATATAAAAATTTTTGTTATTCATAAGGAAAATGAAGATTTTAAAGATAAATTTCCCCTTGATTATATTAGTTTGGACAAACCCGAAGAGATAGAATGTTATCCTTTTGGTACTGATAATTTAACGGAAAAAACCTATACCAAAGTTGTTTCTTTAAATAAAGAAAAAAAAGACAAAAAGACCGATAAGCTTTCTCCGGAAATTAAGAAAGCTTATTTAGTCAGGGATATTATAAAAAGATTGATAAAAGAAAATTATTTGAAAGATTTGCAAAAAACAGGTAAAGAAAGTTAAACATTAACTAAAATTGTATGGCTTTATATTTAAACAAAGAAGATAGAAAAGAGGTTGATAGAGTAGTGAGCTTGGTGGAAAAATTGAAAGAAGAATTTGATGAAAAAAAAGTTAATTTGATAAACAAAGCTTGTGATGAAATTTATGGCAAAAGAATTCCAGGGGTAAGCAAGAGAAGAGATTATGTTTATCGTTTGACTCAAAGACAATACCAAGAAGATAAAAAAGATTTTGAAAATAAAGAAAAAGAGTATAAAAAAATAGATGAGTATTTTGAACAAATGGCGACAGTAGAAAGTTTATTACAAAGAAATGAACATCGTTTACCTTTAGAAGATCGCCCATATTTACCCGATTCTTTGATAGAAGAATATTTTGAAAATATTGGTTACGAAGGATCAGTCGATAGTTTTGATTGGAGTACTTGGCAAAAAGAAATAAACGATGAAGTTATTAAAGAAAAAGAACTTGACCATAGTGTTGTTGAGAGTGGTCTTTTTGGTGAGAATTATCGCAAAAAATAAGGTTTTTTTAACGACAACTTTTAAAACATATTGTAAATAAAGGGTTTTCCACAGGGGAGGGGCTGTTGCTATTGATTTTATTGGTGTATAATAAAGGCGGGTCAAGGAAAGTATAATTTCCGCCCAAAAATTAATTTATTTATTAATTAATTTAATTTTTACCACTATGGCAAAAATGACCAAGTCTCAATTGCTCGGTGTGCTTTCCGAAGCTACCAATTTGAGCAAAAAAGAAGTCGCTAATTTCTTGGATGCAATGACAGACGTTGCTTACAAAGAAGTTAAAAAAGGAAACGAATTTGTTATTCCTGGTTTTGGAAAATTGATTAAAATTAAAAGAGCCGCTCGTATGGGCCGTAACCCAGCTACCGGTGAAACCATCAAGATTCCTGCTAAAACCGTGGTAAAATTCCGTGTTGCCAAAGCTGCTAAAGATGCAGTTCTATAATTTTCAAAAAAATCAAAAAACCTCCGCTATTATGGCGGAGGTTTTTTTGTAAATAATTTCAAAAAATGGTATAATATTTTCGCAATTAAAAACAAAAATTTTATGAAATTTATCAACAAAATTCAAGAATTTAACCTCAAGGGGCGAGGGGGGGCGGAGTTTCCAACTGCTTTTAAATGGTTGGCGGTGGCCAAAGGCCATTTACGCGATTTTAATCAACCGTGTTATATAATTTGTAACGGTGCGGAAGGTGAGCCGGGGATGTCTAAAGACGGTTATATTTTGCAAAATTATCCGGAAAAAGTAGTAGAAGGTATCAAGATAGCAATGGATACTCTTGGGGCCGATAAAGCTTATATTTATTTGCGACAAGATTATTTGAAAAAGTTTAAAAATCATCTGAAAAAATACATTGGTAAATTGCCGATTGAATTAACAGCAGAAAAAATAGGTTATTTAGGTGGAGAGGAAACAACTCTTTTAGAAACTATAGAGGGTAATTTGCCAGAACCACGTTTGAAACCTCCGTATCCGACCGAAGTGGGGTTATCTGGCTGTCCTACTTTGATAAACAATGTGGAAACTTTTTACCAAATTTCTCAAATTCAGCATGGAGAATATAAAAATACCAGATTTTATTGTATTGGTGGTGATGCACCCAAAAAAGGCGCTTATGAACTACCTGTTGATATGACTGTTGGAGAAATTTTGAAAAAAACCAAAAACGTTCCACGCTTTGAATATTTTGTGCAAGTTGGCGGGGGGGCAGCTGGAGAAATTTTAACTCAAGAAGAATTGAATAAACCAATTTGCGGTGCTGGTGGTATCATAATGTATAATTTAAAAAAAACGGACACTAAAGAGTTGATTAAAAAATGGGTTAATTTTTTCTTTGATTATAATTGCGGTAAATGTGTACCGTGCCGGGAGGGTCTTTATCGTCTCAGAGAAATGTTGCAAAAAAATGAAATTGATATGGTGCTTTTACGCAGTGTTTTACGTGCTATGCGTGACACTTCTTTCTGTCCTTTGGGTAAAAGTGTTTATTTACCTATTGATTCGATGCTCGAAAGCGTGAAAGTTAGTTATAAAAATAAAAGAGATTCTAAATAACTATGAAAAAAATAACCATTAAAATTGACGGTAAAAAAATAGAATGTACCGAAGACAAAATGATTTTATATGTAGCGCAAAAAAATGGGATAGAAATTCCACATCTTTGTGATCATCCTGATTTAAAAGTAAAAGCCAACTGTCGAATGTGTGTAGTAAAAATTAAGGGTCGTAACGGTTTGTTTACCTCTTGTTCTACACCGGTAGAAGACGGGATGGAGATAATCACTGATGATAAAGAAATTCGTCGTAGTCGTAAAATGAATTTAGAATTGATTTTTGGGCAACATCATTTAGATTGTGAAAATTGTACTTGGAATAAACGTTGTGGATTATTACAATATCAAAAACCACTTCGTGCCAAAATTACCAGATTTCCTAATCGTAAAGAAAAAAGACCGAGTAAACAATTTGGACCGATAATTTTCGAAGGTAAAAAATGTATTGATTGTCGCAACTGCGTAGAGGTTTGTCCGGTTGGTTATTATGAAATCAAAAATCGTGGAAGTAATATCTCTATTGAGCCAAGTACTGATAAAAATAAAGATTGTGTTTACTGCGGTCAGTGTATTGTGCATTGTCCGGTAGGTGCCATCAAAAGTGAAGGTGAGTTTGAAGAAATGGAAAAAGTTTTAGCGCTTAAAAAACAAGGAAAAATTTTAGTGGCACAATTTGCTCCATCTATTCGCACCAGTATTGGTGAAGAATTCGGTATGCCTTATGGTTCAATTGCTACTGATAAATTATCTGCTTCTTTAAAAAAAATAGGTTTTGATTATGTCTTTGATACATCTGTTGGCGCTGATTTTACTACAACAGAGGAAGCCGGTGAAGCAATTGAGAGGATTTTGTCTGGAAAAAATTTGCCAATATTTACTTCGTGCTGTCCTTCGTGGGTAAAGTTTGTAGAATTTTATCATCCTGAATTTAGAAAAAATATTTCTCATGCCAGATCACCACAAATAATGTTGGGAGCGGTTATTAAAAATTATTTTGCGCCAAAACAAAACATAGACCCTAAAGATATTGTGATGGTTTCTATCATGCCTTGCACGGCCAAAAAATATGAAGCTAGTCGAGAAGAGTTAAATTTTGATAATGGTCTCAAACCTGTGGATTATGTTTGGACTACTCGAGAACTAGCATGGATTTTGCGAGATAAAAAAATAGATTTCAAAACTATCAAAGAAGATCCAGCCGATAATCCGCTTGGTGACCCAAGTGGCGCAGGTGTATTATACGGGGCATCTGGCGGTGTGATGGAAAGTGCTTTGCGCACTGCTTATTTTCGTTTATTTGGTCGTGATTTGCAAAAAGTGGATTTTGATCAAGTACGTGGTCAAGAAGGTATCAAAAGAGCAACTATCAGACTTTGTAAACCGGTTAAATTTGGTGGTGATAAATGTGTGGAATTAAAAGTAGCGGTGGTAAATGGTTTGAAAAATGCTAAAATTATTTTGGAAGAATTGAAAGTTGATCCGAAAAAATATCAATTTGTAGAAGTGATGGCATGTCCCGGAGGTTGTATCGGCGGTGGTGGGCAACCCCTACCGACCAACGAAGAGATTCGTCAAAAAAGAGCAGATTCTCTTTATCAAATAGATAAAACCAAAAAAATACGTTTGGCGCACCAAAATCCGCAAGTTCAGAAAGTTTATAAGGAATTTTTGACTGATAAAAAATTAACTAAAAAAATGTTTGAAGTGGATTTTAAACCGGAAGGTAAAAGTAAAATTAAAATCAAAAAATAATATGAAGAAAAATCAAGAAAAAATATACACTATTTTAATAGGCGGCCAGGCCGGAGATGGAGCCAGAGAGGCCGGAGTAAATTTGGCACGTTTGTTTTGTAAGTTGGGTTATTATGTTTTTGCTAGCATGGAATATCCGTCGCTGATTCGCGGTGGACATAATTTTTGTCGTGTTTCTTTTTCCAAAGAAAAAATTTATAGTGATTATCAAGAACTCGATGCGATTATTGCGTTCAATCAGGAAACTGTGGATTTACATAAAAATGAACTCAAAAAATCCGGTGTAATATTTTTTGATAATATTTTAAATTCTGTTAGCGGTAAACCTGGACAATTGGTAAGTTTGCCGATTAGTTCTTATACCAAAGAATTAGGAGCTCCTAGTTTAGCGCGCACGGCGGTTGCACTGGGTGCTCTTTGTTGTTTTTATGATTTACCGCTTGAAAGTTTAAATAAAGTTTTTACGGAAATTTTTGGTGCCAAAGCTCAAATAAATATTGATTTGAGTAAAAAAGGTTGTGATTATTTACAAGATAAGAGTTTTGGAAAAATAAAATTTGATCGTCCTGATAAAAAAATTAAAGGACAGATTATTGACGGTAATGCAGCGATAGGTGAAGGTTTGGTAGCGGGTGGTATGAAAAATTACATTGCCTATCCTATGACTCCAGCTACCAGTGTTTTACATCATTTGGCCAAACAAGCACCAAAATATGGTCTGAAAGTTACTCAGGCCGAAAGCGAAGTGGCGGTTATCAATATGGTTTTGGGTAGCGCTTTTGCTGGAGCCCGTACTGCCACTGGGACTTCTGGTGGGGGATTTGCTTTAATGACCGAGGCTTTGAGTATGGCAGGGATTGCTGAAATTCCAACTGTAGTAGTGGAGTCACAGCGTCCTGGCCCATCAACCGGTGTGCCAACTAGAACCGCGCAAGGTGATCTACAATTTATCCGACAGGTTTTGGGTGAATTTCCGCGAATTGTTTTAGCTCCTGGTGATCAGGAAGAGGCTTATGAATTGGGTGGAAAAGCGATAAATTTAGCTTGGCAATATCAATTACCGGTGATGATAGCGCTTGATAAACATCTATCTGAAAGTTTATCAAATGCGGATTTTAGTAAAATAAAAATTAAATCGGAAAAAATAAAAATTAGCAAAGGAGGAAAAAATTATCTACGCTATGCTTTTAGCACCGACGGTGTTTCTCCTCTTTGTTTTCCAGGAAACCCCGACACCGTGGTTAAAGCCAATAGTTATGAGCATAGCGAAGATGGTTTGATAACCGAGAGTGCAGAGATAACGCAAAAAATGTTTGATAAAAGATTTGCTAAAATAAAAAATTTGGAAAAAGAAATGATTGGGATGAAAAGCATAAGAATTTATGGTGATAAAAATAGTAAAAATATCATTGTGTTTTGGGGATCTACCAAAGGTGCAGTTTTGGAAGCGATAAAGCACACCAAAAAACCTATTAAAGCTGTACAAATTTTGGCAATAGAACCATTGTCGACTAAGAGTTTACTAGACACTTTCAAAGGAGCTAAAAAAATTATTGATGTAGAATTAAATTATACCTCTCCTTTGGCTAGCTTAATTCGCGAAAAAACCGGGATAGAAATAAAACATAAAATTTTGAAATACGACACTTATTCTTTTGAACCGATGGAACTAGCAAAAAAAATAAATAAAATAATATAATATGACTGTAGATTTAAATACCAAAGCAAAAAACACCTGGTGCCCGGGTTGTACCAATTTCATGATTTTGACCGCGTTTAAAAACGCGATAACCGAATTGGTGACGGAAGGGAAAATTAAAAAAGATAATATTGTAGTCGGAGCTGGTATTGGGTGTCATGGTAAAATAGCCGATTATGTAAATGTGAATAGTATTATTTCTCTTCATGGTCGCGTGGTGCCAACTATGACTGGTGTAAAATTAGGAAATCCCGATTTGACCGCAATCGCATTTTCTGGAGACGGAGATTCTTATGCTGAAGGGGTAGAACATTTAGTTCACGCTGCCAAAAGAAACAGTGATATTAAATTATTTGTTCATAATAATCAAGTTTTTGGTTTGACTACCGGTCAAGTTACTCCTACCAGTAACAGAGGTTACAAAGGTAAATCAACTCCGCAGGGGAGTGTGGAAGAGCCACTCAATCCGCTTCTGGTGATGCTAAGTGCTGGTGCTACTTTTGTTGCTCGTGCTTATACCGGAGATATGGTTTTTCTAACTCAAGTGATGAAAAAAGCTATTTTACACAAAGGTTTCGCTTTTTTGGATATTATCCAACCTTGTATCAGTTTCAACGATACTCGTGAATATTTTAAAGAAAAAGTTTACCAACTTGATTCCAATTTACCAAAAAATGATTTGAAATGGGCGATGGAAAAAGTACAGGAAATGGAAAAAATACCGCTGGGTATATTTTATGATGTGGAAAGATCGACCTTTGAAGAACAATTGTAATTACGTACGAACGTACGAATAATCTACGAAACTACGAAAATCGGTGATCGGTAATTGAAAATTAATTAAAAATTCACCCCTGTGAAATATTGCCGAAGGCGATCCTGTCTTTGACAGGATTTCACGGGGTAAAAAATTAAAAATTGAAAATTTATTAAAGTATGTTAGAAAATTTATTCAATCCAAAAAGTGTCGCTGTTATCGGAGCTTCGGGTAATCCGCAGAAAATCGGCTATGCCTTGGCTTCCAATTTACTTGATGGTAAAAACGAACGCCGGATTTTTTTGGTTAACCCAAGTGAAAAAGAAATTTTGGGTGAACAAGTTTTTTCTTCCATAGTAGAAATAAAAGAAGGAATAGATTTGGCCGTGATTGCTGTCAAACCGGAAATTGTACCTGGTGTTCTAAAATCTTGCGGAGAGAAAAAAATTCCTTATTGTATTATCATTACTGCCGGTTATAAAGAAACAGGAGAAGAAGGAAAAAAACGTGAAGATGAGCTCAAACAAATCGCAAAAAGTTTTGGTATAAAAATTATTGGTCCGAATTGTTTAGGAATTTTTGATTGTCAAAATAATTTCAATGCAACTTTCGGCGACAAACTTCCAAAGATTGGTGGTATTTCTGTGATTTCACAATCTGGGGCCGTGGGTACTTCTATGCTTGATTTTGCGCAAAAAGAAAATATCGGTTTTGCTAAATTTATTTCTGTGGGCAACGAAGCCGGACTCACGGAAAATGATTTCTTGGAATATTTATTGACTGATGAAAAAACAAAAGCCATTGTGATGTATTTGGAGGCAGTATCTGACGGAGTTAGATTTTTGGAATTAGCAAAAAAGATTACAGCTGTTAAACCATTAGTAGTGCTCAAAGCTGGGAAAACAGCGCGTGGTGCTATGGCGGTAGCTTCACACACCGGTTCACTAGCTTCGGAAAACAAAGTATTTGAAGCTGTGTGCGTTCAAGCTAAAGTAATCAATGTAGAAACTATTTCGCAGATGTTTGATCTGTTAAAAATGTTTAACGCTGGTATTTATCAACCACTTGAAAATATCGGTATAGTTACCAATGGCGGGGGGCCTTCCATTATTTTAGCGGATTTATTGGAGCTTTCACAAAGTTTAAATTTGGCGACTTTGACGGATAAAATAAAAACATCTTTGCGTGAAGTATTGCCCGCAACTGCGGCGGTTGGTAATCCGGTGGATGTTATTGGTGACGCGTTAAGTGATAGATATGAAAGTGCTTTGAAAATTCTAAGCAAAGTAAAAGATATTGATGCTTTGGCGGTAATCCTCACTCCACAAAAGATGACTCAAATAAAAGAAACAGCAAAAATTATTTCTAAAATAAATAAAAAGAAAGTTGTGTTGCCACTTTTTATCGGCGGAACACAAATAGAACCGGCTTTGAAAATTTTCCGACAAAAAAACATCGCTTATTTTTCCGACCCTATTCATTTAGTCAAAGCCTTGGATTATCTGTCTTTCAAAAATAAACCTGTTGAGGAAAAGAAGAAGGAATATGTTGTTGTCGATCAAATCAATTTCGCGCAAACAGAAAAATTATTACAAAGTGTTGGTCTAGCAACTTCTGGGATTTTTGTTGCAGATAAAAAAGAAATAATTTCCGCTGTAGAAAAATTAACCGGACCTTATGTACTCAAAGCAATTACCGACAAAGTTTTACACAAAAGCGATATTGGAGCTTTGAAGCTGAATTTACAAAATGCGGAAGAAATTGAAAAAGCCTGGGAAGAAATATCTAAAAATGTTTTTGGCAAAACTTCGGATATCAAAATAGAAGGGATGCTGTTGCAAAGTATGACCAAAGGTAGGGAAGTGATTATCGGGATGAAACGCGATGCGGTTTTTGGTCCGACAATAGTTTTTGGTTTAGGTGGAATATTTGTAGAGGTTCTCAAAGATGTTTCTATGTGCGTAACTCCTTTAACACCGGAAGATGTAGATAATTTAATCGGTGATATAAAAGGGATAAATATTTTGAAAGGTGGTAGAGGACAAAAGGCGATAAATTTTGAAGCTCTCAAAAAGACTATTTTGGCGGTATCTGATTTGGCGATAAAACATCCGGAAATCAAAGAAATGGATTTCAATCCGGTGTTTTGTGATGAAAATGGGGTGAATTTGGTAGATGTGAGAATGGTATGAAGTTGAAAGTTAAAAGTAAAAAGTTATAGGATTGTAAATTTTAAAAACAAAAACCGCTGAAAAAGCGGTTTTTTGTTTTGGTTAATATTAGTCACTTTTATTTATTGTCACGCCCCCGCTGAGCGGGTCTATGTTAAGCGTAACTATAACTCCGACTTATCTTCGCGGGCCACGCTAAGAGTGGCTTTACTGGCGCTCAGCGCCAGGGTTGACAAAATTGTTAAAATGTATCACAATACTTTGTTGATCTTTAACAATTTATTTATTTGGAGGTTTGTCATGATGAAAAGAAATATCGCTAACGTTGTAAATTTAACAGTGGCCGTTGTAGCTACCGTATTGGCCGGATTGTTAATAACTAACAATCCCATGCATCTTATTGGAATTTTTTTTATTTCATATCCTTGGAGGATAGGAAAGAATGTTTATTCTGTTTTTGGAGGAATTAATTTCGAAGGGAGTGTATATTCTATTTGCATGTTTTTTCAGTTAGCGGAAAAAAATGCTTTTTCTTGGTTTGGCATTTCTCTGTTCCAAAAAGCTGGAATTAATGGCACTATTGTTTTCGGATTTTCTTTGTTTCAAAAAGCAGGAAATGATGCAGTTGTTGCTATAGGCTTTTCTTTACTCCAAATAGCAGGACATAACGGCACTATTATTTTCGGATTTTCTTTGTTTCAGAAAGCAGGAAATGATGCGAGTATGTTTTTTTTCGGATTTTCTTTACTCCAAATAGCAAGAAACGATACGATGATTGGCTTTTTCGGATTTTCTTTACTCCAAATAGCAAGAAATGACGCAAGTATAATATGTTGCGGATTTTCTTTGTTTCAAAAAGCAGGAAATGATGTGATACTTGGTTTAATTGGGTTTTCTTTGTTTCAAAAAGCAGGAAATGATGCAATTGTTTTTTTGGGATCTTCTTTTTTTCAAGAAGCCGCAACCTTTAAAAAAAATATTTTTTCTATTGTTGTTTTTCAAAAAGAGAAAAAAGAAAAACAGGAATGATAAGAAACAAATATTTTACTCTCGCAGACGCGAGGGTTTTTTGTTTACAATAAGCCAAATTTTGTAGTATTTTATACTATTTTATCTAATCCTAGCCAAAAAACAGCAATCTTTGTAATTTTTGCAATCTTTTAAATTTTTGTAATTTTCAATTTCGCTAATATTAGCCACTTTTAGGGCTTGACAAAACCGTCAAAATGTGCTAAACTATGTAGTTAAATAATAAAAACCCAAATCGTATCAACTTTATCTTGGAGAGAGGATAAAAGCGATACAAACAAATCTTTTGACATATCTCTCCATATTTAGGAGAGTTTTTCTTTTATCAAGCCCTTATTCAAAAGAATGAGAGCTAGAAATAGGAAAAAGTTCTTTACAAGTCAAAGCGGTCCGAATCATAAAATTATCTAAAAGGAGAGTATCATGAAGAAATCACTTATGTTTGCAATGGTCGTTTTTATGGCTGTTTCTGGTCTTATGGCTAATGACATGTGCGAAGTGTATGCTAAGCACATGAAAGGAGATGAAAGTCTCCCGGTCAAGATCGGAATATGCAAGAGGGCTCTTTATGAGGAATGCGAAATGTATTCTGAAAAAAAAGAGCTTTGCATCGAAGTACTTCATTATGGCGAAGAGGAAAAAATCTTTGCTTTGATGAAGTAACTCATAACCGCTTTCATAGGAGCCCCTAACCCGGGCTCCTTTATTTTTTTAATATTCAATATCCAATATTCAATATCCAATATTCAATATCTCGGTAATCCTTGCTTTTTTTGCTAAAATATGATATTATTGCCAAAATAAATATATGAAACAAACAGATATTCGAAACATCGCTATTATTGCTCACGTTGACCACGGCAAAACTACGCTCGTGGATGCATTGTTGCGTCAAAGTAAAACTAAGCTTAACAAAGAAAATGAAGATGCTACTTGCATCATGGATAGTAATGATTTGGAAAAAGAACGCGGAATTACTATTTTTTCTAAAATTGCTTCAGTAGTTTTTAATGGTACAAAAATTAATATTATTGATACTCCGGGACACGCTGATTTTGGCGGAGAAGTAGAACGTGTGCTCAAGATGGCAGACGGTTGTTTGTTATTGGTTGATGCCAAAGAAGGCCCCATGCCTCAAACTCGTTTTGTTTTGAAAAAAGCTCTCGCGCTCGGACTAAAAGTTATCGTAGTAGTAAATAAAATAGATAAACCTGACGCCCGTATACAATATGTGCTCGATAAAACATTGGAGCTTTTTATTGAACTTGGCGCCAGTGATGAAATTTGTGATTTCCCAGTCGTATATTCTTGCGCCAAGGCCGGTAAAGCTGGTTTGACTCCGGAACTAGAAAAAATGACAAATGTTGTTGATATTTTTGAAACTATCATCAAAGAAGTTCCGCCACCTCAAGGCGACGAAAACAAACCTCTTCAGATGCTGACTGTATCTATCGTGGGTGATAATTATAAAGGACGTATTGCTATTGGTCGTGTTTATAATGGCACTTTGAGAACCAACCAAGATGTGATGTATATCAATCGTACGGGAGAAATGAAAAAATATCGCATGACCAGTTTGATGACGTTTGATGGTTTGGATAGATCGGAAATAACAGAAGTAAAAGCTGGAGATATCGCGGCAATTTCTGGAATAGCTGAAATAAATATCGGTGAAACTATTGCCGATGTCAATGATCCTGTTGCTTTACCTACTATCAATATTGAAGAACCAACTGTAAAAATGACTTTTTCTGTAAACGATTCTCCAGTTGCTGGACAAGAAGGCAAGTTTACTACTTCACGTCAAATCAGAGAACGTTTGTATAAAGAATTGGAAACGGATATGGCTTTGAAAGTTAGCGATACTGATTCTAGTGGTAGTTGGATTGTTTGTGGTCGTGGTGAATTACATTTAGAAATTTTGATTGAGAGATTGCGTCGTGAAGGTTTTGAATTGCAAGTATCTCGTCCACAAGTTATAATAAAGGAAGTAGATGGAAAAAAACTCGCACCTTTTGACCAAGTCTTTGTGGAAGTTCCGGAGGAATTTGCTGGAGTTGTGATCCAAAAATTAGGCACTCGTCATGGGACTATGACTAATATGGCTAGTGAACGAGGTATTAGTTTTCTAGAATTTATTATTCCAACGCGTGGACTTTTTGGTTATCGTAGTGAATTTTTGACTGATACCAAAGGATTGGGAATTATAAATACTTGTTTTTATGATTATCAAGAAGATGCGACTTTGTGGAAAGAAAAAGAACAAGGATCGCTCGTAGCTCATGAAACCGGAGAAAGTAATATGTATGGTTTGATGAATATCCAAGATCGTGGGGTTTTATTTATCGGTCCGGCTGTCAAAGTTTATAAAGGACAAGTGGTGGGACAAAATGCCAGAACAGGGGATTTGTCAGTAAATGTTTGTAAAGAAAAACAACTTTCCAATATGCGTAGTAAAGGACATGGAGTGACCGAACATTTCAATGCGCCAAAAACTATGGATTTGGAAGACGCTCTTCAATATATCGGAGATGATGAATTGGTAGAAATCACTCCGCAAAATGTTCGTATTAGAAAGACTATTTTAAATGCGGACGAAGCAAAAAGAAAAGCGAAAGGAATCAATTAGAAATTACAAATGTCAAATTACCAATTTCCAATCAATAACAAATATCAAATGACAAATTTCAAATTTTGACATTTGGATTTTGAAATTGATTTGATATTGGATATTGGAAATTTGAAATTATTTTTTTTGCTATGTTTAATCGCGAAGACAGCAATTCGTTAGAACTTCGCTTATTATCAGCGCTTTTTATTTTAATAGCCATTGCAATTATTGGTAAACTTTTTTATTTACAAGTTAATCAACATGATTATTATAAAACCTTGGCGATGAGTACACATGAAATTTATCAAAAAATTCATCCCAAGCGTGGACAAATTTATTTTCAAGATTCGCGTACAAAAGAAACTTTTCCGATAGCCATAAATCGCTGGTTTTATCAAATTTTTGCGGTCCCAAAAGAAATGGATAAAAATGAAATTAATAGTACAACGGAAAAAGTTGCTGAAATTCTAGAACTGGATGAAATTAAAAAAGAAATAGTTAGAGAAAAATTAAATAAAGCAAATGATCCATTTGAATCTTTGGCGCGAAAAGTCCCTGAAGAAGTTGTAAAAAAGATAGAGAAAGTTGATTTGGGAGGAATTTATAAATCGGCCGAGGTATACCGTTATTATCCAGAAAATAATTTAGGATCTTCAATACTTGGTTTTTGTAATATGGACAATGATGGTAATATGCAGGGAAATTATGGTATAGAAGGATATTGGAATAGTATATTATCTGGGAAAGGTGGTTATTTGTTTGCTGAGCGTGGAGCCAAAGGAAGTTGGATTACCTTGGCGGATATGACGACAATTGAAGCTAAAAATGGAGATGATTTGATTTTAACAATTGATCGAGCTTTGCAATATAAAGCTTGTGATCTTTTAAAAAAAGGCGCAGAGGAACACAAGGCTCAATCAGCTGCTTTGGTTATGATGAATCCTCAAACCGGTGCAATTTTGGCAATGTGTTCTTATCCTGATTTTGATCCAAATAATTATGGCAAAATTGAAGATATCGCTATTTTTAATAATCAGGCTATTTTTACCCCATATGAACCGGGTTCGGTTTTTAAACCAGTTATTATGGGTGCAGCTTTGGATATGGAATTAATAACCCCGGATACATGGTTTAATGATCCTTGCGAAATGAAATATGGTCCTTATATTATTCGCAATGCTTTGAAGAAATGTTATGGTTCCATTACTATGACTAATGTTTTAGAAAATTCGGTCAATACTGGTATGATGTGGGTAGCGGAAAAAATCGGTTGGGAAAAATTTACTGAATATGTTCGTAAATTTGGTTTTGGTCAAAAACTAGGTGTTGAGCTAGATAAGGAAGTTGATGGTAATTTGAAAAATTTAGAAAAAAAATCCCAAATTGGTCCGGCCCAAGCTTCTTTTGGTCAAGGGATTACGGTAACCCCTTTGCAGTTAGCTACGGCTTACAGTGTAATTGCTAATGGTGGTAAGTTAATACAACCAAGAATTGTTGATGAAATCAAAAGAAGTGATGGTAAAATAGAAAAAGTAGAGCCAAAAATTATCGAGCAAGTTATTTCTTCTCGAGCTTCGCGTTTGCTTACAGCTATGTTGACTTCAGTTACAGAAAAAACATATACGAACACTGTTCGTTTGGACAGATATTTTATTGCCGGTAAAACAGGCACGGCTCAAATCCCTGGACCTTCAGGTTATAGTAGTACAGATACCAACCACACTTTTTGTGGATTTTTACCGGTCAAAGAACCAAAGGTGGTAATTGTGGTAAAATATGAAAAACCACAACGTCTTTGGGCGGAAGGTACAGCAGCCATAACATTTAGGGAATTGGCTAAATTCACGATGGATTATTATGGGGTGGAAGAAGATAGGTAAATAATCTCAAATCTCAAAACGCAAATCTCAAAACTATCGTATCGCTTCGCGATATATATAATAAAATTGCCCTGATTTATTCAGGACACCAAAGTTTTGACTTTTGACTTTTGAGTTTTGAATTTAAATAATTTTTATAAAAATTATATTTTATGTTAAAAACCATTTTACAGATGTTACTTCGTCATTGTGCGAAAAAAATTATTAAAAAATACAAACCTGACATTATTGGTATCACCGGTTCCATTGGTAAAACCTCCACCAAAGAGGCTATTGCTGTTGTACTCGGCAGTAAATTTAATGTTAGATCCAACAAAAAAAATTATAACAATGAAATTGGGATGCCCTTAACTATAATTGGCGTAGAAAAAACTCCAGGTAAGGATATTTTTGGTTGGATTAAAGTTTTTTACAAAGCCTTTGTTTTGAGATTTTCTCGAATTTCTGATTATCCAGATGTTTTAGTTTTGGAAATGGGGGCGGACAAACCGGGTGATATCGAATATTTACTTGAAATTGCTCCTTGCAAAGTCGGGGTTTTAACTTTTATTGGCAATGCTCATATTGAGTTTTTTAAAACTATTAAAAAAATTGCACAAGAAAAGCGTTTAATAGTTTCTCATCTTAAAGAAGATGGTTTTGCTGTTCTTAATTTTGATAATGAAATGGTGATGCAAAATGCCAAAACTAATGCTGAAACTTTTACATATGGTTTTAAAGATGGAGCTGATTTTCAAGCAACTGATGTCAATATTATCATAGACGAGCAGTCTTTTTGGCCTGTTGGTTTAAATTTTAAAGTTTTACATCGAGGCAATATTGTACCAGTTTTTTTGCCTGGTTTTATTGCCGAACAATTTATCCCGGCGGCCTTAGCTGGTTTGACCGTGGGTCATATTTTTGGAATAAATTTAGTTGAAGGAGCTATAGCTTTGCGACAAATTAAACCGCTTTTAGGTCACATGCGTATTATTCCAGGTATTAAACATACTTTGATTATTGATGATACTTATAATTCTTCTCCGGAAGCGGTGCGTAGTGCTCTTTTGGCTACAGCTAAAATTTCTCCGCAAGGAAGTGGCAAAAGAATTGCAATTTTGGGAGATATGTTAGAATTGGGACTAGATACTGAAAATGCCCATCGAGAAATAGGATTTCGCGTGGTTGAAGCTAACTTTGATTATCTGATAGTAGTTGGAGAAGCCAGTAAAAAATTTACAGCCGTTGCTGCCAAAGAAGCGGGAATGGATGAAAATAAAATTGTAGTATTTGATGATAGCGCTTCGGCTGGAAAGTTTTTACAAAATAAAATGGAGAAGGGTGATATAATTTTAATAAAAGGTTCACAAAGCATACGGATGGAAAAAATTGTAAAAGAAGTCATGGCGGAACCGGAAAAAGCTGAAGAATTACTAGTGAGACAAGAAGAATACTGGATACGTAAAAGTTTGTAAGCAAGTAAGCAAATAAACACTGTGAAATAAAAAATACTCCAAAATAAGTTTGGAGTATTTTTGTAGCCCGTAGGGTAGTCGCGTCCGGGGTGCCCGAAAATATGCCACTGGCATATTTTCGTCAGCTCGCTTCGTCGCTGTCGCTCCTTGCTCATTCGCACCCTTCGACTCCCCGGTCAGAATACAGAAACAAAAAACCCAGCTTACGCTGAGCATTTTGTTTCTGTAGCCCGTAGGGGAAATCTCACTCGTCCCGATTTTATCGGGACTCTCACGAAAACCTTCGGGTTTTCGTGAGCTTTCCTCTGCAAAGAGAAAACTCCCGTTTTCTCCCTTTCCCGTTCGACTCTCGCTTCGCGACTAAAAAAATACTCCAAAACAAGTTTGGAGTATTTCTGTAGCCCGTAGGGGAGTCGAACCCCTCTTACTGCCTTGAGAAGGCGGTGTCCTAACCGATAGACGAACGGGCCAAAACTTCAAATATTGTAGCAAAAAATGAAGAAAAGTCAATTATTAATCCAAACCCTTGTCAGTATTTAATTTCAGGTATAATATTCATAAGGTTAGTTTTTGTAACTTTCAACTTTTAACTTTTAACTTATTAAAGTATGGCTCGTATTATTGGTTCAGGATATTCTTTTGATGATGTTTTGATTGTTCCAAAATATAACAAAGTTTTTTCGCGTAAAAATGTTAGTTTTAAAACCAAAGTTACTAAAAATTATGAATTGGATATGCCGATCTTAGCCGCCAATATGGATACTGTTTGTGAAAGTGAGATGGCTATTGTTGTTGGTCGTTTGGGAGGACTTGGAATTATACATCGTTTTTTATCTATAGAAGAACAAGCTCAACAAATTAAAGAAGTTAAAAAACACAATTTGATTGCGGCGGCGGCGGTTGGAATAAAAGATTATGAAGAAAGAATAAAAGCTCTTTTTGAAGCCGGAATAAATATCATAGTTTTGGATGTAGCTCATGGTCATTGTAAACGCATGGGACAGGTACTAGACTTTATTAAAAAAAATTATCCAAAAATTGATGTGATGGCAGGAAATATTGCGACCAAAGACGCGGCTGAGTATTTTATTCACAAAGGAGCCGATGCTATAAAAGTCGGGATAGGTCCGGGTTCAATGTGTACCACCAGAGTAATGACTGGAGCCGGGGTGCCACAAATTACAGCGATTATGGATGCTTACGAAGCTGCACAAGGCAGGGTGCCAATTTGTGCTGATGGTGGAATAAAACAACCCGGAGATGTAAGTAAAGCGATAGGAGCTGGTGCAGACACTATAATGCTTGGTTCTATGTTTGCCGGAACTTCTGAATCTCCAGGAAAAATAATTATCAAAGACGGTTTGGAGTATAAGGAATTTCGTGGCATGGCTAGTTTTGCTGCTACGATAAAGAAAATGCAAATGGATGGGCAAAAAACAGAAGAAATGGTTCATGTGGAAGGGGAGATGACAGTAGTGCCTTTTAAAGGACCGGTAGCCCCGATTATTCAGAAAATTTTGGGTGGCCTAGCCTCAGGGATGACTTATATGGGCGCGGAAAATATAGAAGCGATAAAAGGTAAAGCTGATTTTATTTCCATAACTTCTGCTGGAATAAAAGAAAGTATCGCTCATGGAAAAAATTAACACATAAAATCAAGGGTCTCCAAGCCCTTGATTTTTATTTGATTTTGTGTTAAGATGATTCGTTGAGTTCTTTAATATTTTTTTAAAAAAGGAGAATAAAATGACTGAAAAAAAGAAGATTTTAATTATTGACGATGACGAACTTACGCTTTTTGCGATGGCGAAATTTTTTCGTTTCGCTGGTTTGGAGGTTATTATTGCCAAAAACGGACAAGAAGGTTTAGGAAAATTTTCTCAAAACAGAAAAGAAATCAAAATAATTCTGACAGACCTCCACATGCCCTTTATTTCTGGACTTGATGTTATCAGAGTAATAGAAGCTGATTCTGAAGCTCTCGGCGAAGAGTGTCCGCAGGTGATGTTTATGACTGCAAGCATTCATTCGCCATTGTATAACGAAGTGAAAGAATCTTTTTCGGAATCCCTTTTTTTGAAACCGCTTAATTTGGAAAAGTTATTAGAAATTTTTAAGAAAAAATTGAGTGATTAGTTACATAGCCCGGATTTAGTCCGGGTTTTTTTATCCACAGGTTGACTTTTACAAAAAAAGGTTTATAATTTTGTTTATGTTTTTTTGGACAGAAAACATGTTCTTTGGCAGACAGGTAAGCGGTCGCAATCCGAAAGATGGAGTGTTTTTTCGCACAGAAAAAAACAACTTAATTTCTTTTATCTGTGCTAGGGGCTTGGTCGCCAACAAAGACCTAGCAGTTCTATCTGCTGCAATCAAAAAACCTATGCACTGTTTCCTTCATCTAGGTCATAGCAGTGCAACAAGCGTATCGTAAGTGATGCCTAAACCTACCGAGTTTGTCGGTAAAGCTTACTCCGTTTCTTAAAAACGGTAGCTTTTAAGCAGAGACATCCAGCTATTTTACAGTTTGTGCGAAGATACAAGCCACTGTTAAATAGCTTTTTCTTGCTTGAGAGGTAAGGTTGTAATGTGGTCTTGGCTATCCTCTCCAATCCAAGTTCTTGGAAACAACAATCTTGAGGTCCTGATGGCTAACACGCTGGCCAAAAAGGTCCTACTGAAGCGGGTTTTTACCGGAGATTGTTGTCTTCGCCTTTATCCCTGTCAAAGGATCAGAATTGTTTTTGTCCTGTTTCGTATCGTACCTTGTACCGTACCTTGGCGCAGCTTCTCATAGCTGCGCCTTTTTTATTGCCTTTTTATTCGTTTTAGATTAAAATAAGAGTATTAATAACCAATATTTAATATTTTTATATTTTAAAAATACGAACTATGTTAAGATTTAAACAATTATTTTTTATCACACTACTATTTATATGTGGCACCGTACTTTCTGGTTGTTTTCAAAAACAAACTGATTTACAAAAGATGGAAGGTTATACACAAAAAAAATATTATTCTGATAAATATGATTTTTCACTTTCTTTTCCTGATAGCTGGTTTGATAATTTTAGTATTATAGAAGAAATACAAAATGATATTACAGTTTTATCTTTTGTATACAATGGTTTGCCGGGACAAGAATATCCGCTTTTTCGTTTAGCTATTTATCCTTTTGAAACTTGGCAAAATTATAAAAATAACGCTGAACTTGTTTTAAATCAACAAGTCTTTGCTTATACTAACAGTTATGTTTTTGTTTTGATTCGCACCTTAGACAATCCTTATACCTCGCCACAGATGGAACAATTTATTATGTTACATCGCGGAGTCAATGAAGTTTTGGGAAGTTTCAAAATAGATTCGGGCAAAGAATTTAAAATAAACAAATTCAAAGTTTTTTTCAATAATAATAAGTTGAATCCGGAAATGTTGGATTGTCGTTTGGTTTATCCAGTAGAAGTGGCTGTTTCCGGAACTTTGCCTTATGAAGAACAAGTTTTGCGTGTTTTGTTTGCTGGCCCGAATGATGCGCAAGTAGAAGCTGGTTTTCAAAGTTTTTTCAGTAGTAGTACAGCACGAATTTTACGAAGCGTAAAAGTTGTAGAAAATGTAGCTCTGGTTAATCTCAAAGATTTACGCACCTTGATACCAAATGCCAATAGTTCTTGCGGTAGTGCGCAATTTTTGGCAGAAATAGAAAATACCCTCAAACAATTTCCTCACATTTATCAAGTGTATATGGCGATAGATGAAGATCCAAGTTATATTTACGAATGGCTCCAGCTTGGCTGTACAGAGATAAATTTTTATTGTGACAAATCTCCTTTTGCTTCAGCTAAAAAAGAAGTTGATGGAACAAAAATTGAAACTCCAGTAGTGTTTGATGCTACTACTACTATGCCTGAAGAAAAAGTAGCTACTAACACAAAAAAATAAAAATAATATTTTTATGTATTTTTTTCATGCGATTATTATTGCCGTTGTTGAAGGAATTACCGAATTTTTACCCGTTTCTTCCACCGGACACATGATTCTGACTGCTGATTTACTTCGAATACCCTATAGTGATTTTTTATCTACTTTTACAATTAGTATACAGTTGGGGGCGATTTTGGCCGTGGTTTTTTTATATTGGAAAAAATTATTTGCCGGTTTGGAAATTTGGAAAAAGATAATCATCGCTTTTTTACCCTCGGCAATTTTGGGTTTTACTTTTTATCCTTTTATCAAACAAATGCTTGTTGGTAATACTGTAGTTTTACGGTCTCTATTTTTTGGCGGCATTGCTTTGATAATTTTTGAACTTTGGTATAAAGAAAAAGAAACGGACATTGCTGAAGTGGAAAATATTTCTTATAAACAATCTTTTATTGTCGGTTTATACCAGTGTATTGCCATGATTCCGGGAGTTTCTAGATCCGCGGCTACTATCATTGGTGGTTTGACGCAAAGAATGAAAAGACAGGTAATAGTGGAATTTTCTTTTCTTTTGGCTATTCCGACTATGGGTGCCGCAACCGGTTATGATTTACTAAAAAATGCAACCGCATTTTCATTTGATCAATTTGGTTTATTGTCTATCGGTTTTATTATCGCTTTTTTGGTAGCTGTTTTATCAATTAAGTTTTTACTTAGTTTAGTTAAAAAATATACGTTTTTGGGTTTTGGAGTTTACCGTATCATTATAGCTATTGTTTTTTGGTTATTTATAAGTTAATATTAAAGAAAGGATAATTGAAAATTAATTTAAAATTTTAAACATATGTTAGTACGCGATCTCATGGACCCCAAGGTCCTCGCCGTTTACACCGGCACCACTTACGAGCAAGTATTTAGAATTTTACAGGAAAACAACGCCGGCGGGGCGATTGTTTTGGATGAAGATGAAAGATTAGTTGGTTTTGTTTCGGAAAAAGATTTATTTCGTATTCTTTACCCTTTTTACACTAGTTATTATGACAATCCGGAGATGTATACGGATTTTGAAGAGCGAGAAGGCAAACCCGAGCAAATTCGCAGTAAGAGGGTAGAAGTATTTATGAAACGAGATGTTTTTACTATCGGTCCCAATGAGCCAGCACTCAAAGCTGGAGCATTGATGCTGGCGCGTAGCACTGATAGATTGACAGTGATGGAAAATGGTAAGCCTATCGGTACACTTTATCGTAAAGATATTTATAAAAAACTTCTTGAAGAAAAATTGAGTTTAAAATAAAAAAAATTGTCCCGCACAGCGGGGCGATTTTTTATTAAGCGAATATTGACAAAAGATTTTTTATCTGTTAAGCTTTTACGATAGTACCTTATTATTTTTATATTTTTGGAGGTGGTCAATGTCAGTTGTGTTGCCGATGGTGGGGATGTTTTATAACCACAAAGAAAAGAAAATTTTTTTTGCTGACGGTGAAAACAATAAATGGATTTTTGTTTATCACCAGAGAGATGTTGCTGTTTGGGAATCACTAAAAGATGTTAAAGCTGGTGGGGTTGTTGGAAGTATGACCCAGAAATCAGATGGTTTTTGTCACGGTGTTTTTGATCTAAATAAAGATTCTCATCTGAAAAATATGTTCAAAATTTTTAAAAAGAATTTATTCCCTTCTTTTTATGAAGTGGAAGAGAAAGAAGAGCGTGAAATTTTGAAGGTTAAAATTATCCAAGGCAAAATAATTCTTAAAGATAGTTTTAGTGAAAAAATTTTAGGAGAATTTGAGCCGAATATTAAGGGCATTGAAGGTTTAATAGAAAAAGCTACTTTTGAAATAAAAAAATATTGTTCTTCGTGAACATGGCGGAAGAAATTCCGCTTTTTTTAATTTAAAAATAAAAAAGCCTCGCAATTAAACGAGGCTGTTTTTTTTATGTACCTGTATTTTTGTATTTCGTCTTTTCCAAGAGAACTTTTTGGTGATTAACCAAACATAAATTGTGGTTATAAATCAGAAAAGAAAATATTTGGAAATCGGGGTTGAGACCAACCATAAATTCTTTGGCTTGTGCAAGCCAAATTATACAGTTTCTTATTTCCCAATATCCTGGGTCTTCCAGGCCTGCTTTTAAGGAAGCAGAGAGAGGATAAGAGCTTACCAAAAAAATTTTGTCGATTCCTTTGTTGAGAAGAAATTTTTTCACTTCTTCATTGATAATTCCATAAACACTTTGTTTACTTATGCCACAGCCGGTAAAACAAGCCATACCTCCTGCGCCATAAGCAATAACAAAATCGGTGTTAATACCCAGTCCAATCAGACTTCTAAAATCAGACGAACCAGTGATGATTAAGGTGGAATTTTCTTTCTCTTGTTCAGGAAACAGAGGGATACGATGTATCCATCTTCTACGGATAAAATGTTTAAATTCTTCATCATTTCTTAATTTTGTTCCGAGTTTTTTGTCCGTTTGTTTTTTGATCAAAGACACAGCTTTTTGAATTTTTTGTCCGAGATTGCCTAGTTCCGGCAAGGGTAGTGTTTCGGCAAGATCCAAAATCCCCATTTCTTTTTTGAGAATAAATTGGATCAGCTTTTGTCTTTTGTTTCCTTTCATGAGATCCTCCCTTGTAAAGGAAAAATGTTAAGGTGCTGTATAAAGTGTATGATTTATTTTAGATTTCGTCAAATAAAGCAGTTTTAAATATTGGTATAATTTAGAGTAAAATTTTTTAAGGTTTTTTGACAAAAGTAGGTTATTTTAGTATAATTTCCGAGAAGTTTTAATTGTTGTAAATGTTCTAATTGTTGCAATGGAACAAGCGAAACGATAAAACATTTATAATAAGTGAAACGAAAAAACATTTATTAACTTAATATATGAAATTTTCTCAACTTTTTACCAAAACTAGCAAAACTGCTGTTTCTGATGCTGATAGTATTAATGCTAAACTTTTGACCCAAGCCGGATTTATTACCAAACAAATGGCTGGGGTTTATGTTTTTTTACCGCTTGGACTCAGAGTACTTAATAAAATTGAAAATATTATTCGTGAAGAAATGGATAAAGCTGGAGGAAATGAAATTTTGATGCCTGCTTTGACTTTGGAAGAAAGCTATGAAATCACTGGACGCGATAAAACTTTGGCTGATGTTTTTTATCATACTTCCGGAGCCGGGGAATCAAAAATTGTTTTGAATCCGACCCATGAAGAAGTTGTCACTCCATTGGTGCAAAAATTTGTTTTTTCTTATCAGGATTTACCAGCTTGTGCTTATCAGATTCAGACCAAATTTCGCAATGAAGCTAGAGCTAAATCCGGGCTTTTACGGGGCAGAGAATTTCGCATGAAAGACATGTATTCTTTTCATGCAAACGAAAAAGATTTAAATAGATATTATGAAGAAGTTATTAAATCTTATTATCAAGTTTATGACCGTTTAGGTTTAGGAAGTGGTCGGACGATTTTGACTTATGCTTCTGGTGGTGCATTTTCCAAATATTCCCATGAATATCAAACTTTGGCGCAATCTGGCGAAGACACTATTTATGTTTGTAAAAAATGCCAAGTGGCGGTTAATAAAGAAATTGCCAATGAGCAAAGTGTTTGTCCAAAATGCGGTAATAAAGATCTTAAAGAAGAAAAAGCTATAGAAGTTGGTAATATTTTTAAATTAATGGATAAATTTACCACGCCGTTTAAGTTTTTGTATCAGGATGAAAAAGGGGTGCAACAAGTCGCACAAATGGGATGTTATGGCATCGGCCCTTCTCGTATCATGGGGACTATTGTTGAAGTATATAATGATGAAAAAGGTATTATCTGGCCAGAAAGTGTAGCTCCTTATAAAGTTCATTTGATGTCTTTAGGTAAAGAAGAAGAAAGTAAAACAGAAGTGGAAAAAATTTATCAGGAGTTATTGAAAAGAAATATCGAAGTTTTGTATGACGACAGAGAAAATGCTTCTGCCGGAGAAAAATTAGCTGACGCTGATCTTATAGGTTTGCCATATCGAGTTGTTGTTTCCAAAAAAACCATGGAAAAGGGAGGGGTTGAAGTAAAGGCTAGAAATAGTGAAGAATCTGCAATAGTAAAGTTTGAAGAATTATTAAAAAAAATCAAATAAATATTATTATAATTTCAAATTTCCAATATCCAATGTCAAATCAATAAAAAATATCAAATTACAAATTTTGACATTTCGATTTTGAACTTGATTGGAAATTGGATATTTGTCATTTGATATTTTTGAGTCATTATGCTTTTTTATCTCCGAGTCGACGAAATTTTCCTCAAAGGCAACAACCAAAAAATGTTTTTTGATGCCTTGCGAGAGAATTTAAAAAAACTTCTTTCTCCCACCATTATCAAGCGGACCGAAGGCGGTCTGCTTTTAGATATTGATGAAGAAAAACAAAAACAGTTAGAACTTATTCCTGGTATTGCCAAAATTTCTCCGGTTATAGTTTGTAAAAACGATTTAGATGAAATCGCTAAAGTGGCCAAAAAAGTTTTTAAAAATTATTCTGGGTTAACTTTTGCCGTAGAAACTATGCGGTCATATAAAAAATTTCTTTATAAATCACAAGAGATAAGCGGAAAAATAGGCGGAATTTTGGGAAAAAAATTTGGTTTAAAAGTTGATTTAAAAAATCCTGATATTAAAATTTCTATTTTTATAACTAAAGAAGAAACTTATGTTTGCGGTAATGATATTGATGGGATAGGCGGATTGCCGACCGGAACTTCGGGAAAATTATTATGTTTGTTATCCGGTGGTATAGACAGTCCGGTGGCCGCTTATACGATGATGAAGCGCGGGGCCCAAGTTGATTTTATACACTTTCAAAATCAAACAGAAGTGACCCAAGAAGTTTCGGAAAAGATTTTTGATTTGGTAAAAAAACTTTGCGCTTATCAAATCACAAGCAAACTCTATATTGTACCGTTTGCCTTTTGGCAAAAACAAATTGTGATGAAAATACCATCAGATTATCGTATGCTCATTACACGTCGGTTGATGCTTAAAATTTCACAACAAGTGGCAAAAAAACAAAAATATTTAGGACTGGTGACAGGGGACAGTCTGGGTCAAGTCGCTTCACAAACACTAGAAAATCTCAGTGCGGTTTATGCCGGGACTGATATTCTTAAACTTAATCCTTTGTCGGGAAGTAATAAAGTTGAAGTGGTTAAATTGGCTCGTAAAATAGGAACACTAGATATTTCCAATCGGCCGTATGAAGATTGTTGTAGTTTATTTGTAGCGGCTCACCCTCAAACTAGAGCCAAAAAAGAGAAAGTAGAGGAGCTAGAAAAGAGGTTGGACTTATCCACACTTGACAAAACCGAAGTTATATCATACGATATTAGTATGATATAAAAATCTCAAATCTCAAAACGCAAATCTCAAAACTATTGTATTGCTTCGCAATATCTATAATAAAATTCGTCCCGATTTAATTGGGACACCAAAGTTTTGACTTTTGACCTTTGACTTTTGAGTTAATTATTTATTTGTATGATTAACATATATTCCACCCCAACATGCCCTTATTGCCACATGGTCAAAGACTATCTTAAAAGCAAAGGTGTTGATTTCAACGATTATAATGTAGCCGAGGATCAGGCCAAAGCGGAGGAGATGGTAGAAAAATCTGGTCAAATGGGTGTGCCAGTAGTAGAAATTGATAGTAATATTATTATTGGTTTTGATAAACCGGAAATTGACCGCTTACTTAATTTATAAGTAGATGGACAAAATTTAATCAAAATATTATAATATTACAATATTATAATATTTTTTGAATTTATTATGTTAAATGAAATAGTCTTTGATATCGAAACCCAAAACACTTTTGCGGAAGTGGAAAATGATTTTAAAAAATTGAAAGTTTCCGTTGTTTCTATTTATAGTTATGCGACCGACACCTATCAGAGTTTTACCGAAAGTGAACTGCCCAAGCTTTGGCCAATTTTGGAAAAAGCCGATAGGTTGATAGGGTATAACAGCGAACATTTTGATTTACCTGTTTTGAACAATTATTATTTGGGTGATTTATTAAATTTACCAAGCTTGGATTTATTGAAAAAAATCAAAGAAAGTTTAGGAATTAGATTGAAATTGGCTGATGTGGCCGAGGCAACGCTGGATAATGTTACCAAAAGCGCTGATGGTTTACAGGCTATCAAATGGTGGAAAGAAGGAAAAATTGATGAAATAAAAAAATATTGTGAACAAGATGTAAGAGTCACCAAGGAATTGTATGATTTTGGTAGAGAAAATAAACAATTATTTTATAAAAACTTAGCTGGAGAAACTTTGCCTTTTGCTGTAGATTTTTCTAGAACTGTTGAAAAATCAAATTTAAAAAATGTAAATTATACGTTACCTTTTTAAAATGTTTACTTTGAATAAAGAAACCGATTATGCTATTCAACTATTAAAACTTGTCCCCAAAGACAAGAAATATTGTATTAGCTTGAAAGATATTGCCAAACAATCCGGTGTCTCATTTCTTTTTTTGCAAAAAATTGCGCGTAAATTGCGTTTAGTTGGATTGATAAAAGCTACTAGCGGAGTAAACGGAGGTTATTCTTTGGCAAAATCTGCTAGAGAAATTTCGCTAAAAGATATTATCGTAGCGATGGAGGGTGGTTGCGCCGTACTACCTTGTTATTGCGCGACGAAAAAATGTAAAAATATTAAATGTTGTTTAAAAGATAAAATGAAAAAAATTAATGATGATATTTTGAAAATTTTATCAAAAACTAAACTTACTCAATTGTAATCTTGCAATCTTTAAATCTTTCAATTTTTTAATAAAGTTATGTTATCTAAACCAAAAAAAATCCGTCAAGTTTATCTTGATCATGCTGCGACCACTCCGGTTGATAAAACAGTGGTTAAAAGCATGATGCCGTATTTTACGGATGTTTTTGGTAATCCTTCATCTTTATATAAAATTGGCCGAGAAGCACAATCGGCTATTTCGTTGGCTCGTAAAACCGTGGCTGAAATTATTCATGCGCTTCCTGAAAATATTATTTTCACCGGCAGCGGTACAGAATCGGATAATTTAGCGATTTTCGGTATTGCCCAAGCTCATAAAAGTATTGGAAAACATATTATATCTATTTCCATTGAACATCATGCCGTCCTGCACCCTCTGGAAGAATTGGAAAAACAAGGTTTTGAAATCACTTATGTCAAAGTTGATAAAGAAGGAAAAGTTTCCGCCAAAGATATTATTAAAGCGATTCGACCGGACACCATTTTGATTTCTACTATGTATGCCAATAATGAGATCGGCACGATTGAACCGATAGCTGAAATTGGTCGTGAACTTTTGCGATATCGCAAAGAAAATAAAACCGCTTATCCTTATTTTCATACCGATGCTTGCCAGGCGGCCGGTTATCTTAATTTGGACACCGAAAAACTACATGTAGATCTGATGACTATAAATGGTGGTAAAATTTATGGCCCCAAAGGAACGGGTGTTTTATACGTTCGTCGCGGTGTAAAAATCAAACCACTTGTTTTTGGTGGTGCACAAGAAAAAAAGGTTCGCGCAGGTACGGAAAATGTCTCGGGAATTATAGGTTTAGCTAAAGCTTTAGAATTAGCGCAAAAATCCGGCCCAAAAGAATCTGCGCGAGTTCGTAAATTATCCGCTTATTTATGGCAACAAGTTAGTAAAAAAATAGACAAAGTTAGACTCAATGGGCCACAAATAGGGGATGATCGTTTACCCAACAACGTAAATATTACGTTTGAAGATGTGGAAGGCGAAGCCATGTTACTTTATTTGGATGAATACGGCATAATGTGTTCTACTGGTTCGGCGTGTACTTCAGAATCTTTGGAACCTTCTTATGTATTACGAGCTATTGGATTATCTTATGAATATGCCCACGGTAGTTTACGTTTTTCACTTGGAAAAGAAAACACCAAAGAAGATATTGATTACATGATGAAATATTTACCGGAAATTGTGAAATTATTGCGCGAAATCAGTCCGGTGAACATGGCAAATCAGAAACATCCGAAATATAAATAAATTTTCAATTTTTAATTTAAAATTTTTAATTAATTATCAATTTTCAATTATCAATGTTCAGTTTGTAAATTGTTACATTAAAAATTAACTAAAATAAAAATTGCAAAATTGAAAATTTAAAATTAAATAAAGTATGCTTAAGAAAAAAACAATTAAAAAACCAACCAGAGTAAAAAAATCTTTTGATGTTCGTAATAAAGACGGTACTACTGGCTGGCTCTACACCAATAAAGTGAAAGATCATTTTTTCAATCCACGTAATTTCATGCGTTTTGGTGAAGAAAAAAAGTTTAAATTTAACGGCTATGGTCGGGTTGGCTCTCCGGCTTGTGGAGATGAAATGGTTCTTTGGCTTCAAATAGATCCAAAAACGGAAAAAATTAAAGATTGTCGTTGGCGAACTTTTGGTTGTGGTAGCGCCATTGCTTCTACCTCAGTATTGAGTGAAATGATAAAAAGAAAAGGTGGAATGAAAATTGATGATGCACTAAAACTTAAACCTCAAGATATTATGAAAGAGCTCGGCGGACTGCCCGATCGTAAAGTTCATTGCTCAGTTTTGGGAGACAAAGCTTTGCAAGCAGCCTTAAACGACTACTTTCGCAAAACTAAGCAACATGGTAGAATAATAGTGGAGGGGTCAAAAGTTATTGACCCTGATTTGAAGATTACAGATAAAGATATTGAAGACGCTGTTCTTGATGGTGCACAAACATTGGAGGATATCCAAAAGAAACTCAAAGTTGGGGCTAGCAAACCGGATATAATTCCATCTATTGAAGAATTGATTAGGTTTTATAGAGAAAAATACTTTTAACGAAAATTTTCAATTTTTAATTTAAAATTTTTAATTAATTATCAATGTTCAATTATCAATGTTCGGTTTGTAAATTGTTACACTAAAAATTCACTAAAAATTGTAAAATTGAAAATTAAAAATTAAGAACTCCTTTTATTCTATTGTAGTCTTTACTATAAAATAAACTTTATTATTTAATTTACTATTAAATTATATAAATATATGATTCCAAAAGTAGACGCCGAAAAGTGTATCGGCTGTGGTGCTTGCGCCGCGATTGCCGGCAACACTTTCAAATTAAACGCCGAAGGTAAATCCGAAGTCATCAATCCAACAGGTGATCCAGAAGAAACCATTCAACAAGCTGTTGAGGGTTGTCCAGTCGGAGCGATTACTTTAGAATAAGATTTATTCTTTTTAAAAACTATCAGTTTAATCACTGATAGTTTTTGTTTTTTTGACTGTTTATCTCAAAATTCAAAACGCAAATCTCAAAACTACAACTTAAAACCTAAAAAATTTGTCATTGCGAGGAATGTAATGACGAAGCAATCCCACAAAATTCAGAAAGCAGTGGGATTACTTCATCCGCTTTGCGGATTCGTAATGACACTTATCGTCAGTTTTGACATTTAAGGTTTTGGTTTTGACTTTTGACATTTGAGTTTTGAGTTTATTTAAAATTGCATTTTCTAACGCTTTTTGCTACAATAAAGCCAAATAAAACTAATATTTATTATGCCTGGCACCCTCTATATTATCGCTACACCTATTGGAAATTTGGGTGATATTACTTTGCGCGCTTTGGAAAATTTTAAAAGCGTTGATTTGATATTGTGTGAAGATACCAGGGTGACCAAAAATATGTTGGATCATTATGAAATCAATAAACAGTTGGTCAATTTTCATCAGCATAGTGATATGGCGAAATTCAAAGAAATTGAAAACATGCTTTTATCCGGCAAGAATGTAGGTTTAGTTACTGATGCCGGTACTCCGGGGATTTCTGACCCAGGTGGCTTACTTATTGAATATTTGATTAAAAAAGGGCTAGGGGAAAATATCGTGGCGATTCCGGGAGTTTCCGCCGTAGTAATGGCCCTGTCCATTTCCGGTTTTCCGACTGACAGATTTATATTTATGGGTTTTCCTCCGCACAAAAATAAAAGACAAAAATATTTCAAGGAAGTGGTGCAGGCAGAGGAAACAGTTGTTTTTTACGAATCCGGCCATCGCATTTTGAAATGTTTGCAAGAATTAAAAGAGTTATTAGATCCGAAAAGACAAATTGTCGTGTGTCGCGAATTGACCAAAAAGTTTGAAACGATTTACCGCGGAACAATCTATGAAATTATGGAGAAGATGAAAGATGAAAGAGGGGAATTCGTCGTGATTATTTCACGAAAATAATCACTAAATGTCAAATATCCAATATCCAATATCAAAATTTGAAATTTGGATTTTGAAATTGATTGGAAATTGGAAATTTGATATTTGAAATTAAAAAAAATAAGTATGTCCAAAAAAGAAAAATTTTATCTTACCACTGCTATACCCTACGCCAACGCCTCTCCCCACATCGGTTTTGCTTTGGAATTACTTTATACCGATGTCATGGCCCGCTATCAACGAATGCTCGGTAAAGATGTATATTTTTTAACCGGAGCCGATGAACACGGTCAAAAGATGTTGAAAACCGCCAAGGAAAAAGGTATGGATGTGGCTGATTTCGCCGCGCAAACTTCCGCGGAATATGTGAATCTTGCCGATCAGTGGAATATCATTAACAACGATTTCATCCGTACTACGCAGAAGCGCCATGAAGACCGCGCACAAGAATTTTGGAAAGCCGCGGAAAAGAGCGGGGATATTTATAAAAAAAAATACAGTGGTTTATACTGCGTAGGGTGTGAAGCTTATAAAACCGAAAAAGATTTAGTGGATGGTAAGTGTCCGGACCACAACAAAGAGCCAGAATTATTGGAAGAAGAAAATTATTTTTTCAAACTTTCCAAATATCAAGAACCGCTTGAATTTTTGTTTGAAAAAAACAAGGATTTTGTTTATCCGGAAAGCCGCTACAATGAAATGTATAATGTTTTAAAAAGTGGATTGGAAGATATTTCCATTTCCAGGTCTTCGGACAAATTATCTTGGGGCGTGCCCGTGCCGGGAGATAAAACCCAGGTAATGTATGTTTGGTTTGACGCTTTGACCAATTATGTGACCGCATTGGGATATGGTGAAGACGAAAAATTATTGAAAAAATATTGGCCTGCAGATGCACATGTTATTGGCAAAGAAATCAACCGCTTTCATTCTTTGCTCTGGCCGGCGATGTTGATGTCGGCTGGTTTGGAATTGCCCAAAACTATTGCTGTACACGGCTGGATGACTGTTGATGGTCAAAAAATGAGCAAAACAGTAGGTAATGTTATTGATCCAATGGAAATTGTAACAAAATATCCGCTGGAATCAGTGCGTTATTTCTTGATGCGCGAAATTCCTTTTGATAATGACGGTGATTATTCCGAAAGTAAATTTGAGGTTCGTTTTAATGCTGATTTGGCCAACGGTTTGGGAAATTTAACCAACCGTGTTTTATCCATGGTGGTGAAATATTCCGATAGTGAAGTACCAAAAGTAAAAAATGTAAACAATGATTTGATAAAATATTTAACCGACGAGATTTGGCCGGAATACCAAAAAAATATGGACAAATGGCGTTTTGATCGCGCACTTGAAAGTACTTGGAAGTTTATTACTTATTGTGATCAATTGATTTCCGATAAAAAACCGTGGACAATGAGTAAAGAAGGCAAAACCGAAGAAGTAAAAGATTTGCTTTACCACTTATGCGAAAGTTTACGCCATATTGCGATAATGATATATCCGGTGATGCCTGAAACTTCAGAGAAGATTTTTATCCAGCTCGGACTTGATCCTGTCAAAGAAAATGCTAAAAAATTGGAAGATTTACAGACCTGGGTGGAATTGACAGTAGGAAATAAGATAGGAGAATTACAACCACTTTTTCCGCGGCTGGAGAAGTAAATTATAAGATTTAAAGATTGTTTGAAAATTGCGATTTGAAAATTCATTAAAAATTGAAAATTCATTAAAAATTAAAAATTTTTACCATATGTCCTTACTCGACGTCATTTTTATAATCATCATTGCCAGTTTCGGCCTTTTTGGTCTTTGGTTTGGTTTAATACACACTCTAGGTTCACTTTTAGGGACAGTGTTTGGAGTATTTTTAGCTACTCGTTACTATGAAGCTGCATCCAATTGGTTGATGGATATTACCGGTTGGCAAGCCAATTTTTCGAAAGTTTTGATTTTTATTATCGTTTTCTTCTTAATCAATCGTTTGGTGGGTTTGGCTTTTTGGATTATAGACAAAATGTTGGGTTTTATAACTCGTTTACCATTTATCAGTGGTATTAATAGATTTTTAGGTATGCTTTTTGGAGCTTTGGAAGGAGTTATTGGTTTAGGAATGGTTTTTTATTTTATTGGCAAATTTCCATTGGCAGAATATTTTATGGAGTATTTAGGTGAATCTTTTTTGATTCCTCACTTAGTTTCTTTTGCCTCTATATTACTACCTTTTGTCCCAGAGGCCCTCAAAACTATAGAAAGTTCGATTGAATATTTCATCAAATAGGATCCGAATTTACGAATATCATCCGAATGCTCCGAATAAATAATGAATCACCCGAATATTAATAATTCGGATGTCGTAGTAATTTGAGGAATTCGCCCGCCTGCTATCACCTACGGCTCATGCTGTTGGTGGGCAGGGATATTAATTTGTAGTATTCGGATTATAAAATTAGTTTCATGAAGAAAATAATATTTATCAATTTAATTCTTCTCCCGATAATTTTATTATCGGGCGTTGTTTTTGTAAATTTGTGTCGTCAAGCACCGGTTTTTTTGGATAGTCGTGAAATTTTGGCTATTAATCAAAAAACACAAAAAGAAAACAAACAAAGTAAAGAAGAAATTTTTACCAATTTTATTTATGCTGAACCCTTTGATCTGCAAATTTATGAAGAAGCTTGTCAGAGAGCTCCGCTCATTCCGGATAATTTAGGAAATATAAAAGGCGGAATAGTACCACACCACCTTTTGGCCGGTCATTTATCTGCTGCTTTTTTTAAAAACTTACAAAAACAAAACCCTGAAGTTATTTATTTGCTCGGCCCTGATCATTATCATAGCGGTAACGGTGAAGTCCTGACCACAGATTTTGCTTGGCAAACGCCGTATGGAATTTTGGCGCCGGAAATTAATATAATTTCTGATTTACAAGAAAAAAATATCGCTCGTTTGGCTGATGAAAATGTTTTTACTAAAGAACAAAGCATTTCATCACTAGTTTCTTTTATTAAAAAATCTTTGCCAAAAATAAAAATCGTGCCGATAATATTTAGTTATTATACTTCGAGTACAACTTTAGAAAAAGTTTATCAATATTTAGTGGAAAATGTAACGGATGATTCTGTGGTTGTTGCATCGGTTGATTTTTCTCACTATCTCACAAACCCAGTGTCTGATTTTCATGACGAACTTAGTGAACAAGTTATTAAAAATTTGGATTTTGAACGATCTTTCAAATTGGAAACTGATTCTCCGGGGAGTTTATATATTTTGACCAAATATTTATTTACAAAAAATTATGGTAAAGTCGCTTATGAACTGTCTGATAATTCAGCACAAATTTTAAACACCCCATCTCTCAAAGAAACCACTAGTTATTATTCTCCTTATTTTATAGGAGGAGATGCACAAAAAGAAAAAGTTGCTAGCTTGTTATTTTTTGGCGATATGATGCTTGACCGCAGTGTGAAGACAAAAATAGATCAACACGGTTTTGATTATTTATTGAAAAATTTAGCCGGACAAGAAAATAGATTTTTTCTTGGAATGGACTTGATTGTTGCTAATCTGGAAGGACCGTTTGCGGATTCACGACGCGCCACCACCAAAGAAATTGCTTTTCGTTTTGACCCTGTTCTTTTACCGGAATTGAAAAAATACAATTTTGGTTTATTTAGTTTAGCCAATAACCATACTTTGGATATGAGCAGTGCCGGTTTTATAGAAAATAAAAAAAATTTAGATAAATTTGGTTTTGAATATTTTGGTTCGCAATATAGAGTAGATAACGAATCTTTGATTATTAAA
The DNA here is from genome assembly GCA_036744835.1 of Candidatus Magasanikiibacteriota bacterium. Classification (GTDB taxonomy): domain Bacteria; phylum Patescibacteriota; class Patescibacteriia; order Magasanikbacterales; family GWA2-37-8; genus JAKLGL01. Next base: position 572,839 of record DAIOHD010000001.1, on the reverse strand, counting down.
CAAGTAGGGGATTACAAAATAGGTTTTATTGGACTCAACGATACCAATTCACCGGTGGAAAAAACAGCGGTAAAAAAATTGATTGATTTAGCAAAAAGTAAAGGCGCAGAAAAAGTAATTATTTTTATCCATTGGGGATATGAATACAAAGAAATTTCCAATACTCGCCAACGCGAACTGGCACATTATTTTGTAGATAACGGCGCGGATACAGTTATTGGTCATCACCCGCACGTGGTGCAAGAAATGGAAATTTATCAAAATAAACCTGTTTTTTATTCGCTCGGCAATTTCATATTTGATCAATATTTTTCCGTTCCAACCCAGCAAGGCCTTTCTCTGGGTTTAGTGATAAAAGAAAATACATTATCTTTGCATGTTTTTCCGCTTCAACAAAAAGCCAGCGCCGTAGGACTTATGGAATATAGTATTGCGGAAAAATATTTGGTTGATTGGACAAAAAATTCCCGTTTGCAAAATTATGAATTTAACAATTTCAATTTAATAATTTCCAATTAATATTTGTAATTTTTGTAATCTCTGTAATTTCTATAATTTTTTATGTTATTCGACTCTCACTGTCATCTCCAATTCAAAATTTACGAAAAAGATTTTTCTGAAGTTTATAAACGTTGTTTAGAAAAAGACACATTGCTTAATGTTGTTGGTTCGCAAATTGATACTTCTATACGCGCGGTGGAATTCGCACAAAAATATGAAAATATTTATGCTAGTGTCGGTTTGCACCCTATACATTTATTTGAAACTAGGGTTGATGAAGAAGAAGCTGCTTTCAAATCTCGCGAAGAGGATTTTGATTATGATAAATATAAAAAATTGGCACAAAATAAAAAAGTTATAGCCATAGGGGAGTGTGGGTTGGAATTATATCATTTACCGGAAGGCTTAGATAAAGAAAAAGTTTTACAAAAACAAAAAGAAATTTTTATTAAACAATACGAACTGGCGCAGGAACTGTGTTTACCAATAATTATTCATGTCAGAAATGCTCATGAAGAAATGATTAATTTGTTGAAAAGTTTAAAAAAAGAAATTTATGGTGTAGTCCATTGTTATACGAATAATTGGAAGTATGCAAAACAATATCTAGATCTTGGATTATATATCGGTTTTACCGGTGTTATAACTTTTCCACCTAAAAAGACCGAGCCTAAAGTTCAAGAAGATTTATTGGAAGTGGTCAAAAATTGTCCTTTGGATAAATTATTGATAGAAACCGATGCTCCTTATTTAGCTCCTCAAGCCTATCGTGGACAGCGTTGTGAACCTTGGATGGTAGAGGAAGTGGTCAAAAAAATCGCTGAAATTCGGCAAAAAACCACAGAAGATATTATACAAATAACCGTTGATAATGCTAGGAGATTATTCAAAATTTAAAGCCCCTTGACGTTTTTTTGTTTTTACTGTAAAATGAAGCCGGATTAAAAAAGAAAAATCAATCAGAAAATATAATTTTTACGCTAAAATAACCTTAAATTATGAACCCTGAAGAAAAAAAACAAGCGTTAGTTCATAAAACGTTCAAAGCAATGTTTGAGATTTTGGTAATTTTTGCTGCACCGGCGTTCGGGGCTTTATTTTTAGGAAAATATTTACAAGAAAAAGAAATAGTAAATTTTAATATTATATGGCCTCTATTATTGGGGGCTTTTATTTTTTCTTGGTTTTTGGCTTTTAAATTGTATTTCAAAATTTCTCGTGAATTTAAAGAATTAGAAAAAGAAGAAAATAAAAAACAAAATTAAAGTATGTTTTTTCAAGTTGAATCACAAGTCGCACCTATCAGACCGGACACACTTTTTAAAGTCGGTAATTTTGAATTTACCAATTCAATGACCTCCGGATTGCTCGTGTTGTTTTTGATTGCTATCGGTAGTTTTATTATTTCTTCTAAAATTAAATTTATTCCTGGTAAATTTCAATCCATGGCCGAAAGTTTAACCGAAGCCTTCTTTAACCTTATTGAACAGATTAGTGGTAGTCGTAGCTTTGCCATTAAAACACTGCCGTTGGTCGGTGCGCTTTTTGTTTACATAGGATTATCAAACTTATTGGGTCTTATTCCAATATTGTCGGAGTTTACTTACAACGGTATTTATTTTTTTCGTACTCACACTAGTGATTTTAATGTTACTTTTGGCTTGGCCTTATCTATGATTATTTTGATTCAATTGGAGAGCATCAGAGACGCTGGGATTTTTGGACACATTGGAAAATATCTAAAATTTAAAGAAATTTATTTGGGATTTAAACAAGGTTTTGGCAAAGGAATGATGGCAATAGTGGATTTTATCATCGGATTACTTGATATAGTTTCAGAAATTGCCAGAGTCATATCCTTGTCTTTGCGTTTGTTTGGTAATATGTATGCAGGTGGAGTTTTGACCGCTATTTTATTTGGGATGTTCGCTCTACTATTACCTCTCCCGTGGTTTTTTATGAGCTTATTGGCTGCAGTAGTACAAACTATGGTTTTTGGATCGCTTATTGCCGCTTTTTATAGTTTGGCAGTTGATACGGAAAAGATAAAAACTAATTAACAAAAAATTAAATTATTTAATTTATTTTTATGGATATTGAAGTCGCACGTCTTATCGCCAAGGGTCTTTGTACCATCACCATGGGAGGATCCGCTATCGGCGAAGGTTATCTTATCGGTAAAGCTCTCGAAGCTATCGGTCGCAACCCGAAAATGGAAGGAAGTATTTTTTCCAAAATGATTATCGGGGTAGCCATGGCTGAATCAACAGCTATTTACGCTTTCGTTTGTTTTTTTATCGTCTAAATTTTGCGTTTTGTTTACCGTCAAAAATTTTTTTGGCGGTGCCCATAAACACAAATTATAAATAATATATGGAAAAATTATTAGAAATTTTAGGTAAAGTCGGTTTTGATTGGCGTATGAGTTTGTTCAATCTTATAAATTTTCTCGTGGCTTTTTGGATTTTGAAAAAATTTGCTTTTGCACCATTGATGAAAATTATTCAGGAACGCCAAAAGAAAGCGCAAGAGACATCGGAGAATTTTGATAAAGCTCAGACTGAAGTATCGGTAGCCAAACAAACCGCTCAACAAATAGTGGATGAAAGTCGTTTGATGGCTAACCATTTGATGGGTGAAGCTCAAAATGAAGCCAAGATTACGGTAGAGCTGGCAAAAAATAAAGCCAAAGAAGAAGCACAAAAAGTAGTGACTGAAGCCAAAAACACTATTTTGGCGGAAAAAGAAAAAATGACGGAAGAATTGAAAAAAGAAACCGTTGGTTTGATTTCTTTGGTTACAGAAAAAGTTTTGGGTGAAAATCTTAAAGCTGCTGATGACGCCAAATACGTCAAATCTATTGTAGAAAAAATCAAAAAATAATTATGCAAAAGATTTTACCTTTGCAATACGCCAAAATTTTACACACCCTGACTATTGGATTGTCGGGTAAAGAGCTTGAAAAACATATTTCGGATTTTGTTGCTTTGCTTCATAAAAATCAGAGTTTAAACAAAATCCCTTATATTATCAAGGATTTTGAAATTTATTCTGCCAAGATGCAAGGAAGTGAAAAAGCGACTATTAAAAGTGCCCGTGAACTTTCGGATAGTACCATAGAAGAGATAAAAAAATTTTTATCGCTCAAAGGTGAAGTTAAAACTAAAATTGATGAAAAAATATTAGGTGGTACGGTAGTTGAAGTTGGAAATAAGATTTTTGATGCTAGTTTAAAAACACAAATCAATAAATTAAAACAACAATTAATATAAATTTTGTTATGTCAAATACCAATCAAATTATCAAAGCGCTCAAAGACAATATCGAATCTTTCAAACGCCAAGCGCAAGTGGAAGAAGTCGGAACTGTTATTGAAGTTGGTGACGGTATTGCGCGTATGAGTGGTTTGGAAAATTGCCAAGCTCAAGAAATGCTTGAATTTCCCGGTGGTGTGTATGGCGTGGTTCTTAACTTGGAAGAAGAAACCGTTGGTTCTATTATTTTGGGTGATTACAAACAAATCAAAGAAGGTGATTTGGTGAAACGAACTGGTCGTATTTTATCTGTACCGGTTGGAGAAGATCTTATTGGTCGTGTTGTGAATATTTTGGGCATCCCAATGGATGGTAAAGGCGATATAAAAACTAAAGATTTTTATCCGTTGGAACGAATCGCTCCGGGGGTTATGACTCGCGAACCGGTGTCTCGTCCGGTGCAGACTGGTGTCAAAGCAGTGGACGCACTTATTCCGATAGGCCGCGGTCAACGTGAACTTATCATCGGTGATAGACAAACCGGTAAAACCGCTTTGGCAATTGACGCTATTATCAATCAAAAAGGACAAGACATGATCTGTATTTATGTAGCGGTTGGACAAAAAGAATCCAAAATTGCCAGGTTGGTAGCCAAACTTCAAGAAACTGGCGCTATGGATTATACCGTGGTAGTGATGGCTGGTGCTTCTGAACCGGCCCCAATGTCTTATTTAGCTCCTTATGCAGGGGTAGCCATGGCTGAATATTTTGCCGATAAAGGTAAAGATGTTTTGATAGTTTATGATGATTTGACTAAACAAGCTTGGGCATACAGAGAAATCTCTCTTTTACTTCGTCGTCCACCAGGTCGCGAAGCATACCCGGGGGATGTGTTTTATTTACATTCTCGCTTACTTGAACGCGCTTGTAGTCTCAATAAAGAAAACGGTGGCGGTTCTATCACAGCGCTACCAATTATTGAAACTCAGGCTGGCGATGTTTCTGCTTATATCCCGACCAACGTGATTTCCATTACTGATGGTCAAATATTTTTGGAAACAGATTTATTTTATCGTGGTATTCGCCCGGCGCTCAATGTCGGTTTATCCGTATCACGTGTCGGTTCTTCAGCTCAAACCAAACCGATGAAAAAAGTTGCTGGTAAATTGAAATTGGCCATGGCACAATTTAGAGAAATGGAAGCTTTTGCTCAATTTGCCTCTGATTTGGATCCGGAAACCAAGAAACAGATTGACCGTGGCCAACGACTGACCGAACTTCTCAAACAGCCACAATATAAACCATATCCGATGGAAGAAGAGGTAGTTTCAATTTTTGCGGTTAACAACGGTTATTTTGATGCAGTAGAAGTCAAAAATATCAGAGAGATAGAAGAAAAATTTTTGACTTTTATGAATAATTCCAAAAAATCATTGTTGGAAAAAATTGCAAAAAAACAATGGGATGAAGAAATAGAAAAGGAGTTGAAAAACTCTTGTGAAGATTTTCAAAAACAATTTTTAAGATAATATGGCGGTTTCGACAAAACTTATTAAACGTCGTCTCAAATCTATTGGTAATACCAAAAAAATTACCAAAGCCATGGAGATGATTGCAGCAGTCAAAATGCGTAAAGCTGTTGACGCAGCTTTTAGAACTCGTGCTTACGCCAAATTGACACAAGACCTGCTTAATCATCTGGCGCATCTTAATGAACCTGATTGTCCACTTCTACAAACCAGACCGGTGCAAAAAATATTATTGATAGTGATTTCCTCCAATCGAGGTTTGTGTGGTAGTTTTAATGCTAATATTTTCAAAAAAACCGCAAAGTTGATAAAAGATGTAAAAAATATTTCTCGTCATCGTACTGTTAATGATGAGGAAATTCCCCCTGCCGATAAAGTAGAAATAGAGGTGTTGGGGTTGGGAAGAAAAAGTGCATTTTTTGCCAAGAAAAATAATTTAAAATTGGTTTCCGTTTTTGACAAACTTAGCGAAGTACCGATGTATGAAGAAAGTTTGACGATTTCCAAAATGGCACTAAAAGATTTTTTGGCAAAAAATTATGATAAAGTTTTGGTGGCTTATACGGATTTCAAATCCAGTTTATTTCAAGAACCCAAACTACGTCAGTTATTACCGGTTTCATCTCGAGAATTAGAAAAAATGTTAATCGATTTAGGTAAAAATGAATTTAGTCACAAAATAAAAGACCAAGAAGAAAAAATAGAAGAAGAGTTTGGCTTGGAGACTTATTTGTTTGAACCCAGTGTAGAGGATATTATCAATGAGGTTTTGCCAAAATTGGTGGAAGTGCAGCTTTATCAGGCAATGCTTGAATCCGCAGCTTCTGAGCACTCCGCTCGTATGGTTGCGATGAAAAGTGCCAGTGATGCAGCAGGAGATATGATTTCTGAACTTAATTTAAATTATAATAAAGCCAGACAAGCGGGGATAACCCAAGAAATTGCTGAGATTTCCGCTGGCGCGGCCGCTTTTAAATAATAATAAATTTTTTTATGAAAAATCTCAAAGGTAAAATAGTTCAAATTATCGGGGTGGTGGTTGATGCGCATTTTCCCGACGGCTTACCAGAAATTTATAATTCTCTTGTTGTCAAAATTGATGATAAAAAAGAGTTAGTTTTGGAAGTTCAGCAACATTTAGGATCCAACACAGTTCGCACTATTGCACTTTCCAGTACTGATGGTCTTTTTCGTGGCGCAGAAGTTGTAGATACTGGTGCACCAGTGATGGTTCCGGTAGGACAAGAAACCTTGGGCCGTATGTTTAATGTTATTGGAAAAGAAGTTGATGGAAAAGGTGAAGTAAAAACTAAAAAGAGTTATCCTATTCACCGCAAAGCTCCAAGTTTTAAAGATCAATCAACTAAGTTTGAGGTTTTGGAAACCGGGATTAAAGTTGTTGATTTACTTTGTCCGTTTTTGAAAGGTGGTAAAATCGGTTTATTTGGTGGAGCTGGGGTAGGTAAGACTGTGGTTATCCAAGAATTGATTCGCAACATCGCTTCCGAGCATGGTGGTTATTCTATGTTTGCTGGAGTTGGAGAACGTACTCGCGAGGGAAATGATTTGTATCGAGAAATGGAAGCCAGTGGTGTATTAGAAAAAACAGCTCTCGTATTTGGTCAGATGAATGAACCACCGGGTGCTCGCGCTCGAGTTGCGCTGACTGCTTTATCTATGGCGGAATATTTTCGTGATGAAGAAAATCGTGATTTGCTTTTGTTTGTTGATAATATTTTCCGTTTTACTCAGGCTGGATCTGAAGTTTCAGCTTTGCTTGGTCGTATGCCATCAGCTGTAGGTTATCAACCAACCCTAGCTACTGAGATGGGTGCGCTACAAGAACGCATCACTTCAACGGATAAAGGTTCTATTACATCTGTTCAAGCTGTTTATGTACCAGCGGATGACTTGACTGATCCGGCACCGGCCACTACTTTTTCTCACCTTGATTCCACTGTGGTGCTTTCTCGCGCTTTGTCAGAACTTGCTATTTATCCGGCCGTAGATCCGCTGGATTCTTCTTCCACTATTTTGGATCCGAACATTGTCGGGGAAGAGCATTACAAAATCGCTCGCGAAGTCCAAACTGTTTTACAGCGATACAAAGATTTACAAGATATCATCGCGATTTTGGGTATGGAAGAATTATCCGAAGATGACAAAGTGATTGTTTCTCGTGCCAGAAAAGTTCAAAGATTTTTATCACAACCTTTCTTTGTGGCTGAGCAATTTACCGGTATTTCTGGAAAGTATGTACCAATCAGTGAAACCGTTCGTGGTTTTCGAGAAATTTTGGATGGTCTTCACGATGATAAGCCCGAACAAGCTTTTTATATGAAAGGCGGTATTGATGAAGTCAAAGTTTAAATATGGACAAAGAACAAACACTTAAATTAACCATTGTTACTCCGGGTGGTATTATCTACGAAGATGTAGTAGAGAAAGTCACCTTACCGACAAAATCTGGAGAAGTAACTATTTTACCTGAGCATGAAGCCATGGTATCGGTTTTAGATTCTGGAGAGGTAAACATTTACAAAGATGGTTATGAAACCGATTTAGCATTATCCGGAGGGGTTTTGGAAATGAGGCCAAACAACGAACTTTTTTTGATTGCGGATTCAGCTGAACGTGCGGAAGAAATTGATGTGGAACGTGCCGAAGCTTCCAGAGCTCGTGCTGAAGAACTTTTGCAACAAATCAAAAACGTAGAAGATGTGGAATATGCCAGAATCCAAGCAATGATTGAAAAAGAGATGAATCGTGCAGTAGTGGGGAAGAAGTATAGGAAAATTAAAAGTTTGTAAGCTGGTAAGATTATGAATTAATAAAAAATAAATTGAAAAATCGCTAATTTTAGCGGTTTTTTATTTTTATTTAATATTAGCCAAAAAACATAATCTTTGTAATTTTTGTAATCTTTGTAATTTTTATAATTCTTAATTTGGCTATAACTAGCTAAATTAAGACCTTGACAAAACTGCCAAAATGTGCTATAATATACCCCGAGTAGCTACTTTTAGTAGCCGTAAACAAAAACTATGAACTTAGATGAACTAAACCCACAAGAACCTTGTGAATGTGGTAAAGAAGGCTGTGACTGCGGTCCAGACGGCAAGTGTGAAGAAAAAGAAGAAGAAACTTGTGGTTGTGGATGTGATTGTGGAAAATAAAGAATAATTAAAACCGCTCTGATGTTAAAATCAGGGTGGTTTTTTATTATAAAAATATTCTTTTTAATATAGTTAAAATTTTTAATTTTTAATTTTACAATTTTTAATAAATTTTTAATTATCAATTTTTAATTTCGGTTCGTAATTTCGTATAATTTCGTATTTCGTATCTTATTTAATCTTTCAATCTTGTAATTTTTGTAATCTTGTAATCTTTTTGTTATACTACACGAGTATGTTTACCAATAATCTCAATCCAATAATCTTCCAATCAGACTTTATCTCTATCCGCTGGTACGGAGTTTTTTTGGCTTCGGGAATAGCGCTGTCAGTTTTGGTTTTGATAAACTTATTCAAGAAAAAAGGTTGGAATTCCGATCAAGTTTTAGATTTATGTATCTGGCTTATAATAGGTGGTCTTGTCGGCGCACGAATGGGTGAAATTTTCTTTTACGGTTTTGCCTATTATTTACAAAATCCGTTAGAAATATTTTTTATCAACCATGGCGGACTTAGTAGTCATGGGATGACAATAGGTATTATTTTAACGGTTATTGCATACGGTTATTTTAAAAAGAAAAATTTTTTTAATATTGCTGACACTTTAGTGGTAGTTATTCCTCTGCTAGCAGGTTTTATTCGTTTGGGTAATTTTTTTAATTCCGAGATTTTGGGGCGAGTCACATTTGTTCCTTGGGGGGTGTATTTTGTTCGCGCAGAACAAATTCAGTTTTTGCGTCACCCGGTAGTAGTTTATGAAATGCTTGTTTCTTGGATACTTTTTATTATTTTATATTTTGTATACCAAAAGTATTCAACTGCTTGGCGATCCGGTTCTATTTTCAATTTATTTTTATTTCTTTATTTTTCTTCGCGATTTTTACTGGAATTTTTCAAAGAATATCAAACTTCTTGGGAAAACATCTTGACTGCCGGACAATGGCTTAGTTTACCGTTTATCATTTTTTCCGCGATTTATTATTTGGTAAATAAAAAAGGGAAACCATTGGTTTCCCTATAACTAAGGTTCAAATAAATTTAAAGCAACTTCCAAAAGCTTTCTGTAAAGCATATTTTCCATAATACCCTCGTAGATTGGGCGGTAGTTTTGGATCAAACTTATAATCAGTTCGATATGCATTTTCATTTTTTATTCCGAGTTTGATAATAGCCTTCTTGGCTTCAAATATATCCTCATAATATTGAGGATTTTTGTTTATATAAATTTCAGCCAAGAGTAGATAGGCGTCCCAACCTCCGCGATCTTCAAAATCGGGGTAAAAGGTTGCTGGCACAGAAGTTAGACGTCGATTTTGTTTTTGATACTTTGAGTATTCGGTGCTATTTTTAGGCACTGGACGCAATTTTTGAATAGCCTCTTGAGCTTCTTCAAAAGTATAAAACAGTATCTCTTCATCTTTTCTTTTTAAGAATGTTTTCCAGCCCCCATTTTGTTTCCACACGTTCCGGTAAGTGAATTCCGGGCTGGGTGGCAGTCTGGGATCTTCATCATAATGACCTAGATAAACATAAAAAGCTGTTCCAGAGTATTGATCTACCTTTTTCTTTTCCAATATTTTAGCAAACGCGTCTGACGCTTCTTCAAACGTCGGGTAATAATTTTTGATCATCTTTTCCTCCTTTTTGGAAATTGTTTTTAAAGATCAATAGTAGGTAAATATACTAAAATTTATCTTTTTTGTCAACTCCAAAAAGATTTGTAAAAATCCCGATTTTAAGCTATATTTAAGTAAGTTTGAAACTTATGAATTTTAATCAAGAACAACAAAAAATCATTGATAGTGTTTTTGGTGCTTATCTTGTTTGCGCTCCGGTTGGTACCGGCAAAACCACTGTTTTGGCACAACGAGTACTATCTGCCTTGAAACAAGGGATAAAACCTGAAGAGATTTTGTGTTTGACTTTTACCAACAAAGCTGCGGCCGAGATGGTTTCACGTATCAAAACCAAGATTATCCAAACGGAAATTATAAATGCTTTGACTGTAAAAACTTTTCATGGTTTTTGCGCCAATATTGTAAAATCTGAAGCCAAAGAACTCGGACTTAATACTGATTTTACGATTATTGATGAGGAAGAGCAAATGCAAATTTTTGAAAATATTTTGGAAGAATACCCTGAACTCAAAGAAGTGCGAAATGATAAATTGTTTGATAAAATTTCTCGTAGTCGTTTGACAGAAATGGAAAATGTCATTGGTTGCAAGACTTCGCAAATTTCTTTGACCAAAATAGAAGAACAAATCAAAGATAGATATTTCAAAAAATTAACTGACTTGAATGTTTTGGATTTCAACGAGCTAGTTGTTTATACTTTGCGAATTTTATATTTAGAAGAAAATCTTAAGAAAAAATGGGTTGGGCGTTATAAATTTATCCAAGTAGATGAATTTCAAGATACGCATTTATCCGAATATCTGGTAGTCAAAGAATTGGCCAAAGTTCATAAAAATATTACTTTTATCGGAGATTTGGATCAAACGATTTATTCCTGGCGAGGGAGTAATCCTCTTTTTATTGCCAAGATTTTTAAATCGCATTTTGCTCCGGTGATTGAGTATGATTTAACTGAAAATTATCGTTTTAATCCTTATTTGCTCAGTGCGGTAAAATCATTTCTTTCTAGTTTTGAAAATTCTTATACCAAAGAATTGACAACAAGTAATAGCGGAGGGAGAGAAAAATGCATTACCATGTTTGGGGGATTTGATTTTAAAGAAGAAATATCTTTTGTAATAAATGAATTGAAACGTTTACGAGCCGAAGAACCCAGTACTACGGTGGCCGTGCTTTCGCGCGGGCATAGTTTGATTCGCGAATCAGTAATTAATTTTGAAGAAAAAAATGAGCCGTTTATTACTGTGGATAAATTTCGTTTTTTTCGTCGACAAGAAATCAAAGATTTATTGGCTTGTGTAAAAATTTTATTCAATAAATTTGATACTGAGAGTGCGGCACGAATGACTCTGCGACCGGAAAAAATAATGACCGCCCCGGCTTTCAAAAAAATGATTTCGGAAATTGAATTTACAGGCTTGCGCGTTTGTGACTTTTTTTCTTTTGTCAATTTTGGTCGGAGTGAACCTTTTGAAAAATTAGTTCAAGCTGTAGACAAAGGCAGAGTTATCGTTTTGGACACCGAAACTACCGGCACCAATCCGATGACAGATGAGATTGTTCAAATTTTTGCTCAAGAAATAGTTGGTGGTAAGTCGGGAGACAAAAGACATTTTTATTTGAAAAATTCTGTTCCTGTTGGTTTATCAGAAAATATTCATGGGTTAAGTGATGAATTTTTGAAAGAAAAAGGCGAAGACCCAAAAATTGTTTTGACAGAGATTATTTCTTTTATTGGTAAAGATGCCATTGTCGGACATAATGTTTATTTTGATTTTAAAATGATTGTAGAAAATTGTCGTCGCTTGGATATCAAGCAAAATATTAAAGAATTTTATGATACTCTAGATTTGAGTCGTAGATTTATCAAAAGTGAAAATTATAAATTATCTACTTTGTCCAAACTTTTAAATTTTAGCTCAGCTACTCATAGTGCGGATGATGATGTGGCTGCAACGATAGATTTATTTTTATATTTAGTTAAACAATTAAAAAAACATACCAAAGAAAGAGAAAAATTTTTTAAAGAGTATGGTAGTAAGTTTTTATCACTAGCTCTCAAAATAGAAAATTGGCGTAAAGTTATTAGAGATTTTCGTCCAGACAAAGCTGTTGAATTTATTTTTGAGGATTCTGGTTTAAAAAAATATTATTACGAAGATGATAAAGAAAAAGAAAAGGCAAAAAATATTCAGATGCTTTTAAATTTTTTGGTCCATTATGATGACAAAGAAAAAGAAGCAGAAATTTCTTTACAGGAAATGGTTAGTCGTTTTGCTTTGGCAAAGAATTTGGATTTCTTAGGATTGGAATCGGGAAAAACTCCGATTATTACTATTCATCAGGCCAAAGGGTTGGAATTCGACTATATCTTTATTATTGGGATGAATGAATTTAAATTCCCGGCTTATAAAAGTGATTTAGAAGAAGAAAAAAGATTGTTTTATGTTGCATTGACTCGCGCTAAAAAACATATTTATTTATCCTACAGCAATAATAATATGACATCGTTTGGTAGTCGACCACAAACACGAAGTAGGTTTATTGACAGTTTGGAGCAGAAATATTTAGAATACCTATAATATTGCAAGATTTAAAGATTAAATAGAATACGAAATTAAAAATTGATAATTAAAAATTAATTAAAAATTGTAAAATTAAAAATTAAAAATTTTATTTATTTAGAAATAACATAAATTATATAGATCGATCTATGAGCGAAAAAAGCTTTGCTTATAAATTTTACACTACTGCTACTGAAGCTTGGGATGCCATGTACCAAGTTATTTTGGAATCGCAAACTTCCATTTATTGGGAGATTTATGCCATCGGTAACGATGAAGTTGGTGAAAGGTTTATGAATCTTTTGATGGAAAAATCTCGAGCTGGATTGGATGTTAAAATTATTGCTGATCATTTAGGTAGTTTTTCACTTACTACGACTCAACAAGAAAGCCTAAGACAAGCAGGAATTGATTTAATTATTCATAACGAAGTTTTTAGATTTCAATTTAATTTTTATAAATGGTTCAAACGTATTTGGCAACGTAACCATCGTAAAGTTTTGATAGTGGATGAAGAGATTGCTTTTTTGGGCGGAGTAAATGTAATGGCGGAAGAAAAAGAGTGGGGAGATCTACATTTACGGCTAGAGGGCAAAAGTGTTCGACCGCTTATTCGTCAATTTGCTCGAAGTTATGTTAAATCCGGTGGAGAAAAGAAAAAAGTTAAACATTTGTTTCATCCTATCAAATATAAAGAATTTCCGAGTTTGAAAAAGAAAATAAATTTTATTTTTCATGCACCTATGTTTGATGCGGAAAAATCAAAATTAAAAAATTTTTATTATAAACTTATCCGTTCTGCCAAACAATCCATTACCTTGATGACGCCATATTATATTCCTGATAAAAAGTTTTTGAAACTTTTAACTGAAGCTAAAAAACGCGGAGTAGAAATAAATATTATTTTACCTTATCGTCCGGATCATAAATTTATTCAATTGGCATCTCAAGCTTTTTACGAATTGACGCATTTGACCGGTGCAAAACTTTTTTTCTTACCCAAGATGCATCATGGCAAAGCGATGTCTGTGGATAATAAATTTGGATCAATTGGTAGTAATAATTTTACTCATCGTAGTTTTTATATCAACAAGGAAACAGATGTAATTTTTGAAGAAAAAAACATGGTCAAAGAACTAAACGGTATTTTTGAAGTACTTAAAAGTCAAGCCATGCCCTATGATCGTAAGAAGTTCACTGATTTATGGATTGTAAAAAAGATTAAACAGTGGTGGGGAAGTGCGATGAAGAAAATAGTATAGAGTTTATAAAGTTCATAAAGTTATAAAGTTCATAAAATGACATAGAATTGAAAATTATAAATTAAAAATTCATTAAAAATTGTAAGATTAAAAATTGAAAATTATTCTCATAGCTAATCAAATTTATGTCTCTTAAACAGAATAAAATCCAAACTGTAGCAACAAACTCTATTCCTCTCGCCGAGCGCATGCGCCCTCTTGATTTTGATGGATTTTTTGGTCAGACAGATATTGTGGGTGTTGGAAAAATACTGCGTCGTTTGATAGAAAGTGATGATTTGACGTCTCTTATTTTTTGGGGACCGCCCGGGGTAGGTAAAACCACTTTGGCTAAAATTATTGCTAATAAGACCAAATCTTATTTTATTCAGCTTTCTGCAGTGATGAGTGGTAAGGAAGAATTGCGCCAAGCAGTAGCTGTGGCCAAAGAAAAAAAAGAAAAAGAAAATTTGCGTACTATTTTATTTATTGATGAAATTCATCGTTGGAACAAAGCTCAACAAGATGCACTTTTACCATATGTGGAACAGGGTGAAATAATTTTGATTGGTGCGACCACGGAAAATCCATCATTTGAAATTATTCGCGCTTTACTTTCAAGATCCAGAGTTTTTGTTTTGAAATCTCTTAATGAAGAAGATTTGATTCAGGTGATAAAAAGAGCACTGAATGATAAAGAAAGGGGACTGGGAAAAATGAAAATTAAAATAGATGACGAGGTGGTTAAAAGTATTGTATTTTTTTCTGGTGGTGATGCACGTACAGCACTTAATATTTTGGAGTTAACGGCAAAACTTTATAAAAATAGCGAAATAACAAAAAGCGATGTAAAGGAAGCGGCACAAAAAGTAAATGTAGTTTTTGATAAACAGGGCGAGGAATTTTATAACCTCATTTCCGCGCTTCACAAATCTATGCGTGGGAGCGATCCAGACGCGGCGATTTATTGGATGGCCCGGATGTTGCAAGGTGGAGCCGATCCGCTTTACGTGGCGCGACGAGTAGTCCGATTTGCTAGTGAAGACATCGGGATGGCCAATGGCGAAGCGCTTATCCAGGCTAACGCCGCTTATGACGCTTGTCACCGTTTGGGGATGCCTGAATGTGGTGTGCATTTAGCTCAAGCCGTAGTTTATTGTGCCAAATCCACCAAATCCAATTTATTATATGTGGCTTATGAAAAAGCGATGAAGGACGCAGAAGTTACTTCGCATTTGGGTGTACCAATTCATCTACGTAATGCGGTAACGGATTTTATGAAAGATATTGGGTATGGTAAAGATTATAAATATAATCCGGATCACACCGAACCTGTTGTTCAAGAATATTTACCGGAAGAGCTGAAAGGAAAAAAATACTTGCGAAAATAAATAATGAATATTGAATATTGGATATTATCCTTCTTACGAAGGAGGGGTAGGGGTGGTTGATATTTAATATTCAATATCCAATATCAAAATCTTTCAATCTTTAAATTTGATAATTTTTTATGCAAAAATTATTATTACACGTCTGTTGTGCTCCCTGTGGTATTGCCATTATCGATGAACTCAAAGACCTCTATGATCTGATGGTTTATTTTTACAATCCAAATATTTATCCGGAACAGGAATATATAAAACGTAAAGAAGAAGTAATAAAAGTTTGTAAAGAGTGGAATGTTTCAATGATTGACGCGGATTATGAAACATCTGTCTGGAACAAACATGTTGCGGGGCTGGAAAAAGAATCTGAGGGCGGGGTTAGGTGTACCACTTGTTTTGCTATGCGCCTGCAAAAAGCTGGAGAATATGCGACTAAAAATAATTTTGATATTTTTGCCACCACTTTGACCAGTGGTAGAAATAAAAAAGCAGATGTTATCCATCCACTTGGGAGCAGTATTGCCAAAAATTTTGGTTTGAAGTTTTTAGATGTTGATTGGAAAAAAGACGGAAGGCAAGAAAAGGGGAGGAGAATGATAAAAGATAGGGGAATTTATCGGCAGGATTATTGTGGATGTCGGTTTTCGTTAGAAAACCGAACTCAAAACTCAAATGTCAAATCTCAAAACTACAACTTAAAACCCTAAAACTGACGACACCCGTCATCCTGAGTGAAACGAAGGATCCCTTAAACAAGGTTTTAAACAATTAGTTAAGCCACAAGGGATTATTCGCTATGCTCAGAATGACAAAAGGTTTTGACTTTTGACTTTTGAGATTTGAGATTAATATAGTATTTTTCGTCCGTTAGCAGTGTGTTCAATGTGTACCTCTACACATTTTTTATTTTTTAAGAGCCCGGGGATTTTCTCCGCCCATTCTACCACGCAAATAGTTTCATCATCACCTAGATAATCCTCCATGCCGACTTCCAATAATTCTTCCTCATCTTTTACCCTATAAGCATCAATATGCACTAACAGTTTTGGTTTTTTTTTACATTCGGGGCATTCGGATAAGTTTAGCTTGCCCGGCGTAGCTTTAGCGAAGTCGGGTTGGTCTGGTTTATAATTTTCAGTGGACAGCTTATAAACATTAAATAAAGTAAAAGTTGGACTTGTTATTCTTTTCTTGATTCCAAAATATTGAGCGATTCCTTTGGTCATAGTAGTTTTTCCAACTCCTAAATTACCATATAAACACAAAACATCCCCGCTTTTTAAATTAGCTGCGATTTTTTTACCAAAGTCAAGTAATTCTTTTTCGTTTTTAACTATTAGTTCTGTCATACATCTATTATATTATTTCTCTTATTTTAGCAAAAAAATTACTTCTTGTCAATTGAAATTTAATAGTGTAAAATATACCCATTATAAAACAAATAGGCGGGGGTGTACCCTGTCTGTTAAAATTTAATAAATTATGTCTAAAGATAAAGTAATTTTGGCGATAAAACTGTTAATTTACGCCAGTTTTTTTGTTCCACTTATCGTTTTGCCCAGCTCATTTATTTTTCCTTTTATTGTACCAAAAATTTTGACTTTTCGTTCTATAGTAATGGTGATGCTTGGATTGTATAGTTTGCTTTTGATTTTAGACTTTAAAGAATTTAAACCAAAATTTACTCCGGTAAATATTGCAGTGTTTTTATTTTGGTTAAGTTTTGGACTTTCTACGTTTTTGGGAGTTGATGTTTATCATAGTTTTTGGGACAATCATGAACGTATGCTTGGGTTTTTTACTATTACTCATTATGTGGTCTATTTTTATATTGTCGGAGCTGTACTTCAAACCTGGGCGGATTATCGTTTAGCTTTGAAAATATTTCTAGTTGCCGGGACAGGAGTGATGTTCGTCGGTTTTTTACAAGTTGGTAATCCGGATTTACTTCTCAATCAAGGCTCTGATCGTGTCGCCAGTACTTTGGGTAACCCGATTTATGTGGGTGGCTATGCTTTATTTTTATCTGCCATGGCGATTTTACTTTTTGCTAAAGAAAAAGAGCTATATTGGCGTTGGATTTTAGGAACGATATTTTTATTGGCTTTTGCTAATATATTTTTTTCCGGTACGCGCGGTGATATTTTAGCTTTGGGGGTAGCCATTCCTCTCACAATCTTTTTGTTGGCTATTGCTTTGCGTGGTTTCGGTAAAGCCAAAATTTATCTTTGGGGATCATTAATAGCTTTTGCGTTGTTGTTTGGAATCCTTTATTTTAATCGTCAAACAGATTTTGTTCAAAGTATTCCGGCGGTTGGTCGTGCTATTAATACTTCATATAGTGACATTAAAGCTTCTCCACGTTGGATTGCTTGGAAAATAGCCCTGCAAGGGTGGAAAGACCGACCAGTTTTTGGCTGGGGTCCAAATAATTATTTTTACACTTTTAATACACATTATAATCCAGAATCTCTCAATCATGGATATGGAGAAACTTGGTTTGATAATGCACATAACATTGTGCTTAACACTATGGCCGTGCAAGGCACTTTTGGAATTTTAGTTTATTTACTTCTGTTTATTATCGCTTTCTTTTCTCTGACTATTGCATATCGTAAAAAACATATTGATTTGATTTTGTTTATCGTTTTATCAGTTTATGTGATTTCACATTTGGTAGAAAATATTACAGTATTTGAAAATCTGACGTCCTATATTTATTTTATGTTTGTATTGGCCATGGTTTCTCGTCTTACTTTACTTCCGGATGAAAATAACGAAAAAGATGTTTCTGTCAATAAAAATATTTCTCTTGGTGCAGTTTCTACAGCCGGAATTTTGGTTTTAATCCTTATTTTAATTTTCAACCTCCAGCCTGCTCGTGCTAATAGTAAATCTCTCAATGCTATTAAAGCGCTTAATCAAAATCCTACGGTGGCGTTGAATGTAGTAGAGGATGCTCTACATTTTCAATCTCCGCACATTGATGATATCAGAAGTGATATTTCTCGTTCCGTGGTGCAAATTGCTTATACAGTAATGCAAAATCAACAAGCACAAAAAGATTTTTTGAAAAAAATATTGGATGTTTGTTTCACAGAATTGCATAAAAATACCGAGCTTCATCCTTTGGATATTCGCAATCAGATGACACTCTCACAAATGAGTCAAGTTATGGCACAGCTTAACAATGATCCGCAAAAAATGGTGGAAGCGGAAAATTATCTTAAAGACGCTTTGGAAAAATCTCCACGCCGCCAGCAATTAATATATTCTCTTTCTATGTTGCAAATGCAGTTAGGTAAATTTAATGACGCTATTAAATTGCTTGATGGAGCGATAAAAGGTAATGCTAAAATAGGGGAAAGTTATTGGCGTTTAGCTTATGTTTACAAAATCGCCGGAGAAAATGAAAAGGCTTTAAATATTTTGCAATTAGCACAGCAAAACGGAGTGGTTTTTACGGAAAGTGAAGACAATATCATTACACAGATAATGAGCATGGGAGCGGAGGAATAAGATTTTAAGATCGGTTAAGTTTAGATTTTTTAAATTAAGTAATTTTTACAATTTTTGTAATTTTTTGGCTTTATAAATCAAAAGCTACTTATGTTCGAAAAACTGTTTGAAAAATTTAAAATCATTATTCCGCAACGTTGGTATTGGGTTTTGGAACATGGTGGTTTTAGGAAGTATTTTGCCAATACAGGGTGGATGTTTTTTGCACAGATGTTCAATATTATTTCGGTAATAGTAAATATTTGGGTGGCAAGATATCTTGAGCCAAGTAATTTTGGGATGTTGAGTTATGCCTTGGCATTTACGGGTATGTTTAGTTTTATTGCTAATTTAGGAATAAGTAGTATTTTAATTCGTGATTTGGTAAAATTTCCGGAAAAAAGAGATAAACTTTTGGGAACAGCTTTTATACTTACTCTTGGCGGAGGATTTTTAGCTTTTTTGATTACTACACTTGGTGCTTTTCTAATTATAGATTCCTTAATAATTCGTAATTTAAGTATCGTTTTTGCTTTAACTTTTATCTTGTCTTCTTTTAGTGTTATTTCTAATTATTTTCAAGCAAATGTTCAAGCAAAAAAGAATTCTATAGTGCAAATAATAACCACGATCTTAAGCTCAGTTCTTAAAATTATGATAATTTTATCCGGTAAAGGAATTATTTGGTTTATGTTGGTTTATGTCGGGGATTATCTGTTCAATAGTATTCTATATGTGTTTAATTATTTTAAAAGTGGCTTAAAATTATTCGATTGGAAATTCGATAAAATAATTGCAAAAGAAATTTTATCAGTTTCTTGGCTTTTGATGATTTCTTCAGCTGCGGCTTTTATTTATATGAGGATAGATCAAGTGATGATAGGATATTATCTTGGTTCAACAGCCGTTGGTCTTTATGCTGCCGCGGTACGATTGGTAGAAATTTGGTATTTTATTCCAACTTTAATTTGTGCTTCGTTATTTCCGGCTATAATAAATGCAAAAAAAATAGATGAAGAAAAATATAAAAAAAGATTAAAAAATTTATATTTACTATTGGCCAGTATCGCTATTTTGATAGCTATACCCTCAACTTTGCTTGCAAATTGGTTTATAAATTTATTTTTTGGGTCAGCTTACGGTGGTTCTGTGGTAATTTTACAAATTTATGTTTGGTCGGGGGTTGGCTTGTTTTTGACTTGGGGGCTAAACTATTATTTCCTAACTGAAAATCATTTATATACTATTTTTAATCTTAGTTTTTTTTCAATGATTTTAAACATATTATTAAACATTGTTTTTATACCAAAATTTGGTTTAACCGGTGCAGCTTGGGCGACACTAATGTCTTATTCTATAGGACCTGTTTTAATTTTTTCTTTTTTAAAAAATAAAAAATAAATTAAAAGTTATTTTTTATGATAAATTATTTGCGAGTTTTAGGCGCTTTAGTAATATTAAAAAGTAATTGGTTTAAAATAATTTTAAACAAATTTTTATATTTTCCGATCAAATTTATTAAATTAGGAAACGGTATTTTGTTTAAAATTGAAAAAAATAAAATAGGGAAAGCCGATATTTCAATGTTGGTTGAAATTTGGCATTATGAATTTTATAATCCTCCGTTTATGCAAATAAATGAAAATGACATAGTTTTTGATATTGGAGGAAATAACGGATTTTTTACTATCTATGCGGGAGTAAAAGCAAAAAATGGAAAGGTGTTTGCTTTTGAACCGGTAAAAGAACTTGCTGAAAAAATAAGAGAAAATATAAAGTTAAATAAATTGAATAATATTTTTGTTGAAAATATTGCTGTTTCAAATAAAAACACGGTTGAAAAGTTTTTTATTTCTAAAAAACACAACGGTTGTCATAGTATATATAAAAGAGACGAAGATGACGAGGAGGTGCAAATACAAAATATGGAACTTGAAAAATATTGTTTTGAAAAAAATATTAGTCATATTGATTTTTTTAAATTAGATTGTGAAGGCGCTGAATATGATATTATTTTAAACCTATCCCCAGAGTTTGTTTCTAGAATTAAAAGAATTTCTCTGGAATATCACGATGATATAACAAACCACAGACATGAAGAAATCACAGGGTTTCTTAGAAAAAATAATTTTTTAGTTGATTGTAGAGGTGGTTATTTGTATGCTTTAAACAGAAATTATTAAAAATAAATTTTGTATGGTACAGAAAGAAAGATATTTTGTATCGATCATTTGGGGATATTCGGCAAGAATGTATGACTTTTCAATTGAAGAAAACTATCATTTGCATGTTTTAAATATTGCAAAAGAGTTGGGTTGTGTGCCTGTGGTAATAATTAAACAAAATAAGGGTGATATTGAAAACGATCCTAAATTCGATAAAACCATAAAAGTTGTAAATTATAAAAATATATTTAATTATTTTTTTCAAATAATTAAATATTCCAGCAAAGGAGCGGTATTTTATGTAAATAGTGTAGAACCACAATCTTTAATAGTTCCTTTTCTGGCAAAGAAAACTATTTTTATGGGACATACTCATCCAATAAGGCAAAATAAGATAAAACAAAAAATTTTTAATTTTTCAATGAGATTTTTTTCTAAAATAAGACTTAATAATAAAGAAGAAAAAAATTTTTTATTGGAACAGAATTTAAAAGAAGATAAGCTTTTTGTATTGCCTTTAGTTGTTTCTAATAAAATATATAGTTTTACTAATGATTATTTAAATCGTCGTGATTTGGTTTGTTTTGGTAATATCACTATTACAAAAAATTTACCAACTATTATAAAAGCCTTTGAACTGGTTTTAAAAAAAATTACAAATATTAAATTGCATTTTGTGGGGTCTGTTTTAGAAGATAATATTAAAAATTTGGTTAAAGAAAAAAAAATATCTGACAACATTATTTTTCATGGTTTTAAATCGCCTAAGGAAGCAAATATTTTATTAAATAATTTTTTAATTAATTTGAATTCTTCTTTTTTAGAAGGTCAGTGTGTAGCTGTATACAATGCGGTTTTAGCTGGTTGTGCCCTTTGTTTGCCTAATATTATGTCATTTAGAGGTGTTTTTCAAGATAAGGCGATGTTTCACAGTAGAGAAGATTATAAAAAATTGGCTGAAAATATTATTTTTTATTTAGAAAATCCGGAAATTAGAATTAAACATAATAATTTGTGTCGAGAAATGATTATAAATAATTATAATTATAATATTATTTCTGAAAAATTAAAAAAAATGTTAACTTTTTAATATGGATCCGATAGGGGAACTAAAGCAAAATGCAAAAAGATTTAATAAAATCGTCATTTGGGGTTTGAGAAAAAGATTTCATACTCATCGTTATATTTTTCAGGGTTATTATAAAACATTGAAAAAACTTGGTATTCCCGTAATTTGGGTAGAAGATGAAAAGAAAAATCAAAAATATATCGAACCAAACGATTTGATTATTTCGGCTGAAGTAATCGGTAAAATGGTGTCAGAAAAAATTAAATTTGAAGATTATAATTTACCGGTTCGTGATGATATTTTTTATTGCTTGCATAATTTTAAAGAAGTTTTTCTTAATAAATTAAATTTTTCTAGTTTGTTAAAGTTACAGGTTTATTATAATTTAGCTGAAAATCATTTTAAACTATACGAAGCTGTTCATTTTGATACTAAAACTAGAACTCTTTACCAACCGTGGGGTACTAATTTATTGCCCGCAGAATTTAAAGAACCTATCTTTAATAAAAATAAGTTAGTTTTTTGGATTGGTTCCGTTTGGAATGATAAAAAAAATCATGGAAATATTAATGAAATTTTTAAATTTAAAGAAATTCTTAAAAATATTAATTTAAAATTTTTTAAAATTAGATTTATTCCGGATTGGTTAAATATTTTTTTTATTAGAAATTCTCGAATAGCTCCCGCAATAAGCGGAGATAGACAATTGAAAATAGATTATTTACCTTGTCGAATGTTCAAAAATATTTCTTATGGTCAGCTGGGATTTTCAAACATAAAAAAATTTAATGATATTTTTAAAGACTGTAATATTTATGATGAAGATATGGAAAAAATGGTAAAAAAAGTATTGTCTTTAGATAAAAGCGAGTATATAAATTTAATAAAAAAGCAACAAGAAATTTGTAAAAATTATACTTATGTACAACACTTAAATAATATTTTTAAATTTATATAACATTTATTATGAATAATTATTACGATCAGAATTATTTTAATTGGCAGAAGAAAATTGGACAAGATGGTGTATTGGGTGATTCTTGGATGTTCAGTGGATATATAAATGAAAATGATAGTGTGCTCGATTTTGGTTGCGGTGGAGGATATATTTTGGCATCTTTGGAGTGTAAAGAAAAATTTGGTGTTGAAATAAATGACGTAGCTGCTGAACAGGCAAGGCAAAATGGAATAGAAACTTATAAAAACATTAATGACATATCAAACGACAAATTGTTTGATAAAATCATTTCTCACCATGCCTTGGAGCACGTAGAAAATCCTTTTGGTGTATTGATGGAATTAAAAAATAAATTAAAAGAAAATGGTAAAATAATTTTTGTAACTCCTATTGATGATTGGCGAAAACAAAAAGAATATATCAAGGAAGATATTAATAAACATCTTTATACTTGGACACCTCTTAATTTAGGAAATTTATTTTGGGCAGCAGGATTTAAAGTAGAAAATGTAAAAGTTGTACCTCATTCATTGATTTCTTTAGCTAAAATTTTATATAAATTTTTGCCCAGCAAATTATTTTGGTTATCATGTAGAATTAAAGGCAATATATTAAAATATAGGCATGTTATTCTAGTAGCTACAAAATAAGTGCAGATTGATTTTTGTAAAAATATGAATAAAAAATTAACAACAGAAGATTTTTGGGACTCAGGTTATGAAAGTCATGTTTTTTATCCTATTCCAGAGAAATATCCTATAGTAAAAGAAATAAAAATTTTTTTTAAAGAAAAAAATTTTAAAAATATTTTAGAAATAGGATGTTTTCCTGGGAGATTTCTTTATTATTTTGGGAAACTTGGCTTTATTTTAAATGGAATTGATCAAACTAAATTTTTACCAAAAATGATTGAATGGTTTAAAAGTAATAACTTTAAAATTGGAGAATTTATTAATCAGGATATTTTTAATATAGATATTAGTAAAATACAAAAATATGATGTGGTTTTTTCTTCAGGGTTTGTTGAACATTTTACAAATTTTGATGAAATTATCAGGTTGCATACTAAATTGGTAAAAAAAGATGGTATAATTTTTATTACCGCCCCGAATTTTTCCGGTTATATTCAAAAAAAACTTCACCAATATTTAGACAAAAAAAGTTTTGATTCTTGCTATTTACCAGCGATGGATTTAAAAAAATGGAAAGAAATTTTGGTAAATGAAAATTGTGAAATAATAAAAGCTACACATATAGGAGGCTTTGATTTTTGGGTAATACCAGAAGAAAGAAGCCTATTTAAAAAAATAATTATAAAAATGATCAGAGGTTTTATGCCGTTAAGATTTATTCCTAATTGTCGTGTTTATTCACCAGAAATTATATTGATTGCTAAAAAGATATGAAAATAGGTATTTTATATATTTGCACAGGAAAATATAAAATCTTTTGGAAAGATTTTTATTTGAGTTGCGAAAAATATTTTATATCGGAAGCAGAAAAAGAATATTTTGTTTTTACAGATAGTGAAAGTATTGATTTTGAAAAAGAAAATCCAAAGATTCATAGAATATTTCAAGAAAACCTTGGTTGGCCAGGAAATACATTGAGAAGATATGGGATGTTTTTAAATTTTAAAAAACAATTAGTAAATTTCGATTATCTTTTCTTTTTTAATGCTGATTTGCAATTTTTACAAAAAATTACAACTGAGGAGTTCTTACCTGTTGGCCAAGAAAAACTGGTCGCATGTCTACATTCCGGATATTTTAATAAAAAAATATCTAAATTTCCTTATGAAAAAAATAATTCATCTCTAGCTTTTGTCGATAAAAAAAATGAAGGAAAATATTTTCAAGGAGCGATAAATGGCGGTAATTGTCAAAATTTTATTGAAGCTATAGAAATAATGAATGAAAATATTAAATTAGATCAAAAAAATAATATTGTAGCTGTTTGGCACGATGAATCACATTGGAATAGATATTTGTCAGAACGTGATGATGTTAAAATATTATCCCCATCTTATCTTTATCCAGAAGCAAGTAAACTTCCATTTGACAAAAAAATAATGATACGCGACAAAAGAAAGTATTTTAATTATATTCAAGTTGGTAAAGAAAATATCCGTGAAAGTAAGATGCAAAAAATTAAAATGTTTGTTGAAAAAAACGGCTTTATTCAAAGAAATATTTTTTGGCAAATAGTAAAGAGGTGGCTTAGTAGAATCAAGTTTTTACGAACTATTTATCGTAATGATAAATTAAAAACTATTAAAAGTTATTTTAAGAATGATCTTGACTATATAAAAATAAAAAAAGAAATCAACAACTTTAAAAGAGGTAATATATATGATTTTGGGGGCGTTAAGATTCCGTTATCAGTTATCACTGCTGATACGTTTTTTAATGTACTTAAGCCAAATATTGAAAATATCAAATATGAAGCTGAAGAAATAGGGGATTTTTACAAAAAACAAAAAGAAAAATATAAAACTTTGATATATTGGAAAGATTTTTATTTAAACAGAGAGCCGGATTATATAGGTGGTCATATCATTAGTCACGGATTTCCGTATTTTTTTAAAGAGATTATTATTAATAAAGATGATATAGTGATTGATTTGGGTGCTGCACCAGGAGATTTTTCTGCTGTTTGTATTCAAAAGGAAGCTTCCAAGGTTTATGCTTTTGAACCCGAAGAAAATAACAGTTCCAATCTTGATAAAATTGGTGAATTGAATGAAAATAAAATTGATATTGTGAGAAAATATTGTGGAGAAAAAACAGATGAAAGTAATAATTTAATATCACTGGATGATTTTGTGGATAAATATAAATTGAATAAAGTTGATTTTATCAAAGCCGACATAGAGGGGGCTGAAGCAAAAGTATTGATTGGAGCTAAAAATGTTTTAAAAAGATATCAGCCTAAGTTGGTTTTTTGCACCTATCATTCTGTGGATGATGAAAAAGAAATTGAAAAAGCAATTATTTCTGCAAATTCTAATTACAAAATTTATAAAAAAAGAGGCGTAATTTATGCTTTTTAAAAACATAATTAAAATTCAAGGTGGTTTAGGTAATCAAATGTTTCAGTATGCTCACGGTAGGAGTGAAGAACTTTCCGGTAAGAAGATTATTTTTGATAATTCTTTTTTTACCGGCAATAAATTGGAAAAAGATACGGCTAGAAATTTTAAATTGAATAAATTTAACATTGCAACAAATACTGAATTTTTTCCAAAGAGCCATCTGATATTTGATATCTGGACGAAAATTAAAAGACGACTGGGTTTGAACGTGGATATTTATTTTCAAAATGAAAAATATTTTATCAATATTGCTGACGAAATCAAAAAAGAATTTACTCTGAAAAAACCCTTATCAGACAAAGCACAAGAAATTTTAGACAATATCAAAAATAATAATTCCACTTCTTTACATATTCGTCGCGGAGATTATATAAATAACAAAGAAACTAATTCTTTTCATGGTATTTGTGGAGTAGATTATTATCAAAAATCGATGAATATGGTCAAAGAAAAAATTTTTAATCCTGTGTTTTTTATTTTTTCCGATGATATTGTTTGGGCTAAGGAAAATTTTATAGGCAGTGAATTCGTTTTTGTCTCTTGTCCTGAAATCGAAGACGTAGAGGAAATGATTTTAATGAGTAAATGCAAACATAATATTATTGCTAATAGCAGTTTTAGTTGGTGGGGAGCTTGGCTCAATAATAATCCTGGTAAAATTGTAATTGCTCCAAAAAGATGGTTTAATAATAAAAAGGCTAATCAAAATGATATCGTACCAGAAAGTTGGATAAAAATATAAATATGCCAAAAGTATCCGTACTTTTGCCGGTGTATAACGGTGAAAAATATATAGAAAAAAGTTTAAACAGTGTTTTGAACCAATCGTTTACTGATTTGGAAATCTTGGTTTTAAATGATGGTTCTACGGATAATTCTTTGGAGATAATTAATAAATTTATTGCGATAGATTCACGAGTCAGGGCTATTAATTTCGAAAAAAACATTGGTTTAATCGGAGTTTTGAATGAAGGTGTAAAAAAATCCAATGGGCTGTATCTAGCTAGAATTGACAGCGATGATGAATGGGGCGATACTGATAAAATTGAAAAGCAAGTGGAATTTTTGGAAAATAATCCGGAATACGCGCTGATTGGCACAAATGCTATTTTGGTAAATGAAAAAAACGAAGAAGTTGGAAAAATAGAGTATTGTCAAAAAGACGAAGAGATTAGAAAAAAAATATTGATTAAAAATCAATTTTTACACTCTAGTGTTTTATTTTATAAAGAAGCGGCGGAAAAATGTGGTTTATATAAAAATGAAGAAAAATATGTGGAAGATTATGGTTTATGGTTACGAATTGGCCAAAATTATAAATTTGCAAATTTACCAATTGTTGGTTTAAAATATTTTCTTAATCCACAAGGAGAAACTGCAACAAAAAATAGACAACAAGTTATAAATAGTTTTAAGTTGGTAATTAAATTTAGAAAAATATATCCGAATTTTTTTATTGCTTGTATTAAGTGGAGTTTGCGATATTTGAAAACTTTTATTTAATTATGAAAATTTTATATTTAATCACCAAATCTGAAGCCGGAGGCGCGCAAACTAATGTCGCTGATCTTTGTCTTTGTTTCAAAGAAAAAGGTCATGAAGTTGCGGTGATGAGTAGTGGAGATGGTTGGTTGAAAAAAGAATGTGATAAAATCGGCGTTAAATTTGTGGAAAATAAATATTTTTCCAACAAAGCATATCTACGAAAATTATTTAATGCGATCAAAGAAATCAGGAAGTGTGCAAAAGAATTTAAACCAGACATTGTTCATTGTCACAGTTCATCCGCTGGAATTTTGGGCCGATTGGCGATAAAAGGAAAAATCAGAACAATTTATACTGCGCACGGTTGGGGTTTTAATACTGGAATGAAACCGTGGGTAAAATATCCGGTTTTATTTTTAGAAAAGTTTTGCGCTCGTTATACGGATATTTATATTTGTGTGGCGGAATTTGTAAAAAATCTCGGTTTGAAATATCATCTCGCCCCTGAATCTAAATTCAAAGTAGTTTACAATGGCGTTAAAACAGAGTTGAAAGTTGAAAGTTTAAAGTTGAAAGACGATAGGATCAATCTTACTTTTATAGGAAGGCTGGCTGAACCAAAAAAACCCGAACTAATCATAGAAGCCACATCCGGTTTGCCTGAAGAAATAAAAAATAAAATTAATTTTACGATAGTTGGAGATGGTCCAAAAAGAAAAATATTAGAAAAATTGGCACAAGATACGGGTGTACAAGTTGAATTTACCGGTGCATTAAATAGAAAACAAAGTATAAACTATTTAAACCAATCCGATATTTTTGTTTTTATTTCTTCTTGGGAAGGTTTTCCTTATACAATTTTGGAAGCCATGTCTTGTGGTCTACCGGTTATTGCCAGTGATGTTGGGGGAGTCGATGAAGCGATAAGTGAAAAAAATGGTATTTTGGTTAATAATGAAGTTGGACAAATTCATGATGCTATACTAAAATTAGTCAGCGATCAAAAATTAAGATTGAAATTGGGAGAACAGGGGAGGCAAGATGTGGCAATGAAATTTTCTTTGGAGCAGATGTTAAGCCAAATAGAAAGAGTGTACAGCAAATTTTAGATTTTAGATTGCGAGATTATATAGGATATGAAATACGAAAAATTACGAAATTACGAAACGAATTTGAAAATTGTGAATTGAAAATTAATTAAAAATTGTAAAATTAAAAATTAAAAATTTATTATATGAAATATTTAGTAACAGGAGGAGCTGGTTTCATTGGAACTAACCTTGTAAAGATGCTCCTAAGTCAAAATCACGAAGTTGTAGTAGTCGATAACTACGCTGGAGGTTATAAAGAAGATCGTATTCAACCCAAAGCGCGATATGTTGATTTGGATATTAGGAATTTAGAAGCTTTGAATGTGATTTGCGCCGAAGGTTTTGACGGAATATTTCATCTCGCCGCACTTCCACGGGTTACTTATTCTGTGGAGAATCCTATTTTAACTCACGATGTGAATGTGAACGGAACTTTAAATGTTTTGATGGCGGCCAAAGAAAATAAAATAAACAAAGTAGTTTTTTCTTCTTCATCTTCAGTTTATGGCAATCAAGATGTCGTGCCATTCAAAGAAGATTTTTTAGCCATACCTATCAGTCCTTATGCTTTGCATAAATTTATCGGCGAGCATTATTGCCGGTTATTTAACGAGCTTTATGGCTTAAAAACTGTTTCTTTACGTTATTTCAACGTCTATGGCCCTTATTTTGACCCTGAAGGGGCGTATGCTTTGGTTATTGGTAAATTCCTCAAACAGGTGAAAAATGGTGAACCCATGACCGTGTGTGGAGATGGGGAATATTTCCGTGATTATACTCATGTGGACGATATTGCTCGCGCCAATATTTTGGCGATGGAAAATAGTAAAGTCGGAAGTGGGGAAGTACTCAATATTGGCAACGGTGATCCGCATTCAGTAAATGATTTAGTTAAACTTATCGGTGGCGAATCCATTTTTGTTCCTGAAAGACCAGGGGATGTTCGTCAAACTCATGCAGATTTTAGTAAAGCGAAAAGTATGTTGGATTGGGAACCTACGATCAAATTGACAGAAGGGATAGGGATGCTGAAAAAGGAATTTGGACTGTAAATAGTTATTAAGTTTGTAAAGTTATAAAGTTCATAAAGTTTTGAAAATTGACAATTGAAAATTTATTAAAAATTGTAAAATTAAAAATTTAAAATTTATAAAATAAAAAAACCGCTCTTTCGAGCGATTTTTTTATTTTGTAACTACATTCGCGTATTTGGCGGATTTTAACTTTCCATCAAAACGCATTCTTTTCTTATTGGTAAATTTTACCTTACCTGGGGACAGGGCGAACAAAGTGTCATCAGTTCCTTTTTTTACATTAGTTCCAGGATGAATTTTTGTACCTCTTTGTTTGACGATAATCATGCCTGATTTGATTTCTTGTCCATCATGAACTTTGATACCAAGTCTTTTGGCGATACTATCTCGACCCAACCGCGTTGAGCCACCGGCTTTTTTATGGGACATAAATTTAAAATTTTTAATTTTTAATTTTACAATTTTTAATTTGCTTCAGCATTGTACTAAATATAAGCTCGTTTGTCAATAGAGCGGAAATTTGATAGAATTTAAACAATCATAAAAATATGCAATATTTTCTTATAACTTTTATTTTATCCCTTGTTTTTACATTTTTTACCCTAAAATTAGCTAAAAAATTGGATATTGTGGATAAACCAGAAGGAATTCGCAAGCTTCACGGTCGTAATGTCCCTCTTTTGGGTGGTTTAGCAATATTTTTGAGTTTTTGGTCAGTGGTAGGGTATTTGTCTTTTTTTACCGATATTTTTCATCGTCATATTGAACCTCGTGAATTTATCGGAGTATTTTTGGGAAGTACTATTTTGATGATTTTGGGATTTTTTGATGATAAAGAAAACTTGTCAGCCAAAAATAGATTACTGATAACTTGCGCGGCTATAGCTATTGCTGTGCTTGGTGGAGTAGATTTACAAATGGTTACAAATCCTTTTGGTGGAGCTATTAATTTAGAAATTTTTGGGCTTGATTTATTTGGTTATGGTCATATTTTTATTTTAGCGGATCTGATAGTTTTTTTCTGGTTACTCGGGATGATGTATACCACCAAAATTTTGGACGGTCTAGACGGCTTAACTACAGGGATAGTTTTTATCGGAGCTTTGATGATTGCTTCGCTTTCCAATACTGCCAAATTTTTTCAACCTGAAACTGCCACGTTAGCTTTGATTTTGGCCGGTGCATGTCTGGGGTTTCTATTTTTTAATTTTTATCCGGCAAAAATATTTTTAGGCGAAGGCGGATCATTGTTGCTTGGATTTTTGCTTGGAGTACTTGCAGTTATTGCCGGCGGAAAAATTGCTACCGCGCTTTTGGTAATGGCGATTCCAATTTTGGATTTAGCGCGAGTTATTTTTATGAGGATTTTACACAAACAACCTTTTTATAAAGGCGATAGACGACATCTGCATTTTCAACTTATTGACGCTGGATTGGGCCATCGTCAAAGCGTGATTTTATTTTATATAATCGCTTTTGCTTTTGGTTTTACTACTTTATTTTTACAAAGCTGGCAAAAACTACTGGTTTTGGGATTATTGTGTGTGGTTATGTTGTGTTTGGGTTTTTGGTTGGCGAGAAAAAATATGACAAAGAGTTCGTAAAGTTCATAAAGTTATAAAGTTCATAAAGTGACACAAAGTGTCATCCTGAACTTGTTTCAGGATCTCCTTTTTAAGACATTGTTACAACGGGGGGATGCTGAAATAAATTCAGCATGACAATTAAAAATTGATAATTAAAAATTCATTAAAAATTGTAAAATTAAAAATTAAAAATTTGACAACCTATGTTTTTTAAAAAATCAGAAGTTAATGAAAAAAAATTAGGTAAGTTTAACATCGCCATCATTGTGGGTTTGGTGTTTTGTGCTTTCTGTTTACATTTTTATCAAAAATATTATTGGCCCAAAGCGGAAGTTGTTTTGGCCGGACAAAATCTGAAAGTTTTGGTGGCCAAAAATCCAGCACGGCTGTATGAGGGTTATAGCAATAAAGACAATTTGGGTAAATATGATGGGATGTTATTTGTTTTTGGTAACTATGGTCAACACCCCATGGTTATGCGTGATATGCGTTTTGCTTTGGACATGATCTGGCTTGATGGAACGGAAATTGTGGATATGGCCAAAAATTTATCACCTGAACCTGGTAAAACTGAACCGGAACTAACTCCTTATATCGCCAGAGTTAGAAATAATATGGTTTTGGAGTTACCGGCTGGTTTTTTGGACAAATATGAGGTTAAAATCGGAGATAAAATTGAGTTTAAACGCTAAGCACTTGACAAATCAGGCCTTTTTCTGCTAAAATAACGCTACTTAAAAAATAAACAAAAGCAATTCCGACTATTCCCTTTGGGGTTGCAAAATCTAAATTTTAAAACTATGATCGCAGTTATTGAAACCGGTGGTAAACAATATTTGATTAAAACCGGCGATGCTATTAAAATCGAAAAATTACTTGCCAAAGAAGGTGAAAAAGTAGTTTTTGATAAAATATTACTTACCGCCAAAGATGATGGTTCTGATGTTAAAATTGGCACTCCATATTTGGAAATGACCGTAGAAGCTGTCGTTGAGTTACAAGGACGCGCCAAAAAAATTCGTGTGGAGAAATTCAAGAGAAAAGTTAGATACCACAAAGTTTACGGCCACCGACAACCATTTACTAAAGTAAAAATCGCTTAATAAAAAAATCGCTCGAAAGAGCGGTTTTTTTAATTAGAATTTTAAATTTTTAATTTTACAATTTTTAATTAATTTTCAAAGTTTAATTTTTAATTTCTGTAATCTTTGCAATTTCTGTAATTTTTGTAATTTTATAAGCTTTATCATTCCTTCTCAAAACAAAAGGAGATTTAAAAGTAACCACATCTTTCAATTTAGCGCTCTTGGTTGGTTTATCATCAACCCAAAATTCCGGAGTTACGAAATCTGCCACACCGGTAGTCGGACCTTCAATTTGGATTTTGTCTCCAGCTTTTAGGGTATTGGCTTCCAGATAAATTTCCCCGATTTTATTTTTGCTATAATAATTACGCACGTACCCGAGGCGTTCTTTTTTTATTTTAGATGCAGTTCCTGAAATTCTCGCCCAACCTTCACTACTAGGTGCGCCGAAAAGAAAGCCGGTAGAAAATCCGCGATTATACACCTGTGAAACTTTTTGTATTAGTTCGTCAGTCAGTTTTTTGTTGAACTTTTTAGTAGCTACAGCGTCTATAGCTTGGCGGTAAGCGGATACTACAGTTTTGATATATTCCGGAGATCGACTACGGCCTTCAATTTTCAAAATGTCCACGCCGGTTGCAATGACTTTATCTAAGATTTGTAAAGTGCAAAGATCTTTCGGACTCATCACATAACCTTTGCCGATGATGAGTTCATCATTGGTTTGAGTATCCCGAATTTCGTATTCGCGTCGACAAGGTTGCATGCATTCTCCGCGGTTGGCGGATTTGCAAGAAGTAAATTCCGACATATAACAACGCCCGGAAACAGAGACGCACATGGCGCCGTGGACAAAAATTTCTATTTTAATTTTGCTTTTCTTTTTTATCTCTTTGATTTGGGGTAGAGTGCATTCGCGCGCGAGTACTACGGCTTTGGCACCGAGACGCTCAAAAAATGTCACTTCAGAGCTATTACTAATATTAACCTGAGTGGAAAGATGAAAAGGAATTTTGAGTTTTTGACAAAGAGAAATAATGGCAAAATCTGAAACTATCACTGCATCAACTCCAGATTTTTTGATTTGTTTGAGGATTTTTTCTGCCCGCACCAATTCGTTTTCATAAACAATCACGTTTAGGGCGATGTAAACCAAAACATTTTTTTGATGAGCTTTTTTGACAAAGCGGGGGAGTTGCTTCAAATTTATCCCTTTGGAACTTAACCGCATATTGAGTTCGCCAATACCAAAATAAACCGCATCCGCTCCGGCATCAATGGCGGCGGTAAAAGAGACCTCGTCCCGGACGGGAGCGAGTAAAATTGGTTTATGAGTTTGTTTTGGTTTCATAGGAATTAATTATAGGAATAGAATAACATTTAGTCAATGAATTTTAGATTCACCCTGTGAAATAATTTTTATTTTATGAAATAAAAATTGGCGTAAAACGCCATTTCACAGGGTAAAAAAAACGCCCCGGCTGCGAATCAACACTGAGCGCTCAGTTGTTGATCGCAGACCGGGGAAAATGTGACTTCACTTTACACAGCAGATGAGCCGTGGGCGATCCGGAAGCCTAGAGACCACCTTAACGTTGGTGCGGAGATCACCGGTTTTTAAGTTGATCCGGTTTATCCGCAATTTTTCGGTGCAGACTTCATCGGTTTTGGCATTGGCCTACCGTGTCGTCCGCATTTTCTGCTCGGCGTGTCGGACCTTCATGACCTTTTGTCAAGTGGAAGGTGTATCCTCGCCCCTGTGGCATAGGAACACATTTCCAGGTTAGAAGGTCCGACCGGCGCCGGTATAGGCTAGAGCAAAATGCGCTCTTTGCCTTTTTTTTGAAACCCGCCGGAAAAGTGCCATGAAAATCGGGCACAGGCGCCATGTGGGCGTCGTCTCGGCAGGAGGAACGAAACATCAAAACTTTTTTCGTAGATGGTTGTTCAGTTACGATTGTGTCTTACGGACCAGCACGGATGTTCTTCATCCTAAGCACCTCCATTTTGACGTGGCCGGGTTTTGCTGAGATCGTCACCGACGATTCCCAATACATGTTTTCAGAATAAGGAAACGTTGGGCAGGTTTTACCTGTTAGGGCGCGTCTCTCGTGCGGTTCATCTGAACCTCCTTTTTGGCGGGTTTGGTGGTTTTGAAACGAACTTCGCCGGTTTTAGACTCAAGACCCGAAAGTCTTTTTGTCTATTTTGAGCGACTACACAGTATAGCATATTTTGAAGATTTTGTCAAGCTCCGCGCTTAGCGCGGGTAAAGCCACGCTTAGCTTGGCCCCGCTCAGCTGGGGCGTGACCCCTAAAATTACAAGATTGAAAGATTTAAAGATTGCAAGATTATGAAAAATAAACAAAAAATCCCTAAAATTAGCCATTTTATAATGTTGTTTACTTTTTACGTTTTTTTGTTATAATTAGCATACTTTATTTCGGGCTATAGCGAAGTTGGCTATCGCGCATCCATGGGGTGGATGAGACCGTGGGTTCAAGTCCCACTAGCCCGACTAGCAGTTTTAAGTAAATTCTAATATTAAACATGCAGGAGATTATTAATTTTTTTATTTACGACACTTTTAAAATAATAGTTTTGTTATTTACAACGGTTTTTTTTGTTACCTTGATTAGAACTTATTTGCCGATAAATAAAGTAAAACATATTTTAACCGGAAAAAATGTTTTTGTCGGACACATTCTGGCGTCGATGTTTGGTATTATTACTCCTTTTTGTTCTTGTAGCGCAGTGCCTTTGTTTATTGGTTTTTTGGAAGCGGGGATTCCATTGGGTGTAACTTTTTCTTTTCTTATCGCTTCGCCGATGATAAATGAAGTGGCTTTGGGATTATTATTTGCTTCGTTTGGTTGGAAAATAGCTTTGATTTATGTGGTTTTTGGTTTGATAATCTCGATAGTTTCCGGGTTGATTATTGGAAAATTTAAAACAGATAATTTAATTGACAAAGATTTTCAAATTTGTTCTTGTAATAAAAACAAAATTGATTTAAGTATTTTGCCCTTAAAACAAAAAATAATTTTTTCATTAAAATACGGTTTAAAAATTGTTAAAAAAGTTTGGCTTTATATAGTCTTTGCGGTAGCTATAGGAGCTATAATACACGGTTATATACCTGACAATTATTTGGCGCAATATCTGGGCAGTGATAATATCTTCGCAGTACCTTTGGCTATATTTTTTGGTATTCCGCTTTATTCTAATGCAGCCGGAGTAATTCCGGTTGTTAGTGCGTTGGTGGAAAAAGGTGTAGCCTTGGGCACAGCTTTGGCTTTTATGATGTCGGTAACCGCCCTATCTTTGCCAGAATTTATGATTTTAAAAAGGGTAATGAAAGTGAAATTGATTGCTATTTTTGCCGGAGTAGTTGGTTTGGGTATATTGGGGGTTGGCTATTTGCTAAATATATTTGTGAGATTTTAGATAAACGTGATAAAATAATCAAGCGATAAAAAAATCTATGTTAAAAAAGTTTTTCATTTTATTTTTTCTAACCATATTTTTATTTGGTGGTTTTTTGAGTGCCAATGCTCAAGAGCAAGAGCCTCTAAATATATATTTCTTTTGGGGTGAGGGGTGCCCGCACTGTGAAAGTGAAAAACCATTTTTGACCAAAATGGAACAAAAATATCCGCAAATCAAAGTGCAACAGTTTGAAGTTTGGAATAACGCGGAAAATCGCAAGTTGTTGATAGAATTTGGAAAAAAATTAAATGCAGATGTTAGTGGAGTCCCGTTTACCGTGATTGGCGAGCATTACGTCATAGGGTGGTTGAACGAAAGTTATACCGGAACCCAGATAGAAGACGCTATTAATTGTTATATCAAAGAAAATTGTCAAGATATTGGTAAAGAAATTATCAAACCTGTAGTAAAAGAAAGTATAATTATTTTACCAGTAGTACAAGCCAAAGAAGAACAAGTTATTGTGCAAGAAGAAGATATAATTACAAAAGAAACAGAACAAGAAAATAAAATTTTTGAAGAAAAATCTCCTATTCCGGAAAAAATAAATTTTCCGCTTATTGGGGAGATAAAAACAAAGGATTTATCTTTGCCAGTTTTTACTATTGTGCTTGGAGCTCTAGACGGATTTAACCCTTGCGCGATGTGGACACTTCTGTTTTTAATCTCTTTACTTTTGGGGATGGAAAATAGAAAAAGAATGTGGATTTTGGGAAGTGCTTTTATTATATCTTCAGCCGCGGTATATTTTGTTTTTATGGCCGCTTGGTTGAACCTGCTTTTATTTTTAGGTTTTATTTTTTGGATCAGAATTCTCATCGGTTTAGTGGCTTTGGGAGGCGGTAGTTATAATTTGAAAGAATATTTCAAAAACCCGGAAGCAGCGTGCAAAGTAACTGGTACGGAAAAAAGACAAAAAGTTTTTGAAAGATTAAAAGAAATAACGCATCAAAAAAGTTTTTATCTAGCTTTGGGTGGAATTATTTTGTTGGCGTTTGCGGTTAATCTGGTAGAGTTGATTTGTTCAGCGGGTTTACCAGCAGTTTATACTCAAGTTTTGGCGATGA
This sequence comes from Candidatus Magasanikiibacteriota bacterium, assembly GCA_036744835.1. Taxonomy (GTDB): domain Bacteria; phylum Patescibacteriota; class Patescibacteriia; order Magasanikbacterales; family GWA2-37-8; genus JAKLGL01. The sequence goes on along the minus strand of DAIOHD010000001.1, from coordinate 535,930 downwards.
GTGCTTTGGCTAAATGGCAGTATTATGCCTATATTGGTCTTTATATTTTGATTTTCATGTTGGATGATTTAGTGGTATTTTTTATAGCTATGACTACTTTACATATGACCGGGGTCACAACTAAATATGCCAGATTTTCGCATTTGATCGGTGGGGTTTTGATGTTACTTATTGGTTTTCTCTTGATTTTCAGACCGGAATGGTTGATGTTTGGTTAATTTTTTAGATTTAAATAAAA